>NZ_JBFRFV010000031.1:0-60680 GCF_052115005.1 Massilia sp. 2TAF26
TGGCTGCGCGGTCCAGTTTGTCGGTGTGGGCCAGGTCGGTGATGATCAGGGTTTTCATGGTAAATCTCCTTGGATGTCGGTTGGTTGGTTGAGGCATTTGATTTGCGCTCGATGGACTATCAGCAGGATGCGTGCCAGCTTCGTTCGAGTGTCACCAATTAAAACGCAAGTTATTGAAATTAAAGGGGTTTTTATTCTTATTCTCAGCCGTTCACGGCATCGGAGGAAGCGGCCGCAGGCATCGCCGGTGATGGCCCGGACCCAACACTTTTATGGGCCTGTTCGGCGCGAACCCACATCCCGGCGTGCGACAGGACTTGATCATCCGGGCTTTCATGCTAGTCTCAATAAACGCCCCGGGATCTAACAAACACAACCATGGATAGCCTCGCTCACGCGATCCGGCAACTGCAGTCCGGCACCTTGCCGCGTGCCGAATTCTTTGCCGAGGTCGATCGCGTGCTCGAGAGTGCGCCCGAGAGCGTGGGCCGCCTGCTCGAGGTCCTGAGCGAAGAGCATGCGCGCAAGCCGCTGCCGGGCGATGTCTATACGGAAATCCAGCACCGCATCGAGCGCCTGATCGTCGCGCGCCAGCACAAGGGGGGCGACGACACCTTTGTCCAGACCCGGCCCGGCGCGTACACCATGCGCGACCCTCTACCGCCCTCGCGCGAATACGACGGCGATGTCGATCCCGAGCCCGAACGCATGAAAGGCGTCGGCGATACGCTGAACAACCGCTTCGTGCTGGAGGAGTGCATCGGCTTCGGTGGAATGGGAACCGTGTACAAGGCGCTCGACCTGCGCAAGCTGGAGGCGTCGGATCGCAAGCCCTATATCGCCATCAAGGTATTGAACGTCCAGTTCCGTGGCCACCCGAAGTCCCTGATCGCCTTGCAGCGCGAGGCACGCAAGGCACAGGCGCTGGCGCATCCGAACATCGTGTCGGTCTACGATTTCGACCGCGACGGTCCGATGGTCTACCTGACCATGGAATACCTGAAGGGCAAGGCCCTCAGCCAGGTGCTGCGTGCGCCGGGCTTCGCCGGCATGCCATACGCGGACGTGCTGCGCATCGTGACTGGCATGGGCAATGCGCTGGCCTACGCGCACGGGCGCGGCTTCGTCCATTGCGACTTCAAGCCCGGCAATGTGTTCCTGACCGAGTCGGGCAACGTCAAGGTCATCGATTTCGGGATCGCGCGCGTGTTCCAGAAAACCGAAGAGGATGTCGATGTCACGGTATTCGATCCCGGCAGCCTGGGCGCCCTCACACCGGCCTACGCGAGTCCCGAGATGCTGGAGCACCTCGACCCCGATCCGCGCGACGATATCTATGCGCTGGCCTGCATCGCCTACGAGTTGCTGACGGGCCACCACCCGTTCAACGGCGTCTCCGCCCTGCAGGCGCGCGGCGCCGGCATGAAACCGCAGCGGCCGGCCGGATTGGCGCGCGGACCGTGGCATGCACTGAAGTGCGGCCTGGCCCTGGAGCGCAATACGCGCACACCCACGGTCGAGCGCTTCCTGCACGATTTCGGCACCGGCGCATCGGTACAGCGTTACGGCCTGGCGGCCGGGGTGGCGGCGGGCATCCTTGCGATCGCCGCGCTGGGCGCAGTCGGCTGGCACTACCTGGGCGCGAAGCCACGCACGCAGGCGACTGCCGCGGCACCGCCGCCGGCGACGGCCCAGGAACAGGCTGCGCCGCCCGCGGCCCTACCCGCGCCGACGCCAGCCGCCCCCGCACCGACGCCTGTACCTGCGCCGACGGCAGCCGCGATTGCCTCGACGCTGGGGAAGATCCCCTGCGCGGCACTGGTGGGCGCCGTCGATGGCCATGCGGTGACGGTACATGGCTACCTGTCGACACCGCCGGGGCAGGCCGGCTTGAAGGACGAGCTTGCCGCGGTGCCGGGTGTATCGAGCGTGAATCTCGACGTCAGGCTGGTGGACCAGGCCAGGTGTGGCGTGATCTCGACGCTCGGACCGTACTGGTCGGCCTATCGCCAGGCCGGCGGCGGCGCCGCCATCCGTCTTGCCGGTGCCGGGCACGGGCCGGATGCCGTGCTAACCGAAGGCGATTCGCTGATGGTCGACGTGACCACCCCGGCGGCCGAGTCCTTCATCACGGTCGACTATTATTCGCTCGATGGCAGCGTCACCCACCTGCTGCCGAATGTGCGCGCGCATGACAACCGGGCGCCGCCGAACTACACGGCGACGGTCGGCAGCCTGGGTGAATGGGGGATCGGCAAGCCCTTCGGTGCAGAACTGGTGGTACTGGTGACGACGCCGACGGTGCTGTTCGATGCGCCCCGGCCTGTGTCCGAGCCCGCCGCCGCCTACCTGGCCGATGCCGCCAGGCGCCTGGAGCAAATCCGGGCGCACAGCGGCGCCGGCAAGATCGCGGTCGAGTTCCTGCCGATCCATACCCGTCCGCGCAAGCCCTAGCCGTGCAGGCCGCGCATCATTTGAGGCTGCGCGCAACCCGGAAGCCGTTCTGCGAATGACGCACGCTGGCGTCGTACTTGAAGCGCGTGGAGGTGACCATGTACGAGGCGCCTTCGCGCCACGATCCGCCACGGATGACGCGTACGCGGCAATCCGGTTCGTCCCAGGCGCGAGCGTTGGCCGGGGCGCCCTTGTAGTTGTTGTGCCAGCAGTCGGCGACCCACTCCCACACGCCGCCGCTGGTGTCGTACAGCCCATAGGGGTTGGCAGCGAAACTGCCGACATTCGCCGGTGCATCCTCGGTCCATGGCTTTCCGCATTCCTTGCAATTGGCCTTGCCTTGCGCCATTTGCTCACCCCACCAGTAGCGGGTCGTGGTGCCGCCGCGGGCAGCGAATTCCCATTCCGCCTCGGTGGGCAGGCGATAAGGCTTGCCGCTGATGGCGCCGAGCCACTTGACGTACTGCTGGGCATCGTCCCAGCTGACATCGCGCATCGGTGCGTTCGGGCTTGCGCCGACCGGCACGGCGATCTTCTGGCAAGCGCCGGCGGCGGCGCAGGCATTCCATTGCTGTACCGAGACTTCATAGCGTCCGATCGCGAACGGCGCATCGATGGTGACCTGGTGCGCCGGTTTTTCGCTGGGGTCGCTCGTGTTGTTCCCCATGGAGAAGGTACCGCCGGGCAGGGACACGAGCACGGGACAGGCTGTGCAATCCTTGATGTCGGTGCCGGATGCGGCGGCGCCGGCCGCGGGGGCGGCAACGCCTGCCGCAGGTCCTGCCGGCGCGGCCTTGGCGGGCGGCGTCCGTGCGGCCGTGTCTGGCGCCTTGGCGGGAGCCTGTTTCGGACTCGGCGGCGGCGAGGCGGATCCCGCCGCCTGCGCCTGCGCCGCGCGCAGGGTGGCGATCCGCGCCTGCGCGAGCGCCACGAACTTCCCTTTCGGATAGGCCTTCAAATAGGCCTCGTAATCGCTGATCTGGTTGCTGTCCTTGACCGAGTTCCAGAACGCCAGTTCGAACTGCTCGGCGCTGTTCTTCGGAACGACACCTGCGAGCTGGATCCGCGGCAGATGGTCCTGGGCAGCGGCATTGCATGCCCAGGCCAACCCGGCCAGTACGCAAACCTTCCAGGGTGTTTGCCACATGAGCGCGCTCCGTTCGCCTGTGTTCGACAGAAGTACCTTGCGATCTGACCGAGAGTGTGCCAGATTTAGAAGTATTGACGCGCACCTCAGTCAGCCCTACTCGGGAGCTATCGATCATGCGCTTTCCTTTGGTTTTTCCTTTATTGCTGGCGGCGACCCTGCATGCCGGCACCACCGCTGCCGCCACCCCGACTCCCGCTCCGGAAAATGCCCAGGTGTATTTCATCTGGCCGCACGACGGCACGGTCATCAACGGCGGCAAGTTCTGGGTGCGAATGGGCCTGCGTAACATGGGTGTCGCACCCAAGGGGACCGCGGTGACGCACACCGGCCACCATCATCTGCTGATCGATACCGACCCGCCGCCGATGACGGAACCGATCCCGAACGATCGCAACCACCTGCATTTCGGCGCCGGCGAAACCGAAGCCCGTGTCGAGCTGCCGCCCGGGACGCATACCTTGCAATTGCTGCTGGGCGACAAGGACCACATTCCGCACGCGCCACCCATCATGTCGAAGAAGATCACCATTACCGTGCGATAGCTGTCGAAGCCGCTGGAGACCACCATGCGCAACCTGTTCCCCGTCGCCGTCGCCGTGGCGGCCATCCTGGCCAGCGCGCCGGCCGGTTCGACCGACGCGCCGAGCAATGCCTACTGCTACATCGGCTGGCCGTCCGATGGCGCGGTGCTCCCGGCCGGCAAGCCTTTCCGCGTATGGTTCGGGCTGCGCAACATGGGCGTCGCGCCGAAGGGCGTGGCGTTCAAGAATACCGGGCACCACCACCTGCTGGTCGATGCCGATCCGCCGGCGGCCGGGCAGCAGATCCCGTCGGACCGCAACCACCTGCATTTCGGCGCGGGCGAGACCGAGACGATGCTCGAACTGCCGCCGGGGAGGCATACGCTGCAACTGGTGATGGGCGACGAAAACCACATGGTCCACACGCCGCCGGTGGTCTCCAAAAAGATCACGATCACGGTCAGATGAAGCAGTCACATGGAACCGAACACGCCATTTTCCGCATCGAGCGGCCCGGTCCGGGCTTACCTGGAATGGATGGGAGCGGAGCCCGGCAAGCCGGCCGTGTTCCCGCTGCATGAGGAGGCGGTGGTCGGGCGCAACCCGCAGGATGCGCTGGCCTCCGACAGGTACGTCTGCATCCCCGAACAGACGGTCAGCCGGCGGCATGCGCGCATCCGGCGCCGCGGCGCCAGTTATTTCGTCGAGGATCTGCATTCGCGCAACGGTACCTTCGTGTCCGGCGAGCGCCTCGCGCCCGGCGCCTGGCGCGTGCTGGCCGAAGGCGACGAACTGGCGCTGGCGTCCGCCCACCTCGTGTTCCACTCCCTGCTGCTGCCCGAGCGCGGCGCCGCATCCGCGGTGATCACGCGCTCGGTGGACGCCACGCAGTTCGCGCCCGTGGTGGATACCAGCAGCGCCGGCCGTGGCGATCTCGAGAACACGGTGCACCGGCTGCATGCGATGGCCCAGGTCGGTATCGCCCTGGGTGTCGTCACCGATCAGGACACGCTGATCGAAAAGCTGATGAATTTCATCTTCGACCTGTTCCCGCTGGCCGAGCGCGCCTTCATCATGCTGCGCGGCAGCGAACGCGACCCGCCGCAGCCGGTCGCCGCGCGCCGCCGCGGCGGGATCGTGGAAGATCCCGCCCAGATAAGGATCTCGCGTACCATCGTCGACGAAGTGCTGGGCCGCAAGCGGGCGATCCTGTCCGTCGATACGCTCGCGGACCGCCACTATGGCGCGCACGAGTCGATCATTGCCCAGGCGATCCTGAGCGTGATGTGTGCGCCGCTGATCCTGGGCGACGAAGTCCTCGGCCTGATCCAGGTCGACACCTCGTCCGATCCGCATGCGTTCCAGGAAGCCGACCTGGAGATCCTCAGCGGCGTCTGCGCGGAGACCGCGGTTACCCTGAAAAACTTCCAGCTGTATTCCGATATCAAGGGCCTGCTCGACGGCTTCGTGTGCGCGTCGGTACAGGCGATCGAGGAGCGCGATCCGGTCACGGCCGGGCATTCGTTCCGGGTCGCCGGCTACGCCGAAAACCTGGCCGTGGCGCTGGAGCATGCCAACGATCCGGAACTGCGCGGCGCCGCTTTCACGCCGGCCCAGCTGCGCGAGATCCGCTATGCCGCGCTGCTGCACGATTTCGGCAAGGTCGGCGTGCGCGAACACGTGCTGCGCAAGGAAAAGAAACTGCACCACGCCGACATGCGCCTGCTGGAACAGCGCTTCCGTTATGCCCGCGCCTGCCTCGAACGCCATGCCTGGCGCAGCCTGACGGAGCGGCAGCTGAGCGGCGAACTGGGCGCGGCCGACCTGCGCCGCGAGCGCGAGCGCATCGTGGCGCAGCTGGCCGAGGAGGACGAGCGCCTCGACGAGTTCCTCGCGCTGATCATACGGGCCAACGAACCATCGGTCTCGCACGCAACGGTGCCGGAGGGGCTGGGTGCGATCCGCGACCATGTGTGCGCGGGCACCGGCGATCCGTCCTTCCGTCTGCTCGACGACGCGGAATTCGCCGCGCTCAGCATCGGCAAGGGTTGCCTGACCCCGGATGAGCGGCGGCAGATCGAAGCCCACGTGGCCGACTCGTATTCCTTCCTGATCCTGATTCCCTGGACGCGCGAGCTGGCAGGCGTGCCGGCGATCGCCCATGGCCACCACGAAAAGCTCGACGGAACCGGCTATCCGATGGGGCTGCGCGGTGCGGAGATCAGCCTGCAGACGCGCATCCTGACGATCAGCGACATCTACGACGCGCTGACGGCACGCGATCGGCCGTACAAGCAGGCGGTTCCGGCCGAGCGTGCGCTCGACCTGATCGCCGAAGAGTGCCGCGCCGGCCACCTGGACGGACGCCTGTTCAAGGTCTTCGTCGACTCGAAGGCATGGCAGACGAGGTGAGCCATGAGGACGCTATTCCCCTGCAACAGGATCCACCCGGTAGCGGCCGCCACGGCCGGCATCGCGGCCGTGTTCCTGTGCGGCTGCGCCGACGTCAGCATGAAGCCCTACCAGCGCCCGGATAGCCCGGCCAAGACGGCCTGGGCAAGCGGCCGGGCCCTGCCGGTGGCGCCGGCGGCAATGATCGAACAGGACTGGTGGAAGGGCTTCCGCGACCCGGACCTGGACCGGCTGGTCGAGCGCGCGGTGCGCGACAACGTCGATCTCAAGATCCTGGCGGCGCGCACCAGGGTCGCCGGCGCGCAGATCGACGAGGCGCGGGCCGGGGCCCTGCCCACGCTGGACGCCGGCGCCGGTGCCAGCTTCGAAAAGAGTACCGGCCAGAAGTTCACCAAGCAGTACAGCCTTGGCACTCAGGTCAACTGGGACGTCGACATCTGGGGCAAGGTGGCCAAGGGGGCCGATGCGCAGACCGCGGAATTCCGCGCCACCGAGGCCGACTGGCGCGCGGGCTACCTGACGCTGGCATCGGAGGTGGCGACGACGTATTTCCAGATCCTGCAGTTCGACGAACAGCTGGCCCAGCAGGGAAGGACTCTGGAAAAGAACAGGCAGATCCTGGCGACCTACGAAGCGATGCAGCAGCAGGGCCTGCTGCCGCTGACGCGCGTGCTGCAGCAGCGCGCGGAGATCAACCGCCTGAACAATGACTTGATCGAGCTCGGCCGCCTGCGCGCGCTGTCCGGGAATGCGCTGGCAACCCTGCTCGGCGTACCGGCCGGGAACTTCAGCCTGCCCACCGGCTCGCTGCAGGAGCGGGTGCATCTGCCCGCCGTACCCGAGGGCCTGCCGTCGGAACTGCTCAAGCGCCGTCCCGACATCGTGGCTGCCGAATACCGCGTGCTCGAATCCTACGACCTGGTCGGCCAGGCCAAGCTGGCCCAGCTGCCGTCCATCAGCCTGACCGGCCGTGGCGGCACGTCCAGCTTCGCGCTCGGCTCGCTGCTCAAGTCGTTTACCTTTGGCCTGCTCCCGAGCATCAATTTCCCGATCTTCGACCCCGCCGTCAAGGCGCACCTGAAAACGAGCCAGGCCAACAACGAGGTGGCCGAGCAGCAGTACCGGAAGGTCGTGATGGACGCGTTCGAGGAAGTCGAGAACGCCCTCGTCAATCTCGATGCGCACCGGCGCCAGCGGGACGAGCTGCAGCAGCAGGCGGAGCGCCTGGGCATCGTCGCCGCGCAGGTGGAAGCCCAGTTGAAAGAGGGCGTGGTATCGCAGCTGGATGTGTTCGAAGCCGAGCGCTCCCTGCTGGGGGCGCAGCTGGCACTGCTGGCCAATCACCAGCAGATCCTGTCCGACACCGTGACCCTGTACAAGGCGCTGGGCGGCGGCTGGCCGGCGGTGGATGTGCGCAGTGCGGCGCGCAACTGAACGGGGCCCAAGGCCATGATGCCCGATCTCACGATCGCCGCTGCCCGCTCCGCGACGGGAACGGCGGTGCGGATCGTGCTCGAACCTGTTTCGCATCCGGAGCTGGCGCCGATCCGGATCCACGACAGCCTGTTCGCGATCGGCCGCGCGGAAGCGCCGTTCGATGCCTATCCGCCCGAGCTCGCCTCCGAACTGTCGCGCCGCCATGCCCGCCTCTTTTGCGAACACGACACGGTCTACCTTGCGGATCTCGGCAGCACGAACGGCACCAGCGTCAACGGCGTTCCGGTCAGGACGGCGATCGCCACCCTGCACAGCGGCGACGTGCTGGGACTCGGCAAGGTGCTGAAGTTCCGCGTATGCCTGGAGCAGGGGCCGGCGGCATCGCCACGCGCGCGCCTGGTCAGCCTGACCCTGGCGCCCGGCCATGACGAATCGGCGCTGCAGACCATCGTCGTCACGGAGTTTCCTTTCCTGATCGGCAAGGCGGAAGACACCTTCGCGCGCTACCGCGACAGCGAGCCGGCGCAGGTGAATTATCTGTCGCGCCGCCACGCGCACATCTTCCTCAAGGGCGGGGAACCCTTCATCGAAGACCTGGGCAGCACCAACGGCACTTTCGTCAACGCCAGCCGCATCGAGGAACAGGCGGTGCCGCTGCACGAAGGCGATACGCTCGCGTTCGGCGGCCGGCACTTCGTCTATCGCGTCTCCATGCAATGGGATGCATCCCTGCCCGACGCGGCGCCCACGCGCATCGGCGTGACCCAGGTGCCCGTGGCGGCAGATGCGGACCGGACGACTTTCGTCGAGGCTGCGGATTCCTTCCTGGACATCTTTTGCGTCGAGCCCGCTCCCGTGCAGGATGAGCGGGCCGCCGCCGCTGCGGCGGACGGTCCGGCGCCCGACCCTCGGCCCGCCGGTCGTGGCCGGCTGAGGGCCATGGCGGCCCAGGTGCCGGTAAGGTGGCGCATTGCCGCGTTGGCGCCGGTCGTCCTGCTCGGATGGATGCTGGTGCGTGGCGGCGGTGCCGAAAGCGAGACCGCTGAGCTGCTGGCCGGCGGCAATTACGTACGGGCGGCGGCCGTCGCCGCGGCGGCGCTGGACGAGGATCCGGACAACGCCCGCCTGCGCGCACTCGACACCGAAGCCCAGATCAAGGCCGGATTGCCGCCGTGGATGGCGGCGATCGACAAAGGCCAGTTCCAGCGCGCGACGGCCCAGCTTGCCGACATGCGCCGGCATGGCCGCCGCAATCCCGAGCTCTTACCGCTGTTGGCGGAGCTCGACTGGATCGGCCAGCTGCGCGCTTTCACGGCGGCGCGGGGCGGCGCCCAGGCGCCGGTACGCGACGAGGCGGATGCGGCGCGGATCCGCCAGTTCCTCAGGCAGTGGGAAGACCAGGGCGACGCCCACCAGCGTGCCTTTGCGCTCATGTCCGCCCACGTGCCTGCATACCGTGACGCCTATGCCGCCGCGCTCAGCGATATCCGCAAGCTCGCATTGCAGGAGGCCAACCATGAAGCTGCCAACCATGAAGCTGCCAAGCCTGAAGCCGAAGCCGATGGCGCCGCTGAGCCAGGCGCTCGAGGACCATAGCGCCGAAGGCATCGGCATCCTCACCGCGGTGCCGTGGCGCTTCACGCAAGCCCTGGTCTACGCCATGGTCGCGCTGGTGTTGACGGCGCTGGTCTGGTCCTTCTTCGGCCATGCCGACGTCCTGGTGACGGCTGGCGGCGCGCTCGGGCCCGCGTCCGAGGTGCGGCGCCTGTATGCGCCCATCGATGGAGAACTGAGCAATATCTACATCGCCGAGGGCCAGCCGGTGAACAAGGGCGACGTCGTCGCGCGGCTGTACGCCCGCGGCGCCATCGAGGCTGCGAAGAATGCGCTGGAAGCGCGTTTGAAGCTCGAGGACGCAGAACGCGACTGGAAGGAGTTTCCTGAAAAGAAAGCGCTGATGGAACACCGTGTCGCCGCCCTGAAGGAGGCCGTCGCGGTCGAGGAACGCCAGCACCAGCAGCGCCTCGCCCAGGGCACCAGCAGGCTGTCGCAGGGCCAGGCTGCCCAGCAGCAGGAAGCACGTGCCAACCTCGACGAGGCCCGGCGTGCGCGCGATGCGGCGAAGGACGAAGCCGACAAGTATGCGCGCCTGTTCGCGATGCCGGGCGGCGGCGGCGTGTCGCAGTTGCAGGTCGAAAGCAAGAAAAACGCCTTGCTGGCGGCCGACAATGCGGTGCGCGTGGCGCAGTCGCGCATTGCCGAGCTGGGCGCGAGGCAAGGCGTCGAAGCGACCCAGGCGCGCTCGGAGCTCGAAACGAGCGGCCAGGAATTGTCCAAGCTGCGCCTGCAACTGGAAGCGGCGGAGCGCGAGATGGACAATGCCGAGGACAAGATGCGCCTGCAGGTGCAGACGGCACGCCTGGTGGCCGACGCCGCCGCCCGCATCAAGTTCGAGAATATCGACAAGGAGAACTTCCTGCTCATCGTCGCGCCTGTCGACGGCGTGATCACCGACGTCACCTCGACCCAGCCCGGCGACAAGATCCAGGCCAATTCTCCACTGGGCGGCATCGCGCCGAAGAATGCAAGGCCGATCCTGAAGGTCGAAATCGCCGAGCACGACCGCGGCTTCCTGCGCGAAGGGCTGCCGGTGCAATTGAAATTCAATGCGTTTCCCTACCAGCGCTATGGCCTGATCCACGGGACCCTGCAATTCATCGCCCCGGCGACCAAGCCTTCCCAGCAGAGCAAACAGCCGGTCTACGAAGGCCGGGTGGCGCTGGACCAGGATCACTACACCGTGGGCGACACAGTCTATCCCTTGCGCTACGGGATGACGGCCGTGGCCGAGATCGTCGTGCGCGAGCGCAGGCTGATCGACCTGGCGCTCGATCCCTTCCGCAATATCGGCGGCTAGTGCTGGTCAGCGGATCTTTTCGATGGCCTGGTCGGCCACGCCTGGCAGCAGGTCCGCCACGCGGCCGCGGCCGGGAATCAAGAGCCCGGGCGCCAGCTCGGCCAGCGGTGCCAGCACGAAGGCGCGCTCGTGCATGCGCGGGTGGGGCACCAGCAGGGAAGGCGCATCAGCGATGACCTCGTCGTCGTACAGCAGCAGGTCGAGATCGAGGGTGCGCGGGGCGTTGCGGTAGGGGCGTTCGCGGCCGTGGGCCTGTTCGATGCCGTGCAGGGCGGCCAGCAATGCGCGGGCGCTCAGCGATGTGTCGACTTCCGCCACCGCGTTGACGTAATCGGCGCCCGAGGAATCGATGGGCGCGGTGCGGTACAGCGACGAGGCGCGCAGCAGGCGCACGCCCGGCACCCAGGCCAGGCGCTCCAGCGCGTCGAGGACGTTTGCACTGGCATCGCCCAGGTTGGCGCCGATGCCGATCCAGGAACTCATTCGCCGTCCGGTCCCGATGCGGCCTGCGCACCGGCGTCGAACTGGACTGCAGAGTCGCCGTCACCGGTCTTGCGCGGGCCGCGGCGGCGCGGGCGCTTCTTCTTCTCGCCGCCCAGCGGTTCGCGGGCCGAGTTGATCAGGCGCTCGCGCTCGGCGATGTCGCCGGCATAGAAGGTGGCCCACCAGTTGCCCAGCTCCGCATCGAGCTCGCCCGATTCGCAGCGCAGCAGCAGGAAGTCGAAGCCGGCGCGGAAGCGCGGGTGTTCGAGCAGCTTGTAGGGCGCCTTGCCGGTGCGGCGTTCGAAGCGCGGCTGCATCGCCCAGATGTCGCGCATGTCGGTGGCGATGCGGCGCTGCAGGGCCAGGCTGTCGGTCTGGTTGTCCAGCACGTCGTCGGCGGCCAGGTGCAGGGCCGGGATCGCCGATTCGCCGGCGGCGCGGTAGGCGTTCCACTTTTCCAGCACCTGGTGCCACAGCAGGGAAGCGAACAGGAAACCGGCCGAGACGCCCTTGCCGGCACGAACGCGGGCGTCGGTCGATTCCAGCGCCAGGGTCACGAACTTCATGCCGATCGGCTGTTCCAGCACCACATCCAGCAGCGGCAGCAGGCCGTGATGCAGGCCGGAGGCGCGCAGCTCCTTCAGGCAGGCCAGCGAGTGGCCGGATTGCAGGAGTTTCAGCATCTCGTCGAACACGCGCGCGGCCGGCACGTTGTTGATGAGCGGCGCCATCACCGGGATCGGCGCGCGGGTGGCGGGCTCGATCGTGAACTGCAGCTTGGCGGCAAAGCGCACCACGCGCAGCATGCGCACCGGGTCTTCGCGGTAGCGCGCTTCCGGCTGGCCGATGATGCGCAGGACCTTGTCGCGGATGTCCTGGATGCCGCCGTGGTAGTCGAGCACCGACTGGGTCGCCGGGTCGTAGTACATGGCGTTGATGGTGAAGTCGCGGCGCTCGGCGTCTTCGTGCTGGGGACCGAAGTTATTGTCGCGCAGGACGCGGCCGTGCTCGTCCTTCGGCGCGTCGGTCCTGGCGTTGCCGCGGAAGGTGGTCACCTCCAGCAACTCCTGGCCGAACATCACGTGCACGATCTGGAAGCGGCGGCCGATGATGAAGGCGCGCCGGAACAGCTTTTTCACCTCTTCCGGGGTGGCGTCGGTGGCGATGTCGAAGTCCTTCGGCTTCACGCCCAGCAGCAGGTCGCGCACGGCGCCGCCGACCACGAAGGCTTTGAAGCCGGCTTCCTGCAGGGTCTGGGTGACGCGCACCGCGTTCGGCGACAGCAGTTTCGGGTCGATGCCATGCTCGGCCGGGCCGAGGATCACGGGCTGGGTGGGATCGCGCTGGTCTTTCACGCCAAGGATCTTGCGGATGAATTTTTTAATCATTGAACAGATGGAGTAAAGGCCAGCCATGGGCGCTTGCGTGTTGGGCCAGTTTGGCGCTCGGGTTGGTCGCCACCGGGTGCGAAACGACGGACAGCAGCGGGATGTCGTTGTGCGAGTCGCTGTAGAAATAACTGCGCTCGAAGCCGTCGAAGGGCTTGCCCAGGCTCTCCAGCCAGGCGTGCATGTGGGTGACCTTGCCGTGGCCCTGGGTCGGTGTGCCGAGCAGCTTGCCGGTGGGATGGCCGCGTTCGTCCAAGTGCGGGCGCGCCGCGATCAGGTGCTCGACATCGAGTGCCCGCGCGATCGGCGCCGTCAGCCAGCCGTTGGTGGCGGTGATGATGGCCACCAGGTCGCCGGCGTCGCGGTGGCGCCGCAGCAGTTCCAGCGCCTTGGGACGGATCGCCGGCTCGATCACTTCGCGCATGTACTGCGCGTGCAGGTCCGCCAGGCGTGCCGGGTCGAAACCGGCCAGGGTGCCGAGGGCGAACTCGAGGTATTCGACCGGGTCGAGGGTGCCGGCCTGGTACTGGTTGAAGAATTCTTCGTTGCGGCGCTGGTAGGCGTCGCAGTCGACCACCTTGTTCCGTACCAGGAACTGGCCCCACTCGAAGTCGGAGTCGAGCGGCAGCAGGGTATGGTCGAGGTCAAACAGCGCGAGGTTGCTCATTCTTTGGATTCGTTTTGCGGGTTTCCCTGCAGCAGCAGGTCACGCAGCAGGGGCAGCGTGACCGGGCGCTGGGTCTCGAGCGAATACTGGTCGAGGGCGTCCAGCATGGTCGACAGGGAGCGCATGTCGCGCTTGAAATGGGACAGCAAATAGGGTAACACGCTCGCCGACAGCGTCAAACCGCGCGCCTCGGCGGCCTGGGTGAGGGCGGCGATCTTCTCGTCGTCCGACAGGCCGTGGATCTGGTACACCAGGCCCCAGCCCATGCGGGTACGCAGGTCTTCGCGCACCGGCAGCACGGCCGGCGGCACCGGGCCCGCGCAGACCATGTAGGCGCGGTGCTCGCGCACCTGGTTGAACAGGGCGAAGGCGTCGATCTGGCGTTCCGGCGTCAGGCGGTCGATGTCGTCCACCAGGTAGAGGCTGGTGTCCGGCGTGTAGGTGAACTGCTCGGTATCGGCGTCGAAGGCGATATAGCGCGAGCCGGGCGTGGCGGCCAGGCCGTGCAGGATGTGGGTCTTGCCGGCGCCGGTTTCGGCCCAGAGATAGCAGAAATGCTCACGCGAGGCGCGTTGCGCGAACTGGTGCATCAGGTGCGCCATTTCGGCATTCGCTCCTATCTGGAAGGTGTCGAGGCTCTGCGCCGGTTCGGCCGCGCCTAAATCGAGCACCAGCTGTTTCATGGCTTGCATCTCATCCGGGCTGAGGGAAAAAAGGCATATTGTTCTTGTTTTCGCGTCGTGGCGGGGCCGTTTTGCTAAAATAGCGGATTGACCAGTTGGCCGTTCCCGGCAGTGACGCGGGTGCGTTCAGTTGATCCACCGCTATCTATTTTACCGCCTCTGCTGCCAAATATCATGAGCCAACCGTCTAATGTTTCTCTCTCCTACCGCGATGCCGGTGTCGATATCGATGCCGGCGATGCCCTGGTCGAAGCGATCAAACCGTTTGCCAAGCGCACCATGCGCGAAGGCGTCCTTGGCGGCATTGGCGGCTTCGGCGGACTGTTCGAGATCAGCAAGAAGTACAAGGAGCCCGTTCTCGTGTCCGGTACCGACGGCGTCGGCACCAAGCTCAGGCTCGCTTTCGAGCTGAACCGCCACGACACGGTCGGCATCGACCTGGTCGCCATGAGCGTCAACGACATCCTGGTGCAGGGCGCCGAGCCGCTGTTCTTCCTCGACTATTTTGCCTGCGGCAAGCTGGACGTCGCCACCGCCACCGCCGTCGTCAAGGGCATCGCCCTGGGCTGCGAACAGTCCGGCTGCGCCCTGCTGGGCGGCGAAACCGCCGAGATGCCGGGCATGTACCCGGACGGCGAATACGACCTGGCCGGCTTCGCCGTCGGCGCCGTGGAAAAATCGCAGATCATCGACGGCAGCAAGATCGCCGCCGGCGACGTCGTGCTGGGCCTGGCTTCCTCGGGCATCCACTCGAACGGCTATTCGCTGGTGCGCAAGATCATCGAAGTCGCCAAGCCGGACCTGGAAGCCGACTTCCACGGCCGCAAGCTGGCCGATGTCCTGATGGCGCCGACCCGCCTCTACGTCAAGCCGCTGCTGGCGCTGATGCAGACGATGGAAGTGAAGGGCCTGGTGCACATCACCGGCGGTGGCCTGGTCGAGAACATCCCGCGCGTGCTGCAGGATGGCCTGACCGCCGTGCTGGACAGCAAGTCCTGGACCCTGCCGCCGCTGTTCCAGTGGCTGCAGCAGCATGGCGGCGTGGCCGACGCCGAGATGCACCGTGTGTTCAACTGCGGCATCGGCATGACCGTGATCGTGTCGAAGGAAAACGCCGACGCCGCCATGGCCCAACTGCAGGCTGCCGGCGAGACCGTCTACCGCATCGGCGAGATCCGCGCCCGCAACGAAGGCGAAGCCCAGACCATCGTCGTCTGATTGGCGTCGCAGCCCGCGGCGCAAGCGCCCCGCACAAGGGCTGCGTGGTTAATTCTCAGTCGATTATCGAGGACTAAAACTCGCAGCTGGCAGTTGAATGACCCTATATCTAAGGTTTTGATTTCAATAAAACTTTTTGATAAAAGTATGTCATTCGATGTGATTGAAATATCACCATTGGTTGCTCCCGGTTATGCGTTCGGCATAACCGGGAGTCGGAATGTTGAGGTGACAAGCTGTGGCGGAACTGCTACAGATTCCACACGGCTCTTACGAAATCTTCACATTTCACGCAAATAGCGCGGCGGCCTGTTGCCGCACGAACATGTTTGTTTCATTATCGACGTTCCAGATATTTGTCCGTCATTCATTGCTGGCGGATGCGCTGACATGTCCGATAATGTTCCCTGCTCCAATCGTAAATTTCATTTCATCTCCGGGTTGCCGCGTTCGGGTTCAACCCTGCTGTCCGGCATCCTGCTGCAGAATCCCCGTTTCCATGCGGGAATGACCAGCCCGGTGGGTGCGTTGTGCAGCGCCGTGCTGGGGCAGGTCAGCGCAGGCAGCGAATTCGGCCCGGTAGTGAGCAAGGACAAGCGCCGTGCGCTGATGCGCGGCCTGTTCGATGCCTACTACGCCGACGTCGAAAGGGAAATCGTGTTCGACACCAACCGCGCCTGGTGTGCCAGGCTGCCCATGGTGTTCGACCTGTTCCCGGATGCGAAAGTCATCGCCTGTGTGCGCAACGTCGCCTGGATCATGGACAGCTTCGAGCGCATGGTCCGCGCCAATCCCTACGAACACACCCGCATGTTCGGCGCGCTGGGCGCGCGCGGCACCGTCTACAGCCGCGTCGAGATGCTGGGCCAGCACGACCAGGCCGTCGGCTCGGCCTGGACCGCCCTGCGCGAAGCCTTCTATGGCGAGCATGCCAGGTCGCTGCTGCTGGTCGACTACGACCTGCTGACCCGTGCACCGGCCAAGGTCATGTCGCTGGTCTACGATTTCCTCGGCGAGCCGCAGTTCGCCCACGATTTCGATCGTGTCGAATACGCCGCCGAGGAGTTCGACCAGCAGCTCGGCCTGCCCGGCCTGCACACGCTCAAGGCGCAGGTGCGCCATACCGCGCGCAAGACCATCCTGCCGCCCGACCTGTTCGACAAATACGGCCAGATGTCTTTCTGGAACGCTGCCGCCGGCAGCGCCGCCAACGTCATCACCGCCCAGCCCGTCACACCGTCCGCATAAATAAAACTAAAGGAAGTCAAGCATGACCATCCCAGGCCACGACGCCGACCTCGGCGCGTTCACTATTTCTTCGTCCGTAGTGCCGGGTGCCCAGGACAGCGGCGCCGCGCCGACGAACCTGGCGATCGCCAGTGCCGCACGCACCGAGATCGTCTTCATCGAAGACAATATTGCCGATTACCAGACCATCGCCAGCCAAGCCGGCGCCGGCCGCGAAGTCGTCATCCTCGATTCGCGCGCCGATGGCCTGCAGCAGATCGTGTCGGCGCTGGCCGGCCGCACCAATATCGATGCCCTGCACATCGTGTCGCACGGCGCCGCCGGCGCGCTGAATTTCGGCGCGCTCACGCTCGACCAGTCGACCCTGGCGCAGCACGATGCCGAACTGCAGGCCATCGGCCGCAGCCTGGCGCCGAATGGCGACATCCTGCTGTACGGCTGCGACGTCGGCGCCGGCGGCAGCGGCAGCAGTTTCGTGAACGACCTGGCGATCGCCACCGGCGCCGACGTCGCCGCGTCGAACGATCCGACCGGCAGCGCCGCGCTGGGCGGCGACTGGAATCTGGAAGTCAGCAGCGGCAGCATCGCGACTGCCGGCATCGGCAACCAGGTATTGGCGTCGGCGTTCCAGCACACGCTGGCGCTGCCCTCGTCCTTCACCATCGATTTCGAGGCGACCGGCAATTTCACCGGTAACTGGACCACGGACCTGTATTACAAGCTTCCGCAGGATCCAACCTTCCAGCTGCACGTGACGGGAACCGAGTGGGCGCAGCTGGACACGACTACGCCGACCAACCATATGGTCACCTCGTACGGTTTCGGCGGCGACACCAACATCTCGTTCAAGGACGGCCAGCTGTTCAACCTGTCCTCGCTGATGCTGTACGGGACCGGCAACCAGTCGCTGAAATTCGATGCGATCGGCAACGACAACACTGTGATCGCTTCGCGCACCTGGAACTATGGCACCGACAGCCAGCTGATCACATTCAGCGGCTTCACCAATGTCAAGGCTGTGCACGTCACGGCGAACGATGGCCAGCCGTTCACCTTCTTCATGTTCGACGACATGGCGATCAACAACGTCCATGCTTTCGTCAGCGACACCACGCCGCCCGCCGTGCCGCCCGCACCCGTATTCGCGCCCAACAACGACACCGGCATCAGCGCCACCGACGGCATCACCAAGCTGTCCAGGCCGACCTTCAGCGGCACGGCCGAGGCCGGCGCCACGGTCAAGCTGTACGACACCGACAAGGCGGCGCTGCTGGGCACCGCCACCGCCGACGGTTCCGGGAACTGGTCGATCACCCCGACCAATCCGATGGTCGACGGCGCGCATTCGGTCAGCGTCACCGCCACCGACGCCGCCAACAACACCAGCGGCTTCTCCGCCGCCCTGGCCGTCACCATCGACACCGCTGCCCCGCTCAAACCGGCCGCACCGTCGCTCGACGCCGGCAGCGACAGCGGCGTCGCCGGCGACGGCATCACGAACGACGCCACCCCGACCGTCAAGGGCACGGCCGAAGCCGGTGCCACGGTCAGGCTGTACGACAGCAACGGCACCACTGAACTTGGATCCGTCACGGCGGACAACAACGGCCACTGGTCGATCACGTCCTCGATCCTGTCGAACGGCACGCATTCGCTGACCGTCAAGGCAAGCGACGTTGCCGGCAATACCAGCGTGGCTTCGGATGCCTCGAGCGTGACGATCGACACCGCTGCTCCGGCCGCGCCGTCGACGCCGGACCTGAAGGCGACGTCGGACACCGGCCTGTCCGACAGCGATGACATCACCGGCAACACCACGCCGACCTTCACCGGCACTGCGGAGAGCGGCGCGACGGTCAAACTGTACGACGGCGCCACCGAGATCGGCTCGGCGGTGGCTATAGGCGGCACCTGGACCATTACAAGCACCCCGCTGGCTGCGGGCAGCCACGCCATCACCGCAGTGGCAACCGATGCCGCCGGCAATACGGGAGCGCCATCCGGCGCGCTGGCGGTGCAGATCGTCACGGGTGCGCCGTCCACGGCGGTGGCCAGCATGGCCATCTCGGCCGACAGCGGTGTGTCGGGCGGCGACAGCATCACCAATGTCGCCGCCCAGACCATTTCCGGCACGCTGAGCGCCGTGCTGGCGGCAGGCGAGCGCGTCCAGGTGTCGGTCGACGGCGGCGCCAACTGGATTACCGCCAGCGCGAGCGTCGGCGATGGCCACTGGTCGGCAAGTGCCACGCTGGTGGCGGGAACGCACGAACTGCAGGCACGCGTGGTCAATGCGGTTGACAACGCCGGTGCGGTCGCCAGCCAGTCGTACACGCTCGACACCACCGCGCCGACGCTGGCGATCACGAGCGACGCCGCCCAGCTGAAGATCGGCGAGAGTGCGACCATCACCTTCACCTTCAGCGAAGATCCTGGCGCCAGCTTCTCGCTGGCCGACGTCACCGTCAGCGGCGGCACCCTCGGTCCGATCGCCGGCAGCGGCCTGACCCGTACGGCGATCTTCACACCGGCGGCCGGCACCAACGACGGCGTGGCCAGCATTGCGGTGGCCGCAGGCAGTTATGCGGACAAGGCCGGCAACGTGGGCGGCGCCGGTACGACGCCGTCGATCCACTTCGACACGCTGGCACCGAACGCCCCGGCATTCGGCGCCGGCAGCATCAGCCGCACCAACGACACCACGCCGGCCTTCAGCGGCACCGCGGAGAGCGGGGCGACGGTCAAACTGTACGACGGTGCCACCGAGATCGGTTCGGCGGTGGCCACCGGCGGCAGCTGGAGCATCACCAGCAGCGTGTTGGCCGAGGGCAGCCACGACATCGTCGCCAGGGCGACCGATGCCGCCGGCAATACCGGCGTAGCAAGCATTGCGACCACGGTGACAATCGATACCACTGCGCCGACGCTGGCCATTACCAGCGACGCGGCGCAGCTGAAGACCGGCGAGAGCGCCACCATCACGTTCACCTTCAGCGAAGATCCGGGCGCGAGCTTCAATGCTGCCGACGTCACCGTCAGCGGCGGTACGCTCGGCGCCATCTCTGGCAGCGGGTTGACGCGCACGGCCATCTTTACGCCGTCGGCGGACACGGACGGCGGCGTGGCCAGCGTCGGCGTAGCCGCCGGCAGCTATGCCGACGCGGCTGGCAACGTGGGCGGTGCCGGACAGATGCCGGTGCTGCATTTCGACACCAGGGCGCCGGCGGCGCCGTCGGTGCCGGACCTGGGCGCCGCCAGCGACAGCGGCAGTGCCCACAACGACGACATCACGTCGGTGACGACCCCGACCTTCAGCGGCAGCGCGGAAGCCGGCGCCACCGTGACCCTGTACGAGGGCACGACGGTGTTGGGCAGCGCGGTCGCGACCAACGGCAGCTGGAGCATCACCAGCATCCAGCTGGGCGAGGGCAGTCATGTCATCAGCGCCCGGGCCACGGATGCCGCCGGCAATACCGGCGCGATGTCCGCTGGCCTGACCGTGCAGATCGATACCAATGCGCCGGCCACCACGGTTTCCGGCATCGCCTTCTCGAACGATACCGGCGCCTCCGGGACCGACTTCGTCACGAACGTGGCAGCGCAGACCGTCAGCGGCTCGCTGAGCGCCGCGCTGGATGTCGGCGAGCGCGTCGAGGTCTCGGTCGACGGCGGCGCCAACTGGATTACCGCCAGCGCGAGCGTCGGCGATGGCCACTGGTCGGCAAGTGCCACGCTGGCGATGGGCACGCACGAATTGCAGGCACGCGTGGTCGACGCTGCCGGTAATGCCGGCGCGGTCGCCAGCCAGTCGTACACGCTCGACACCACCGCGCCGACGCTGGCGATCACGAGCGACGCCGCCCAGCTGAAGATCGGCGAGAGCGCGACCATCACTTTCACCTTCAGCGAAGATCCTGGCGCCAGCTTCTCGCTGGCCGACGTCACCGTCAGCGGCGGCACCCTCGGTCCGATCGCCGGCAGCGGCCTGACCCGTACGGCGATCTTCACACCGGCGGCCGGCACCAACGACGGCGTGGCCAGCATCGTGGTGGCCGCAGGCAGTTATGCGGACAAGGCCGGCAACGTGGGCGGCGCCGGTACGGTGCCGTCGATCCACTTCGACACGCTGGCACCGAGCGCCCCGGCGGCACCGGCCCTGGACCACGCCAGTGACAGCGGCGTGGCCGGCGACGGCATCACCAGGGTGGCCACGCCGGTCATCCACGGCAGTGCCGAGGCGCATGCCGCGGTGACCCTGTACGACAGCGACGGCAGTACCGTACTGGGAACTGCGCTTGCCGACGCCCAGGGCGCCTGGACCATCGCCAGCGCCGCGCTGGCCGATGGAATCCACACCCTCCGCGCGGTGCAAAGCGACGCCGCAGGCAATATCTCCGCCCCTGGCGCCGCACTGACCGTAAGGATCGACACCGCCGCTGCGGCGCCGGTGGCGCCGGTGCTGCTGGCTGCCAGCGACAGCGGTGTTGCCGGCGACAGCATCACCAGGGTCACCACGCCGACCCTCAAGGGCAGCGCCGAGGCGCTGGCCCAGGTGACGCTGTATGACACCGACGGCCACACCGTGCTGGGCACCACGCAGGCCGGCGCCGATGGTAGCTGGAGCATCACCGCATCCGCACTCGCAGACGGCGCGCATGCGCTGAGCGTCGTGCAGGTCGACGTTGCCGGCAACGTCTCGGCAGCCAGCCCGGCCCTTTCGTTGACGATCGATACCGTGGCACCGGCGGCGCCCGGCGTGCCCCAGCTGCAGGCGGCGTCCGACACCGGCCGCATCGGCGACGGCATTACCTACGCCATTCCGGTGATGGAAGGCAGCGCACTGGCGAATGCCCAGGTTACCGTGTACGACGGTCAGACGGCGGTCGGCACGACCAAGGCCGACGCGCAAGGCCATTGGAGCCTGGAGGTGCGAGGACTGCAGCTTGGCGCGCATTCGATCAGCGCGACCCAGGCCGACGCGGCCGGCAATATGTCCGCCGCCAGCGCCAGCTTTGCACTGACCCTTCGTCCAGGCCCGGTGCAGATGGACGGGGTATTGGTGACGACCACGGCGACGGTGCTGCCGGGCGGGGGAGTCGGCAGCCAGATCGACGTTCCGATCGTGACCGCCGGGCGGGTCGATACCAGCGGCCAGGCCATTACCGCCGATATCCCGCTCGCGACCGGCGCCAGCGGCAGCCTGCTGCTAGCCCAACTGGCCGAGGGCTACGGCCTGACCGCCATCGGCGGCGCCAACGCGGCGGTCGGCACCGCGCCCGGCTCGCTGAACGCGGCCATCCAGGCGGCGACCGTGGCCAACAGCGCGAGCGACCAGGTCCACCTGACCGGTAACGCCACCAGCTTCCTGGCAAAGTTGCCTGCCAGCGACGCGCTGCTGGTCCAGACCATCGCACCGGTCAGCAACGTCGCGCCGGGCGGCATGCTGACGCTGAGCGGCAGCAGCGACGCGCAGCAGCACACCGCGCTGGTGATCCAGTCCGCGGGCCTGGCGCAGGGCAGCACGATCGCCTTGCAGAAGGTGGACTTCGCTGCGGTCGTCGGCAGCGCGAACGTGATCGCACAGGACGGAGCGAAGATGCTGAGCGGCGATGCGGCCAGCCAGCACTTCACGGTGACGACGGCCGGCGGCGCGCAGGTATTCGCCGGCGGCGGCGACGATACCCTGAGTTTCGGCGCAGTGCCGGTGGCTTCGGCGGCGCAGGCCACGACGGTACTGCACGGCGGCACCGGCAACGACACCGCAGTCTTCAATGGTGCCCGCGCCGACTTCGACGTCGAGGTCCACAATGGCTATCTGATGGTGAGCAGCAAAGCCGCGCCGGACACGAAAGTGATGGTGGTGAATGCGGAACAGCTCCAATTCAGCGATACGTCCGTCCATGTCGATCACGGCGCCAATCTGTCGACGCTGGCGGCGGTGTACGGCACGGCGCTGGGACGTCAGGCCGACGTGTATGGCATCGAGTATTGGGCCAAGCTGTACGACAAGGGGACGAGCCTGGGCGCGATCGCGGTCGGCATCATCGGGTCCGCCGAGGGCATGAGCAGCCATGACGGCTTCAACGGCAATGCCGAGCACGACGTTGCGCTGTTGTACGCGGGCCTGTTCAACCGTGCTGCCGATGCCGGAGGCCTGGCCTATTGGTCGGGTGTCATGCACAACGGCGCCACGCTGGACAAGATCGCGGAGGGCATGATCCACTCGGCTGAAATGGTCGGCCAGCAGCTTGCGCCGCTCGACTGGAACTTCATCATGTAAGCGTGGCGGCGCCAAGCCGGCCGACACGCAAAGGGCGTCCCGAGGGACGCCTTTTTTATGCTCGGACGCTCCCCGGGGCTGGATTTGTAAAAGTCATTCGGCCGGCCACACCATCTGGTGCCTGCGGCTCGTTGCCGCCGGCGATGGCGAAGCCGCGGCCACCGCAGGGTAGCAGCAAGACTTCGGCAGTCTGCCGGCTGTCACGCTTCCTCCGGCGCCCGGATGTACTCGACCAGCCCGGTGCTCTCGCGCGGCGGCGGCGGCGTCAGCAGGCTGACCACGGCCAGCACCGCCAGCCCGGCCGGCACCCCGAACACGCCGGCCGAGATCGGCGCGATGTGGAACCAGGTGCTGTCCGCGTTCCCACCCAGGATCGGGTTGGTGTGCAGCATGTAGTAGACGCAGACCAGGAATCCCGTCAGCATGCCGGCGATCGCGCCCTGGTGGTTGGCGCGCTTCCAGAACACGCCCGCCACCAGCGCCGGGAACAGGGTCGAGCCGGCCAGCGAGAAGGCCGCGCCGACCAGCGACAGGATGTCGGCCGGCTTCTGCGAGGCGACGTAGGCGGCGATGAAGGCCACCGCCAGCAGCAGCAGTTTCGAGATCGTGACCCGCTTCTGGGTCGAGGCGCCCGGGTCGACCATCTTGAAGTAGATGTCGTGCGACAGCGCGTTCGAGATCGCCAGCAGCAGGCCGTCGGCGGTGGAGAGGGCCGCCGCCAGGCCGCCCGCCGCGACCAGGCCCGAGATCACGTACGGCAGGCCGCCGATCTCCGGTGTGGCCAGGGTCAGGACGTCGCCGTCGATCGCGATCTCGGCCAGCTGCACGATACCGTCGCCGTTGATGTCGGCGATGCTGATCAGGGGATTGGTCTTGTCGACGTTGGCCCAGTAGGAGACCCAGGTCGGCAGCGTGTCGTAACTGCTGCCGACCAGGGAGGTGTAGATGTCGAACTTGGCCAGCACCGCCAGCGCCGGCATCGTCAGGTAGATCAGCAGGATGAAGAACAGGGTCCAGAACACCGATACCCGGGTCTCGTGCACCGAGGGCGTGGTGTAGGCGCGCATCAGGATGTGGGGCAGGGCCGCGGTGCCGAACATCAGGCAGAACACCAGCGCCAGGAAGTTGTTGCGGCGCTGGTCGGATTCTTCGCGGGTCTTGCCGGGGAAGGGCTCCGCATGCGGTTCGGGCGGCTGGGCGCGCGCGAGGTTGGCGGCGCGCTGCTCGGCCCATACGTGGGCGGCTTCGTCGGCGGTGCGCGGGTAGGCGATCAGTTCGCGCTCGGCGTTGCGGACTTCGCCCAGCGAGGCGTTGCGGCCGCGCGCGGCGTCGAGCCGGCGCTGGACTTCGACCCGGCCCGCTTCCCACGATTGCGGCAGGGCCGCCAGCCTGGCGCCGTATTCGTCGGCCTTGGCCTTGAAGGCGGCCCGCACTTCCTGCTCGCGCGGGTCGACCGCCAGCTGGGCCTCGCGCTTGGCCAGCTTGGTCAGCACCGAGCCGTAGGCGACCTGCGGCACCGGGTTGCCGGCGAATTTCATCGACAACCACATGGTCGGGATCAGGAAGGCGACCAGGATGATGATGTACTGCGCGACCTGGGTCCAGGTGATGGCCCGCATCCCGCCGAGGAACGAGCAAACGAGAATGGACGCCAGCCCGAGGAAGATCCCGACCGAGAAGTCGACGCCGGTGAAGCGCGAGGCGATCAGGCCGACGGCGTAGATCTGCGCCACCACGTAGATGAAGGAGACCACGATGGTGGCGGCTACCGCCAGCGCCCGCACCAGCTTGCCGTGCCTGCTGCTGCCGCCGTAGCGCGCGGCCAGGAAGTCCGGCACCGTGTATTGCGCGAACTTGCGCAGGTAGGGCGCGATCAGCAGCGCCACAAGGCAGTAGCCGCCGGTCCAGCCCATCACGTAGGCGAGGGCGTCGAAGCCGTGCAGGTAGAGCGTGCCGGCCAGGCTGATGAAGCTGGCCGCCGAGATCCAGTCGGCGGCGGTCGCCATGCCGTTGAACAGGGCCGGCACCCGCCGTCCGGCCACGTAGTATTCGGAGACGTTCGAGGTGCGCGCCACCACGCCGATGATCGCGTACAGCACGATGGTGGCGAACATGTACAGGTAGCCGATCCACTGGCGCGGCATGCCTTCGTTTTCGAGGATCGCCAGCGCCGCCAGGAACAGGCCGAGGCAGGCCGTGAACCACAGGTAGTAGCGCGCCAGGCGCTGGAAGTAGCTGCGATGCTTGTTTTTGCCGCCCATGCTCACGCGCCGTCCCTGAGCATGCGTGCGAACTCGCGGTCGAGGATCCGCATGCGCCAGGCGTAGACGCCGATGATGGCCAGGTAGATCAGCGTCGCGCCCTGGGCCGCCAGGTAGAAGGACAGCGGCCAGCCGAACACCGACATGTGAGCCAGGTCGCGCGCGAAGAACACGGTGCCGAAGCCGGTCGCCAGCCAGATCCCCAGCAGGACCAGGATCAGCCTGCGCGCACGCGACCAGTGCATGGCGCGCGCGGCGAGGATGCGCTCGCGCGGCGGCGGGGAAGGAGGAAGAACGCTGTCAGTCTGCATCGGGATCGGGTGGGGCGGGTGGTGGCGGGAAGGTTAGCCGGAACAGGCTGCCCGGGTATTTCTTGCTGGTGCTGCGCGGGTTGTAGAAGATCTCGATCTCGGCGCCGTGCTGCTGCGCGATCTCGCGCACGATTGCCAGGCCCAGGCCGGAGCCGGACGCACTGTTGCCGAGGATGCGGTAGAAGCGCTCGAACACGCGCGGACGCTCGCCCGGTGCGATGCCCGGGCCGGTGTCCTCGACTTCCAGCAGGGCCAGGCCGCCGTCGCTGCGCACGCGGACGGTGACGCTGCCGCCCGGCGGGGTATAGCGCAGCGCATTGTCGATCAGGTTCGACAGCAGCTCGCGCAGCATCATGCCGTCCCCCAGGATCTCCAGCGGTCCGTCCGGGTCTTCGTAGCCGAGGTCGATCTCGTGGGCGAAGGAGGCCGGCACCCAGTCCAGCACCACGCTGCGCGCCAGAAGCGCGAGGTCGAGCGGCTCCAGCGCCAGGCCGGCATGCGGCTGGTTTTCCGCGCGCGCCAGCGCCAATAATTGATTGACCAGGCGCGTCGCCGATTCCGAACTCTTGGCCAGCTGCTCCAGTGAGCGGTGGATCTCGTCCGGATCGATCTGGCGCAGGGCGAGTTCCGACTGCATGCGCATGCCGGCCAGCGGGGTCTTCATCTGGTGCGCGGCGTCGGCGATGAAGCGCTTCTGGGCGTCGATGGTGTGCGCCAGGCGCGCCAGCATGTCGTTCAGCGAACCCACCAGCGGCGAGATCTCTTCCGGCACCTGGCGCGAATCGATCGGCGACAGGTCGTCCGGTGGCCGCGCGCGAATCCGTTCCTGCAGCTGGGCCAGCGGCGACAGGCCGCGCGACAGCGCGAACCAGACCAGGGCCAGGATCACCGGCAGGATGATGAACTGCGGCAGGATCACGCCCTTGATGATCTCGTTGGCGAGCTGGGCGCGCTTTTCCAGGGTTTCCGCCACCTGCACCAGGGCCAGGCGCGGTTCGCCGCTGACGCCCGTTCCCGGGTCGGGCAGGGGCTGCAGGTTGACCCAGGCATAGGCGACCCGCACCGGGGTGCCGTGCAGGCTCTCGTTGCGGAAGTGAACGCGGCCGCTGCGTTCGGCGTCATCCAGCGGCGGCAGCGGCAATTCGCGGTCGCCGTCGACGGCTTCGTTGCGCGGTCCCGTGATCTGGAAGTAGACGCTGTCGACGTCGTCGGCACGCAGGAAGTCGCGCGCGCTGCCGGGCAGGAGCGCCACCACCTTGCCGTTTACTTCCTTGACCTGCTGGGCCAGCACGGTGACGCTGTCTTCGAGCGCATGGTCGAAGGGCTGGTTGGCGATCGATTTCGCGACCAGGTAGGTGATGGCGATGCTCATCGGCCACAGCAACAGCAGCGGGGCCAGCATCCAGTCGAGGATCTCGCCGAACAGCGAATGCTGCATGCTCTCCTCGGGCTCGGGCCGCGGAGGAACATACACGGGATCGAAGGTCGAACCGGGGCCGGATTCGGGCGCGATGATGCCGGCGCCGCGCCGCTTGAGGGACCTCATGTGCCGGCCTTGCCCGCCGCCTTACTTGCCGCTGCCGGCGGCCTGCGCCTTGCGTGCGCTGTCGGAATAGCGCTCCAGGCAGTAGCCCAGGCCGCGCACGGTGGCGATGCGGATGCCGCCGGTCTCGATCTTCTTGCGCAGGCGGTGCACGTAGACTTCGATGGCGTTGTTCGACACTTCCTCGCCCCATTCGCACAGGTGGTCGACCAGCTGTTCCTTGGACACCAGGCGGCCGGTGCGCGCCAGCAGGATCTCGAGCAGGCCCAGCTCGCGCGCCGACAGGTCCAGCATCTGGTCGTCGATGTAGGCGCTGCGCCCGACCTGGTCGTACACCAGCGGGCCGTGGCGGATCACGGTCGAGCCGCCGCCCTGGCCGCGCCGGGTCAGGGCGCGCACCCGCGCCTCCAGCTCGGAGAGGGCGAAGGGCTTGGCCATGTAGTCGTCGGCGCCGGCGTCGAGGCCACCCACGCGCTGCTCGATCGAGTCGGCGGCGGTGAGGATCAGCACCGGCAGCAGCGAACCGCGCGCGCGCAGGCGTCGCAGCACGTCGAGCCCGGACAGCTTCGGCAGGCCGAGATCGAGGATCAGCAGGTCGAATTCCTGGGTCGACAGTGCGGTGTCGGCATCCTGGCCGTTCTTCACGCAGTCGATCGCGTAGCCGGACTGGCGCAGGGAGCGCGTCAGGCCATCGGCAAGTACGCTATCATCCTCCGCTAGTAAAATACGCATGATCTCCCCCTGGTTTTGTCGTTTGAGCCTAGCTTACCCGCATATTGTGTTTGATATCTCGCAACATGTCGAATTGATCAAATGGCGGTAAATATCGCTTGCCAAAACCACTGGGATTTTATACAGTACTTCCTATTGATATCGCGCGAGCGGTCCCTATCTTGGTTCACTCTAGGACTGAAAGTAAATCATGGACGATAAAAAATCCGCAGTAAACGCAGCAGAGAAGGGCAAGGCGCTGGCAGCAGCCCTCGCGCAGATCGAAAAGCAATTCGGCAAGGGCTCGGTCATGCGCATGGACACCAATGCGCCGGTCGAGGAAGTACAAACCGTGTCCACCGGCTCGCTGGGCCTGGACATCGCACTGGGCGTCGGTGGCCTGCCGCGCGGCCGTATCGTCGAGATCTACGGTCCGGAGTCGTCGGGTAAAACCACGCTGACCCTGCAAACCATTGCCCAGATGCAGAAAATGGGCGGCACCTGCGCCTTCATCGACGCCGAGCACGCGCTGGACGTCACCTATGCGCAGAAGCTGGGCATCAAGCTGGACGAACTGCTGATCTCGCAGCCGGACACCGGCGAGCAGGCGCTTGAAATCACCGATGCGCTGGTGCGTTCGGGCAGCGTCGACATGGTGGTCATCGACTCGGTGGCGGCACTGACCCCGCGCGCCGAGATCGAAGGCGACATGGGTGATTCGCTGCCGGGCCTGCAAGCCCGTCTAATGTCGCAGGCGCTGCGCAAGCTGACCGCGTCGATCAACCGTACGAACACCCTGGTGATCTTCATTAACCAGATCCGTATGAAGATCGGCGTCATGTTCGGCAGCCCGGAAACCACGACCGGCGGTAACGCGTTGAAGTTCTACGCCTCCGTGCGTCTGGACATCCGCCGTACCGGTTCGATCAAGGCCGGCGACGAGGTGATCGGTAACGAAACCAAGGTCAAGGTCGTCAAGAACAAGATCGCTCCTCCGTTCAAGGAAGCCCACTTCGACATCCTGTATGGCGAAGGCACTTCCCGCGAAGGCGAGATCATCGACTTGGGCGTGGATAACAAGATCGTCGAGAAGTCGGGCTCCTGGTACAGCTACGGTGGCGAACGCATCGGTCAAGGTAAAGACAATGCGCGTATCTACCTGCGCGAGCGCCCGGCCCTGGCCCGCGAGATCGAAAACAAGGTCCGCGCCGCCCTGGGCGTGCGCGAACTGGCGCCGGTCGCTGCCGGTGACGGCGCCGGTGCGGCCGAGCTGACCGCTGTCGGCGAAGAGTAATCTTCGATAGCGTCTCAGTGAAACAGGTCCTGAGTCTCAAGGCTCGTGCGTTGAAGTATCTGTCGACGCGCGAGCACAGCCGGATCGAGCTGGGGCGCAAGCTGTCTCGCTATGCCGAGGAGGGGGACGACGTCGAAGCCCTCCTCGATTTCCTCGAAAAGAACAACTGGCTGTCGCAGGAAAGGTTCGCCGAGTCTCTGGTGCACCGCCGTGCCGGCCGCTACGGCAACAGCCGCGTGCTGGCGGAACTCCAGCAGCACGGCGTGAAGGGCGAAGAACTCGACGAGCTCAAGTCCGGCTTGAAGGAAACCGAAATTGCCCGCGCCCGCGAAGTGTGGCGCCGCAAGTTCAACCGGGTGCCGCAGGATGCCGAAGATCGTAGTAAACAGATGCGCTTCCTCATGGCGCGTGGTTTTTCGCAGAGCGCGATCCGCAGCGCAATGCAGGGACGAGACGAGGACGACGAGGAATCGTGACCCTCGGTTTGGCCCGACGCCTCAACGCTGAGGCGCAAGCGCACAGCGCCACCCGCCGACGTGCCGCCCGCGGCACCTCCTCAACGGCGGATTGACGCTGTGCGCTTGCACTTCTGTGTTGTCAAACTGCCTGTCAAAATGGCAGCCGGGTGCATCCGCTGGCGCCCTGTGCTAAACTTTCATGGTTTAAGCAGCGCCGCAAGAGCGGTTGTTGCCGTAGAAGCTGCGGCAACGTGCATCAGGCACAACGGCTGCATACTTTTTTCGCCGCATTCCGGCATTGGTGTTTATGCCCCTGTCATCCCCCGCACCGCGTAAGCTAAGGCACACGCGCGCCATCACCGTTGAAGCGTTCGCGCGCGACGATGGGCTGTGGGACCTCGACGCCTGCATCCGCGACATCAAGACCCACGATATCGACCTGCCTTCCGGCCCCCGCCCGGGAGGCGTGCCTGTGCACGATCTGAGGCTGCGCGTGACCATCGACCACGAGATGGTCATCACGGACGCCGAAGCTTCGTCAGATGCCGTACCCTATCCCGGTTATTGCGACACCATCGCTCCCGCCTACAAGAAATTGATTGGCTTGTCGCTGCTGAAACATTTCCGGCTGCACCTGAAAGACCGCCTGTCCGGCGTCCTCGGATGCACCCATTTGACCGAACTGGCACAGGTCCTGCCCACTGCGGCAATCCAGGCCTTTGCCGACGACGCCATGGAAAACCGCGAAGCCGCGCAATCGGCCGAGCGTCCTTATGAACTCGACCGCTGTCATGCGCTGCGCACCGACGGTCCCGCCGTCGCCAAGTACTACCCGCGCTGGGCCTTGAAGGTGGTGTCGGGGTAGTATTCCGGTTTTTGTAGCCTCTATTTATTCAACCGCATTTCTAAATCAGTAACAGAAGAAGGGAAGCCAGCATGAAAATCCATGAGTATCAGGGCAAAGAGATCCTCCGAAAATTCGGAGTGACCGTTCCGCGCGGCATTCCGTGCATGTCGGTGGACGAAGCCGTCAAGGCAGCTGAAGAGCTGGGCGGCCCGGTCTGGGTAGTCAAGGCGCAGATCCATGCTGGCGGCCGCGGCAAGGGCGGCGGCGTCAAGGTCGCCAAGTCGATCGACCAGGTCCGTGAATACGCGAACCAGATCATGGGCATGCAGCTGGTGACCCACCAGACCGGCCCGGAAGGCCAGAAAGTCCGCCGCCTGCTGATCGAAGAAGGCGCCGACATCAAGCAGGAACTGTACGTCTCGCTGGTTACCGACCGCGTCACCCAGAAGATCGTCCTGATGGCCTCGTCGGAAGGCGGCATGGACATCGAAGAAGTCGCGCACAGCAACCCGGAAAAGATCCACAACGTCGTGATCGAGCCGTCGGTCGGCCTGACCGACGCGCAGGCTGACGACGTCGCCCGCAAGATCGGCGTGCCGGAAGGCTCRATCGCCGCCGCTCGCGCCAACCTGCAAGGCCTGTACAAAGCCTACTGGGAAACCGATTGCTCGCTGGCCGAAATCAACCCGATGATCGTGACCGGCGACGGCAAGGTCATCGCACTGGACGCCAAGTTCAACTTCGACCCGAACGCCCTGTTCCGCCACCCGGAAATCGTCGCCTACCGCGACCTGGATGAAGAAGATCCGGCCGAAGTCGAAGCATCGAAGTTCGACCTCGCCTACATCTCGCTGGACGGCAACATCGGCTGCCTGGTGAACGGCGCCGGCCTGGCCATGGCCACCATGGACACCATCAAGCTGTTCGGCGGCGAGCCGGCCAACTTCCTGGACGTGGGCGGCGGTGCGACGGCTGAGAAAGTCACCGAAGCATTCAAGATCATGCTGAAGAACCCGGGCCTGAAAGCCATCCTGGTCAACATCTTCGGCGGCATCATGCGCTGCGACGTGATCGCCGAAGGCGTGATCACCGCATCGAAAGCCGTCTCGCTGAAGGTGCCGCTGGTGGTCCGCATGAAGGGCACCAACGAAGACCTGGGCAAGAAGATGCTGGCCGATTCCGGCCTGCCGATCATCTCGGCCGACACCATGGAAGACGCAGCGAAGCAGGTCGTTGCCGCCGCTGCTGGCCAAGCCTAATTCGCAAAGGAAATAACATGTCGATTCTGATTAACAAAGACACCAAAGTCATCACCCAAGGTATCACCGGCAAGACCGGCCAGTTCCACACCCGCATGTGCCGCGACTACGCGAACGGCCGTGAAGCCTTCGTGGCCGGCGTGAACCCGAAGAAAGCCGGTGAGGACTTCGAGGGTATCCCCATCTTCGCAAGCGTCAAGGAAGCCAAGCAGAACACTGGCGCCAACGTTTCCGTGATCTACGTGCCGCCGGCAGGCGCCGCCGCCGCGATCTGGGAAGCCGTCGAAGCCGAACTCGACCTGGCAATCTGCATCACCGAAGGCATCCCGGTCCGCGACATGATGGAAGTCAAAGATCGCATGGCCAAGGCCGGTTCGAAGACCCTGCTGCTGGGCCCGAACTGCCCGGGTCTGATCACCCCGGACGAAATCAAGATCGGCATCATGCCGGGTCACATCCACAAGAAAGGCCGCATCGGCGTCGTCTCGCGTTCGGGCACCCTGACCTATGAAGCGGTCGGTCAGCTGACCGCGCTGGGCCTGGGCCAGTCGTCGGCAGTCGGCATCGGCGGCGACCCGATCAACGGTCTGAAGCACATCGACGTGATGAAGATGTTCAACGACGATCCGGATACCGACGCCGTCATCATGATCGGCGAGATCGGCGGCCCGGACGAGGCGAACGCTGCTTACTGGATCAAGGACAACATGAAGAAGCCGGTCGTCGGCTTCATCGCCGGTGTTACCGCTCCCCCGGGCAAGCGCATGGGCCACGCCGGCGCGCTGATCTCGGGCGGCGCCGACACCGCGCAAGCCAAGCTGGAAATCATGGAAGCCTGCGGTATCAAGGTCACCAAGAACCCGTCGGAAATGGCTCGCCTGCTGAAGGCCATGCTGTAATCCGCCAGTTCTTCAGCCGGAATGGAAACGGGGAGCTTCGGCTCCCCGTTTTTTTTGCAGGCACGCGACAATTTTCGACACCTGGACAAATTTTGCCGCTGGCCATGACAAAAATTGTCATACGGAAAGGGTAATACTGACAAAAATTGGTGCTGGCACGGCGTTTTGATGTATGCATGCTAACGATTTCGCATGGAAACGACCTGGCACGGCAGTTGCATATAGAAAAGGGCAGAAGCAAGCAGCACCCGGATAAGCAGTCACCCTTTAAATGCCGTACCAAAACTGGAGAGATACCATGAAAGCACCGAAAATGATGAAGAAAGCCGAAGGCGGCTTTACCCTGATCGAACTGATGATCGTCGTCGCGATCATCGGTATCCTGGCAGCCGTCGCGATCCCGGCTTACAGCGATTACACCGCCAAGGCCAAGGCTGCTAACGCCCTGTCGGCTGCTGATCCGTTCAAGACTGCAGTTGCCATGTGCGCGCAGGAAGCCGGCGCGGTCGACAAGTGCAACACCACCGACAACGCCGCCGCATTCCAGGCATTCACCCCGACCAAGGAAGTCAAGAGCATGACCGTTACCGGTCTGGGCGTCGTCACCGCTACCCTGAACGACATCGGCAAGGGCACCGCCGACACCACCGTCATCTTCACTCCGACCCTGGGTACCAGCGCCGTCACCTGGAAGATCGCTTCGAATAGCACCAACACTGCAGTGAAAGCTGCGTTCGAGAAGAACTCCGTCGAACCGGCCGCTTCGGGTACCTAATCCCGCCTGACATGAAGAAGCCGCCTCCGGGCGGCTTTTTCTTTTCCAGCTCCCGTTCCCACTGCGACACTGTCCAAGGCCAGAACTACCATGTCCCTTTCAGCACGCCCCGCCGTCGGTTTTTCCATGGCCGTAATGAAGCCGAACGGCACCATCCAGGCCCTGCTCGTCATCGCCGCCATGGCCGCCGGTTTCCTGTGGTCGTCGGGACATGACGACCAGCGTTGCGTCGAACTGGGACTGCTGGCGCTGCTGGCCGCCTTCATCGTCACGCGGCGCGATGCCGCGGACACCATCGCCGGGATGAACCCGGTTGCCCGCCTGTGCCTGGGCGCCTTCTTTGCCATCGGCGCCGTCTCGACCCTGAACGCCTGGTCGCCAACGCATGCCATCTACGAATGGTCGATGCTGCTGCTCCTGCTGCTGGCCGCGGCCTCGCTCGCGGCTGGCCTGGGCCGAGCAGGCGGCAGCGGGCTGCTGGCCGTCCTGCAGTGCGCGGGTGCCGCCGGCGCCTTGTATTCCCTGCGTGTGGTGCTGCTGTATGCCGCGTCGCTTTCTGCCGGTCACCAGCTCGACATGCAGGAACTCGGTGTCGGTTTCAGCAATATCCGCTTTTTCAACCATGTGCAGACCGTCCTGCTGCCGCTGGTCGTGCTGCTCCATCTGCAGGCGCCCAAGCGAAGCGTGTTGCGCTGGGCATGGTTTGCGCTGGCCGCATTCTGGTGGGCGTTGCTGTTCGTCAGCGAAGCACGGGCCAGCATCCTGGCGCTGAGCGCCGGCTGCGTGATGGCGCTCGTGGTACGCCGCGCCCATGCCCGCAGCTTCCTGAAGGCGATGGCGCTGGCTGCGCTGGCGGGTGGCATCGTCTACGTGCTGGGCTTTATCCTGCTGCCGATGCTGGCGGGATTACGTCCTTTCGATGCAGCCTCGAACGTCCTGCAGCGCACGGCTGCCGATCCGACCTCGCGTCGTAGCCTGTTGTGGCTGTTGTCCTTCGACTTGATTGCCGCTCATCCCATGCTCGGCGTAGGCCCCCAGCATTTCGCGCACTATGGTGCGTCGCTGGGCTGGGGCGCCCATCCGCACAACTTCGTGCTGCAGATCGGCGCCGAATGGGGATTGCCGGCACTGTTGTGCCTGCTGGGAGCGATCGGGCTCGGAATGCGCGGCCTCGTCCGTAGTGGCGCCCGTATCGCCGCATCCGATCAGGACGGGCAGCAGATCCTGGCCGTCCTGCTGGCGACCGGCGCCGCCATCCTGGTGGACGGGTTGTTCTCCGGCGTGGTCGTGATGCCGGGGAGCCAGATGGCAATCGTCCTCTACCTCGGCTGGGCTGCCGGCTGGGTCAGGTCCTTGTCGAACGCTACCGCTCCGGGCAGCGCCGGGACCTTGCGTTGGCTGATTGCCGGCCTGGCCCTTGCGGCAGCGGCAGGCCTGGCCGTTGCGGTCGCGCCAGGCGTCGTCGGCCATGCGCTTCACGAGCCACTGACGCCGGCCGAGCTGGCGGTCAACCCGAAGACGCATTGGCCACGCTTGTGGGTGGCCGGCTACTTCTAGACGATCTTCTGCCGGTCCGCCAGCAGCACCTCATAGGTCAGGTTCTGCAGCATGGTGAAGTGCATCGGATCCAGCTTCAGGAATTCCACGCCGTAGGCGAAGATCTCCGTTGCGTCCGAATCGCGGCGCAGCGCGTTGACGTTGCGCACCGCCGCGCGTGTCCTTACCCGCACTTCCTTCTCATCCATCGGCGAGGTCAGGCCGAATTCCAGTTCGATCTCGCCGCCGTCTTCCGGCAGGCTGCAGTTCGACTCGATGCGTGCGCCGTTGACGCTGACATTGGTGAGCGTGCAGCCGACCGGGGCCGCATCCGGATGCGCAGGCAGCACCTGGGCCGGAATGTCGACCTTGACCCGCATCGCCGTGCGCAGGCTGGTGCCCTGGATCGTGTCGGGGAAGGACAGGTGGACGTAGAGCAGGGGGCGGTCGAAGACGCGCGCGACCGTACAGGCGAAGGAGCACACGTTCACGCCCGAGAACACGCGGATGGTGATCCGCTCGCCTTCCACCAGCCCGACCGGGACGCCGTTCTCCTGCGGGATCTTGACGATCAGGTACTCGTCCATCATCCAGCCGATGAGCGTGGAGAAATATTGCATCGGCTTGATGCGGCGGTAGGTGATGAATTGAAGCCGGACGCCGACCTGGAGGTTCAAGGCCGCGAATCCGAACTCCTGGGGTTTGAGTTCGCGCTCTGTCTGCATACTGCTCATCGTCCGTTTTCCGTGGTTCTGGCTCGCATATCCGACGGCCGCAAGAAACATTCAGTAGCGCCGGTAAGTTGACATGATATCACTTTGTCATTCCTTTCGCATGGCAAACGAAAAAAAATGCCCGCGCGAAGGCGGGCATGTGGTGAAAGACCGACTGCGGGCTCAGGGTTTGATGTGCTGGTCCAGCCAGTTGATGACCGTGTGGTGCCACAGCACCGAGTTGGCCGGCTTCAGCACCCAGTGGTTTTCGTCCGGAAACACCAGCAGCTTGCTTTCGATGCCGCGGCGCTGCAGGGCCGTGAAGGTCGACAGGCCCTGGGCGGTCGGGATGCGGAAGTCCTTGTCGCCTTGCACCACCAGCATCGGGGTCTTCCACTTGTTCACGTGCAGGACCGGGTTGAAGCGCTCGTGCTTTTCCGGCACCGAGAAGTAGGGACCGCCGTTTTCCCAGTCGGTGAACCACTGCTCTTCGGTCGAGTAGGCCATGCCGCGGGTGTCGAACACGCCGTCGTGGTTGACGATGCACTTGAAGCCGTCCGACCAGTTTCCTTCGATCCAGTTCATCATGTAGCCGCCGTAGGAGGCGCCCAGCGCGCAGGCTTTCGAGCGGTCCAGCCACGGATATTTCGCCACGGCTGCCGCCAGGCCCTTCTTCAGGTCCTCGAGCGGCTTGCCGCCCCAGTCGCCGCTGATGGCGTCGGTGAACTTCTGGCCGTAGCCGGTCGAACCGTGGAAGTCGATGAACACCGACGCGTAGCCGGCGCCGGCATAGACCTGGGGATTCCAGCGGTAGCTCCAGCCATTGCCGAAGCTGCCCTGCGGGCCGCCGTGCACCAGGAAGGCGATCGGGTATTTCTTGCCCGGCTCATAGTTCCACGGCTTCATGACGTAGCCATGGACGGTGTCGCCGTTCGCGCCCTTGAACGAGAACTGCTCGTACTCGCCCCAGCGCACGTCGCCCAGCTTGTCGGTGTTCAGGTCGGTCAGCTTGACCGGATTGTCGGTGCCCAGTTTCATGGCGTAGAGCTGGGCGCCGGACGCCAGGCTGGCCTGGGTGAAGGCGATGGTGTCGGCGCGCACGTCGAAGCCGCCGATCGAGCCCTTGCTGGTCAGCGGCGTGACCTTGCCGCTGGCGACGTCGATCGAAAACAGCTTGTGCTGGCCGATGTCTTCGGCGTCGGCGATCAGGGCCTTGCCGTCGCGCGCCCACTGGATGCTGCCCGGCGAACGGTCCCAGCTCTCGGCGATGTTGCGCTTCTTGCCGCTGGCCAGGTCGAGCAGGACGATGTGGTAGCGGTCGGCTTCGAAGCCCGGACGCGTCATCGACAGGTAGGCGAGGGTGCGGCCGTCCGGCGAGAACACGCCCTTGGTATCCCAGGCCTTGTTATCCGCGGTCAGGTTTTTCGGCGTGCCGCCTCCGGCCGGCACCGAATACAGGTCGAAGTTGGTCGACCAGGCTTCGGTCTTGCCGGCGATGCGCACCGAGAACACGACGGTCTTGCCGTCCGGGCTGAAATGGAATTCCTCGCGGTCGCCGAAGGGCTTCGAGGGCACGTCGCCGTCCAGCGAGCCGGACAGGCTGCTAGGTGCGCCGTTCACGCGGCCGCCGGCGTCCAGCGGCGCCGAGTAGAGCACGGCGTTGCGGCCGTCGGCCCAGGTATCCCAGTGGCGCACGAACAGGCGGTCGTAGACCATGCCGGTGGCCTTGTCCTTTTCCTTGGCGTCGGCCTTGGCCTTGGTGCAGGCCAGGTCCGGGCAGTCGCGGAACACCGACATGCTGAGCGCGATGCGGTCGCCCGTCGGCGAGACGCGGTAGGCGTCGACGTCGACCGGCATGTCGGTCACCTTGACCGGATCGCCGCCCGCCAGCGAGATGCGCCAGACCTGGGACGAGCCCGAACGGGCGGACAGGAAATAGATCGCATCCCCTAGAGCCGACCATTCCGGATCGGTGCTGCTGGCGGCATCCGAGGTCAGGCGCTGCGGCTTCGCGTTCGCGGCGCGCAGGTCGACCAAGTACAGATCGGTATGGCCCTTGTTCTTCGCCATGTCGGTGCTGCGTACCGTGTAGACGACGCGGCTGCCGTCGGGCGACACCGCCGGCGTGCCGACGCGCTCCATCGTCACCAGGTCCTCGACCGTGAAACCGCGCGGCGCGGCCACGGCGGCGGGCGCCATGGTGACGGCGGTCGTGGCGAAGGTCGCGGCAACGGCGGCTGCCAGCGCAAGCAAACGTACTTTCATCCTGTCCTCGTGCTTCTGTGAAAAGAAGCAATTTAACATGTGGAAAGGATGATGGGGAATTAGTCGTCGGGGAGATCGGGGCCGTGCGAGCCGGACAGATAGTCGCCGTCGCCCGAAAAATTGAGGTCCTCCAGATTCTCGTCGATTGGCCGCTGCCGCTTGGCGAGGTAGACGATGAGGAGGCCGATGATGAGCAGCGTCCCACCGTACAGCAGGGCGGGTTGGCCAAGCACGGACCGGCCCAGGGCCGACAGCACCAGGCCGGCGGCGGCGAGGGCAATGCCGATGGCGTCTTTGACGCTCATGCCGGCCTTGCGGTAAAGAGGGTCTTTGCGCATCCACTCCTCCGGTGTGTGCACATCATACCTGCCAATTCCCCACACAAGTCAAGCATCGACGGGATGAACCCCGCTGCCCGCGGGCGGGATTAACCGACACCTCCTGCGCCTGCACATGACAGGCGCGGGGTTCGAGTCAATCCCAGCGAGGGCATCGTCATGACAACTTCCATCAAGATTCCGTGGCGTGCGGTACTTGCCGGCGCGCTGCTGGCATGCAGCGCGATGCCGGCCCAGGCGGTTCCCAGTTTCGCGCGCCAGACCGGGCTGGACTGCTTTACCTGCCACTTCAGCTGGCCCGAACTCACGCCTACCGGCAGGCAGTTCAAGCTGAACGGCTACACGCTGGGCAAGAAGCTGACCCTGCCGGTGGCCGGCATGCTCCAGGTGGGATATTCGAGCACGAGCAAGGCCGACGCCGGCTTCAGGCAGAACTTTCCAATGGACCGCGACGTCGTGCTGCAGCAGGTGAGCCTCTTCTTTAACGGCAAGCTCAGCGACCATGTCGGCATCTTTTCGCAGGCGACCTACGACGGTGTCGAACACCGTGCCAGCATCGACAACGTCGACCTGCGCTACGCGAACCACCTCAGCCTGGGCAAGGACGACCTGCTCTACGGCTTCACCCTGCACAACAACCCGCAGGTGCAGGACGTCTACAACACGACCAGCACCTGGGGCTTTCCGTACGCTTCGTCGCCGACGGCGAACGTGCCCGCGGCCGCGCCCTTGATCGAAAACCTGGGGCAGCAAGTGGCCGGCGGCGGCGTCTATGCCCTGTGGCGGAACACGCTGTATGCGGAAGTCACGGCCTACCGCACCAGCAACCATTTGTTCTCGCCGCTGAGGCTGGGCATCGACAAGGCCAGCGCGGCAGCCCTGGACGGCTACAACCCCTACTGGCGGCTGGCGCTGCAGCACGAATGGGAGGGCGGCAAGCAGTCGGCGATGATCGGCACCTATGGCCTGGTCGCCAAGGTCTTCCCCGATAACCAGCTGCTGACGGGGCCGACCGATCACTTCCGCGACATCGGCGTCGATGCGCAATACCAGTACATCACGGACCGGCACCGGATCTCGGCGCAGTTCGACTACACGCGCGAATGGCAGACCTGGAATCCCAATGCGCCGGCCAGCAACCACAGCGACAGGCTGGACTCGTTCCGGGCCAAGGCGAGCTATTACTACGACAAGAAATACGGCATCAACCTGGGCCGCTTCAATATCCACGGCACGGCCGATAACGGCCTCTACAACACGGGTGAGGCGATCACCGGCAGCGGCAACGGCAGTCCCAACAGTTCAGGCACCATCCTGGAATTCAATTACCTGCCGCGCCGGGACATCCGCCTGATGCTCCAGTTTACGCACTACGACAAGTTCAACGGCGCCAGGACGAACTACGACGGCTTCGGCCGCAAGGCTTCCGACAACGACACCGTCTATCTGCTGGGATGGTTCATGTTCTAACCCTTGTTCTGAGCCCCCGCTTTCCTCGAGAGGAGTCGATCATGGATGAGTATCAATTGGCACGCCGCCGCGTGCTGGGGACGATGGCGTCCGCGCTGCCGGTATTGCTGCTGCTGCCGCTGGCCGGCGGGAGTACTGCGGCGCGCGCAGGTACGGCGCGCAAAGAGGACTTTCACTACCAGGACCGCCCGAACGAGGGCAAGCACTGCGCGAACTGCACGGCCTTCGTTCCGCCGGCGGCCGGGCAGGCCCTCGGGACCTGCAATATCGTCGCCGGGCCGGTCAGCCCGGATGGCTGGTGCATGGCGTTTTCGCCGAAGTAGGGGCTTACACCGCCGCGGTCCAGTCGCCGGATTTGCCGCCGTGCTTTTCCAGCACCCGCACATTGGTCATCACCATGCCGCGATCCGCCGCCTTGCACATGTCATAAATGGTCAGCAACCCGACCTGCACGGCGGTCAGCGCCTCCATCTCGACCCCGGTCTTGCCGACGGTTTCGACCTGGGCGCGGCAGTGAACGGCATTCGCAGCAGCGTCGACTTCGAAATCCACCGCCACCCGCGTGATGGCCAGCGGATGGCACAAGGGCACCAGGTCGCTGGTCCGCTTCGCCCCCATGATCGCCGCGATGCGCGCGATCCCCAGCACGTCGCCCTTTTTCGCAGAGCCGGAGCGGATCAGCTCCAGGGTCTCCGGCTTCATGCGGATGGTACCGGCGGCCACGGCGATGCGATGGGTTTCCTGCTTGGCGCCGACGTCGACCATATGGGCCTGGCCGGTGGCGTCGAAGTGGGTCAGTGGCGAATCCTGGGTGGACATATTGTTGTAATCGAATATTAAGAGAACGTTAAGCGGAATATGGTCCAGCGGTGACAATGGGCCGGAAGAAGGTATGATAGCACCGTGAAATCGACCCCGAATCCAGCGATGTTGCAGCTTTCACCATCAGGAATGACCACCTCGCGCCGCCTGCGCTGGCGCTCGCTCGTGAGCGCCATCTGTCTGGGCGCCACTGCCACCCTCGCGCTGGCGGCGCCGACCGTGCCGGCCACGCCCGTCCTGCGCACCCCGGACGCCACCCTGCCGACGCTCGGCGATGCCGCGCGCGCCGACCTGTCTCCCGTCATCGAGCGCAAGCTTGGCGAGGAGATCATGAACGACATCCGGCGCGACCGCGACTACCTCGATGACGATGCCATCGTCGAGTACCTGAACAATTTCGGCGAGAACCTGGTCTCCTTCGCGCCCGGCGCGCGCGGCGAGACGAATGCCGATTTCTTCTTCTTCGCCGTGCGCGATCCGATGATCAACGCCTTCGCGCTGCCCGGCGGCTTCATCGGCGTGCATTCGCAGCTCCTGATCGCGGCGCAGAACGAGTCCGAGCTGGCCTCGGTGCTGTCGCACGAGATCGGCCACGTGCAGCAGCGCCACATCGCGCGCATGCTGGGGCAGCAGAAGCAGGATGCGCTGTTGCCGCTGGCGGCGCTGATCCTGGCGGCGCTGGTCGGCAAGGCCGGCGGCGGCGCCGATGCGGCGATGGGCGTGGTGATGGGCGGGCAGGGCCTGGCCATCCAGCGCCAGCTGAATTTCAGCCGCGACGCCGAGCGCGAGGCCGACCGCGTCGGCTTCCAGACCATGCGCGCGGCCGGTTACGACACTTCCGGCATGGTGTCCTTCTTCAAGCGCCTGCAGGGCACGACCCGCCTGTACGGCGAGGCGCCGGCCTGGCTGTCGAGCCACCCGCTGACCGGCGAGCGCATCGCCGACATCCAGAACCGGATCCGCGAAGCGCCCAAGCCCGGCCACATCCGCCCGGATTCCATCGAATTCCACCTGGTGCGCGCCCGCGCCCGCGTGCTGCAGGATCCGAGCGCCAAGGGCTACGACGACAGCAAGGGGGCGTTCGAAACCCAGCTCAGGCAGGACAACACCCAGCAGCAGACTGCCGCCATGTACGGCCTGTCCTTCCTCGCGCTCAAGCAGGGCGACCTGAAGCTGGCGCAGAGCTGGCTCGACAAGGCGAAGGCTTCGATGAAGCCGCGGCCGGGCGTGCTGTCCGCCGAGCGCACCAGTTCGGACGGCGCGGCCATGTTCGCCAGCCTCGGCACCGAGATCAAGCTGGCTCCGGGCCAGCCGCCGGAAGTGCTGGCGCAGGCGGCGCAGGAAGCCGAGCAGGCGCACCAGAAGTTCCCGCTGTCGCGCATGCTGGCGCGCCAGTACGCCGACGCGATGATCGCTTCCGGCAAGCTGGACCAGGCGGCTACTTTCCTCCGCGACCAGGTCCAGCAGTACCGCGAGGAGCCCAAGCTCTACGACCAGCTGGCCAAGACCTATGCGGCCCAGGGCAAGATCGCGCTGCAGCACATGGCGCTGGCAGAATCCTATGTACTGACCGGCGCGGTGCCGGCCGCGGTCGACCAGCTGAACATGGCGCGCAAGGCCCAGGACGTGTCCTTCTACGACCAGGCCGTGATCGACGCCCGCGAGCGCGAGCTGCAGCAGCGCCAGAAGGACGAGAAGAAGGAAAAGAAAGACCGCGACAACCTGGCGGAAGGCAAGCCTACATTCAAGATCGAGAGCAGCTCGGGCAGCGCGCCCGGCTTCGGCAACGATACCCGCTCCGGTTTCGGCGATGATATCGGCTCGATGAGTACGCTCGAGCGCAAGATGCAGCAGCGCCGCAGCCAATGAAACAATCTTTCATTTTACTGCCAAAAATGAAATATTATTTCTGACCGATCAAGAGGTCCGGTCGCTGCACGAAACTGAAACGCTGCGCCGCCTCTTCCAGCGTCACACGTTCCACCGCGATCTCGCGGCCCTGCCAGCGCAGGGCCAGCCGGCCCGGGCCGCCTTCGAGCCAGGCCATCAATCCTTCATCCGCCACCGGCTTGCCGTCCAGTTCCATCGCCTGCAGCAGCTGGGCCACGTCGCGGTCGTCGAGCTGGGCCAGCTGTTCGCCGGCGCGCAAGGCGATGCTGCCGGTCTCGAACATGAACACCTGTTCCGGCGCCGCCATCGCCTGGCCGGTATGCAGGACCAGGCCCTGGGCCGGATCGGTGCGGGCGATGAAGGGCGTGGCTTCCAGGTTCACATAGACCCGCTGCGGGCCGTTCTGGAAATACCAGCAGCCGCGCTCGTCATGCAGGTAGTTGCGGTTGATGAAGCCGACCAGGGCGGCATTGGTCAGCTTGTCGCCCGGCGCTTCGGCGCGCTGGGCGGTTTCGTCGCGCATGCGCCAGACGCCGCGCGCGTCGAGTGCCAGCCAGCCATAGCAGTGCGGCACGTTCGGCCACTTGGCCATTGCCTGTTTTACGATGTCGTCCATGAGGTCAAGCTTGGCATAGTCGTGCTGGCGCCGGCGCGCGCGTGCGCCTGTCCCCGCACTTCGTCGAAGAAGTGCAGGATGCGGCGCGGCAGCCAGGCCTTGCGGCCGGGGAAAGGACCGGCCGGGAAGCCGACGTGGCCGCCGGTCTCTGGATATTCCAGCGTGACGGCGCGCGATGCCGTTTCCGGCAGGTGCTTGCCCGGCAAAAAAGGATCGTTGCGCGCGTTCAGCACCAGGGTCGGCACGGTGATGTCGTGCAGCACGTGCTTGGCGCTGGCGCGGTGCCAGTAGTCGTCGGTGTCGCGGTAGCCGTGCAGCGGCGCGGTGACGACGTTGTCGAAGCTGTACAGGTCGCGTGAGGCGAGCAGGGCGGCGCGGTCGAACAGGCCGGGAAAGTGCTCCAGCTTGGCCAGCGCCTTGGGCTTCAGGGTTTCCAGGAACATGCGCGTGTACAGGCGGTTGAAACCGTTCGACAGCGCCGCGCCGCCGGCCGCCAGGTCGAGCGGGGCCGACACGGACACGGCCGCATCGACGATGTCGGCGCCATGCTGCTGCTCACCCAGCCAGCGCAGCAGGGCATTGCCGCCCAACGAGACGCCGGCCACGTAGAAGGGACCGTCGAAGCGCGGACGCAGGCGGCGGATGATCCAGTCGAGCTCTTCGGCGTCGCCGGAGTGATAGAAGCGCGGCGCCAGGTTGGCTTCGCCGGAGCAGCCGCGGAAATGCGGGATCGCGCCTTGCCAGCCGCGCGCCTGGACAGCCGCCATCAGGGCGCGCGCGTAATGACTGTTCGACGAGCCTTCCAGGCCGTGGAACAGCATTACGAACGGCGCCCCCGGCTGTCCGTCGACGAAATCGACGTCGATGAAATCCTGGCCGCAGGGCGTATCCCAGCGTTCACGCCGGAAGGCGACGTCGGGCTTCGCGATGCGGACGGCCGGGTAGATCGTCTGCAGGTCGCCGCCGGGGAGCCAGAACGGCGCCCGATAGCCGGGCATGCCCTCGAACAGGGGGCTGCACTCGGCGCAGTAGCGGCTCACGGCCAGGACGGGGCTAAAGTAGTGTCGATCAGTGGTGCGACAGTACGGTGCCCGGCTTCAGCTGGTACTGGGTGCCGCAGTAGGGGCACTTGGCGTGGCCGTGATGATCGAAATCCAGGAAGACGCGCGGGTGGGACGACCACAACGGCATCGCCGGGTTCGGGCAGTAGGCCGGCAGGTCCTTGGCTTCCAGTTCCACCACAGGAATGGTCTTCTCGTTCATGTTTTGACTTCTCCGTCATTGCGAAATATTCGAAGCCATGATTTTAACGGATTCGCACTGATTGCCGGAATGGTCCGGTAGAATAGCGGGCCGATTACTGTCGAGTAGTTTTCCTTCCAGGAAATTCTCTCGCACTATCACCGATCCCGTTCCATGCTCGAACGCCACCCGTCCGCCGCGCTGCTGGTTTCCCTTGAATGTTGCAGGAACGCGACATGAACCAGTTGCAGCCGGACTCGCAGGTGCTGGACCCGCAGGCGGAGGCGCGCGGCTGGCGCGAAGGTTTCCAGACCGGTTTTCCTACCCTGTTCGGCATCGGCGCCTGGGGCATGGTGGTCGGTGTCGCGATGGTCAAGAGCGGCCTCACCGTGGCCCAGGCCAGCGGCATGACCCTGGTCGCGTTCGCAGGTTCCGCCCAGCTGGCCTCGCTGCCGCTGATCGCCGCCGGCGCCCCGGTCTGGGTGATCTTCCTGACGGCCCTGGTCGTCAACCTGCGCTTCGTGATCTTTTCCGCCCTGCTGGGGCCGCATTTTGCCCACCTGCCGCTGTGGCAGCGTTTCTATCTCGGCTATATCTCCGGCGACGTCTCGATCGCCCTGTTCCTGCAGCGCTATCCGACCTCGAAGCCCGAGCCCGGCAAGCTGGCCTTCCTGAAGGGGCTGATGTACCCGAACTGGGTCGCCTGGCAGATCGGCTCCCTGATCGGCATCTTCCTCGGCAGCGCCGTGCCGACCGAATGGCAGCTCGGCTTTGCCGGCACCCTGGCCATCCTGTGCATCATGGTGCCCCTGATCATCAACAGCGCGGCCCTGTGCGGCGTGCTGGTGGCCGGCGTCACGGCGGTGCTGGCGCACGGCCTGCCGTACAAGCTGGGCTTGCTGGCGGCGGTGCTGGCCGGCATGGTCACCGCGATGGTCTTCGAGGAGACCGTGCAGAAACGCCGGGTGCGCCATGGCTGACTGGGAGATCTGGATCATCATCCTGGTGCTGGGCGTGGCCACGGCCTGCACCCGCAGCGCCTTCTGGCTGGTCGGCCACAAGGTGACGATCCCGCCGCGGGTCCAGGAGATGCTGCGCTATGCGCCGGCCTGCGCCCTGGCCGCCATCGTCTTCCCGGACATGGTGCTGGGCCCGCAGGGCGAGCTGCAACTGGCGCTGGCCAATCCGAAGCTGCTGGCCGGCGTGGCCGCCCTCGCGTTTTACCTGTGGCGGCGGGCCATGCTGCAGACCATCGTGTTCGGTATGCTGGTACTGACACTGTTGCGTGTGTTTCATGTTTTCGGCAACAACGCCTAAGGTAGAATAACGTTTTTTCCACTAATCTCTACCGGATCCACGCTGACATGGCTGTCCTCAATTTCACCCGCTTGCAAGACCTGATCGACCAGGGCGCGCTGAAAGGTAAACGCGTCTTCATTCGCGCCGACCTGAACGTTCCCCAGGACGATGCCGGCAACATCACCGAAGATACCCGCGTGCGCGCTTCCGTGCCCGCGATCCGCGATGCCCTGCAGGCAGGCGCGGCCGTGATGGTGACTTCCCACCTGGGCCGTCCGACCGAGGGCGAATTCAAGCCGGAAGACAGCCTGGCGCCGGTCGCCAAGCGCCTGTCCGAGCTGCTGGGCCAGCCGGTCGAGCTGAAGCAGAACTGGGTCGATGGCGTGGATGTCGCGCCGGGCCAGGTCGTGCTGCTGGAAAACTGCCGCGTCAACAAGGGCGAAAAGAAAAACGACGACGCGCTGGCCCAGAAGATGGCCAAGCTGTGCGACGTCTACGTCAACGACGCCTTCGGCACTGCCCACCGCGCCGAAGCGACCACCCACGGCATCGCGAAATTCGCGCCCGTGGTGGCCGCCGGCCCGCTGCTGGCCGCCGAACTGGATGCGCTCGGTAAAGCCCTGCACGCACCCCAGCGTCCGCTGCTGGCCATCGTCGCCGGCTCCAAGGTCTCGAGCAAGCTGACCATCCTGCAGAGCCTGGCCGACAAGGTCGACAACCTGATTGTCGGCGGCGGCATCGCCAACACTTTCATGAAGGCCGTCGGCCTGAACGTCGGCAAATCGCTGATGGAAGCCGACCTGGTGGGTGAAGCGAAGACCATCATCGACAAGATGGCCGCGCGCGGCGCCACCGTGCCGATCCCGGTGGACGTGGTGTGCGCGAAGGAGTTCTCGCCGACCGCCGCCGCCACCGTCAAGGACGTCAAGGACGTGGCCGACGACGACATGATCCTGGACATCGGCCCGAAGACGGCCGCTGCCCTGGCCCAGCAGATCGCCAAGGCCGGCACCATCGTCTGGAACGGCCCGGTCGGCGTGTTCGAGTTCGACCAGTTCGCCGAAGGCACGAAGACCCTGGCGACCGCCATCGCGCAGTCGAAGGGCTTCTCGATCGCCGGCGGCGGCGACACCCTGGCTGCCATCGCAAAATACAATATTGCCGACCAGATCGGCTACATCTCGACCGGCGGCGGCGCTTTCCTCGAGTTCCTCGAAGGGAAAACGCTTCCGGCAGTGGAGATCCTGCTGCAACGCAGCGCCAAGTAGAAGCTGAGTGAGACCCTAGCGCAGCCCAAGGCTGCGCTTTTCATTGAAGGATAACCATGTACCGTGGCACCAAGATCGTAGCAACCATCGGCCCTGCGTCGACCGATTTCGACATTCTCGTCAAGATGATCCGCGCCGGCGTCGACGTCGTACGCCTGAACTTCTCGCATGGCCGGGCGCAGGACCACATCGATCGCGCTGCCCTGGTACGCCGCGCCGCCGCCGAGTGCGGCCGCGAAGTGGCCATCATGGCCGACATGCAGGGTCCGAAGATCCGTGTCGGTAAATTCGAGCAAGGCAAGATTTTCCTGAACAATGGCGATCCCTTCATCCTGGACGCCAAATGGGGCGAGAACGGCGAGCTGGGCAACCAGGAACGCGTCGGCCTCGACTACAAGGCCCTGCCGCGCGACGTCAAGCCGGGCGACAAGCTGCTGCTGAACGACGGCCTGATCGTGCTGGTGGTCGACAAGGTCGTCGGCAACGAGATCTACACCACGACCAAGGTCGGCGGCGAGCTGTCGAACAACAAGGGCATCAACCGCCAGGGCGGCGGCCTGACCGCGCCGGCCCTGACTTCGAAGGACATGGAAGACATCAAGACCGCGATGAGCTTCCAGGCCGACTACCTTGCCATCTCCTTCCCGAAGAGCGCCACCGACATGGAAATGGCGCGCCAGCTGGCCAACATCGCCGGCGAGCCTTTCGGCCACAAGCCGATGATGATTGCCAAGATCGAGCGCGCCGAAGCGATTCCGGTGCTGCAGGAAATCCTGGACGCCTCCGACGGCATCATGGTCGCCCGCGGCGACCTGGCGGTCGAAGTCGGCAACGCGGCCGTGCCGGCGCTGCAGAAGCGCATGATCCGCATGGCGCGCGAATCGAACAAGCTCGCGATCACCGCGACCCAGATGATGGAGTCGATGATCGTCAACGCCGTCCCGACCCGCGCCGAAGTGTCGGACGTGGCCAACGCCGTGCTGGACGGCACCGACGCCGTGATGACATCGGCCGAGACCGCATCGGGCAAGTATCCGGTCGAGACCGTCGAAATGATGTCGGCGATCTGCGTGGAAGCCGAGCAGTCCGAATACAACAAGCTGGAAGCCGACTTCCTGAACGTGCAGTTCACCCGCATCGACCAGTCGATCGCCTACGGCACCCTGTTCACCGCCCACCACCTGCGCGTGAAGGCGATCGTGGCGCTGACCGAATCGGGCTCGACCGCGCTGTGGATGTCGCGCCACTCGATCGACACCCCGATCTTCGCGCTGACCCCGTCGCAGACGACCCAGCGCAAGGCTTCGCTGTACCGCAACGTGCGTTCCTTCCACCTGATGCAGGAAGGCGGCAGCCACGCCGTGCTGCGCAAGGCCGAGGAACTCCTCATGCGCGAAGGCGTCGTACGCAAGGGCGACCTGATCGTTGTGACCTGGGGTTCGCCGATGGGGCAGGCCGGCGGTACCAATGCGCTCAAGATCGTGCGTGTTGGCGATGCTGAGAATTTTTTGAAGGAATCCTCGTAACACCCGTCGTTCCCGCGACCAACGTCGTTCCCGCGGAGGCGGGAACCCAAGTTTGCCAGCGTATCGACAGCTCGTGCAGAACTTGGGCCCCCGCCTTCGCGGGGGCGACGGTAGTGATTCGCGGAGCGATGCGCGGGCGAGGTTCCACACAGGTTTTTTTTATTGTTTGGAGCAAAACCATGGCACTCGTATCAATGCGTCAACTGCTGGACCACGCCGCCGAACACGGCTACGGCCTGCCGGCTTTTAACGTCAACAACCTGGAGCAGGTCCAGGCCATCATGGCCGCGGCCGATCAGACCGGCAGCCCGGTGATCATGCAGGCTTCGGCCGGCGCCCGCAAATATGCCGGCGAAGCCTTCCTGCGCCACCTGATCGACGCCGCCGTCGAGGCCTATCCGCACATCCCGGTCGTGATGCACCAGGACCACGGCCAGTCGCCGGCCGTGTGCATGGCCGCGATCCGTTCGGGCTTCACCTCCGTCATGATGGACGGCTCGCTGGAAGCCGACGGCAAGTCGGTCGCCTCCTATGAGTACAACGTCGAAGTCTCGAAGGAAGTCGTCAAGTTCGCGCACTCGATCGGCGTGACCGTCGAAGCCGAACTGGGCGTGCTCGGTTCGCTGGAAACCATGAAGGGCGACAAGGAAGACGGCCACGGCGCGGACCGCACCATGACCCGCGAAGAGCTGCTGACCGACGTCGCGCAAGCCGCCGACTTCGTCGCCAGGACCCAGTGCGACGCGCTGGCGATCGCGATCGGCACCTCGCACGGCGCCTACAAGTTCACCCGCAAGCCGACCGGCGACATCCTGGCCATCGACCGCATCAAGGAAATCCACGCCCGCATCCCGAATACCCACCTGGTGATGCACGGTTCGTCGTCGGTGCCGCAGGAACTGCTGGCGATCATTCGCGAATTCGGCGGCGACATGAAGGAAACCTATGGCGTGCCGGTCGAAGAGATCCAGGAAGGCATCAAGCACGGCGTCCGCAAGATCAACATCGACACCGACATCCGCCTGGCGATGACGGCCGCGATCCGCAAGTACCTGTTCGAGAATCCGTCGAAGTTCGACCCGCGCGACTACCTGAAGCCGGCCCGCGAAGCCGCCACCCAGATCTGCAAGGCCCGCTACATCTCCTTCGGCTGCGAAGGCATGGCTGCGAAGATCAAGCCGATTCCGCTCGAGAAGATGGCTGAGCGTTACAAGGCTGGCGAGTTGTCGCAGATCGTGCAGTAAGTAGCAGAACGCGCAGTAACAGCGAACCCGCTGCGCTAAAACGTCGCCCCCGCGCAGGCGGGGGTCCAAGTTTACGTGGCCGAGCTGCGAACTTGGGTTCCCGCCTGCGCGGGAACGACGGGATAGCGGGAATGACAGCCCGATGCGGCAGCGCGTCAAAAATGACGTAAAATGTCGCACTCCCCACCGGCGGATCCTCCGCCGGTTTCGCTTTATCAAGATACCCCTTCTATGAAAAGCCTCTACCAAGCCACTATTTCCTCCCTGCCACTGCTCGGCCGCGGCAAGGTCCGCGACAACTATGCCGTCGGCGACGACAAGATCCTGATCGTCACCACCGACCGCCTGTCCGCCTTCGACGTCGTGATGAACGAACCGATCCCGGGCAAGGGCATGGTGCTGAACCAGATGAGCGATTTCTGGTTCGAGAAACTCGGCCACATCGTGCCGAACCACCTGACCGGCGTGGCGCCGGAATCCGTGGTGGCGCCTGAGGAAGTGGATCAGGTCAAGGGGCGCGCCGTGGTCGCCAAGCGCCTGAAGCCGATCCTGGTCGAGGCCGTCGTGCGCGGCTACATCATCGGTTCCGGCTGGAAGGACTACCAGGCCAGCGGCGCCATCTGCGGCATCCAGCTCCCTAGCGGCCTGCGCCAGGCCGACAAGCTGCCCGAGCCGCTGTTCACCCCGGCCGCCAAGGCCGACCTGGGCGAGCACGACGAGAACATCAGCTTCGCCGACATGGAACAGCGCATCGGCAGCGAGCTGGCCAACAAGATCCGCGACGTCAGCATCCAGCTGTACAAGACCGCCGCCGACTACGCGGCCACGCGCGGCATCATCATCGCCGACACCAAGTTCGAATTCGGCCTCGACGACAACGGCGTGCTGCACCTGATGGACGAAGTCCTGACCGCCGATTCCTCGCGCTTCTGGCCGGCCGATTCCTATGCGCCGGACATGTCGCCGCCGTCCTTCGACAAGCAGTTCGTGCGCGACTACCTCGAAACTTTGACCGATTGGCAAAAAACCCCGCCGGCGCCGGCGCTGCCGCAGGACGTCATCGAGAAGACCCAGGCCAAGTATTTCGAAGCCATCGAACGCCTGACCGGCGAGAAGCTGAAGGTCTGAGATGGCCGATCAGAATCAGAAACCGGCATTGAACCCCGTAGTTGGCGTGATCATGGGTTCCAATTCCGATTGGGACGTGATGCAGCATGCGGTCGCCATCCTCAAGCAGTTCGGCGTGCCGCATGAAGCCCAGGTGATCTCGGCCCACCGCATGCCGGACGAGATGTTCGCCTATGCGACCAGCGCGCGTGGCCGCGGCCTGCGCGCCATCATCGCCGGCGCCGGCGGCGCCGCCCACCTGCCGGGCATGGTGGCCGCCAAGACCATCGTGCCGGTGCTGGGCGTGCCGGTGCCCTCGCGCTACCTGCGCGGCGAGGACTCCCTGCTGTCGATCGTGCAGATGCCGAAAGGCGTGCCGGTGTCGACCTTCGCCATCGGCGAGGCCGGCGCCGCCAACGCGGCCCTGACCGCGGTCGCGATGCTGGCCTCCACCGATGACGCGCTGGCCGCGCAGCTGGAAGACTTCCGCGCGAAGCAGACCGCCGCCGCCAAGGCCATGACCCTTCCGCTTGAATCATAAGTGATGAGTGATGAGTGATCAGTCTGTGAAACCGTTTCTGCCCGCCGCCAACCCGTCCACCTGGCTGGGCGTGATGGGCGGCGGCCAGCTGGGACGCATGTTCGCCCAGGCGGCGCAAGCCATGGGCTACAAGGTGGCCGTGCTGGAACCGTCGGCCGATTGCCCGGCCGGGCAGGTGGCCGAGCATCTGGTCGAAGCCGCTTATACGGATGCCGCCGGCCTGGACGCGCTGGCCGCCCAATGCGCAGCGGTGACCACCGAATTCGAGAACGTGCCGGCCGACAGCCTCTCGCGGCTGGCGCAACAGGTCTTCGTGGCACCGAACGCCCATGGTGTGTCGGTGGCCCAGGACCGCATCGCCGAGAAGTCCTTCTTCGTGGCCTGCGCGGACAAATCCGGCGTGATGCCGGCGCCGCACAAGGTGATCACATCGGCGGAAGACGTCGACGCCATCGCCGCTGATGTTGCCGATGAGCTGCTGCCCGGCATCCTGAAAACGGTGCGCATGGGCTATGACGGCAAGGGCCAGGTGCGCGTGCGGTCGCGCGAGGACGTGCGCGCCGCATGGGAGTCCATGGGCAAGGTGACCTGCCTGCTGGAGAAGATGCTGCCGCTGGCCTACGAGGTATCGGTGCTGACCGCGCGCGGCCATGACGGCGCCTCGGTCGTGTATCCGATCGCCGAGAACGTGCACCGCGACGGCATCCTGTTCACCACCACCGTGCCGGGCCCGAACGTGTCGCCCGAGTGTGCGCGCAAGGCGCAGGATGCGGCGCGCGCGATCGTCGCCGAACTCGGTTACGTCGGCGTGCTGTGCATCGAGTTCTTCGTGCTGGCGGATGGTTCGCTGGTCGTCAACGAGATGGCGCCGCGTCCGCACAACAGCGGCCACTACACCATCGACGCCTGCGTGACCAGCCAGTTCGCGCAGCAGGTGAGGGCGATGGCGCGCCTGCCGCTGGGCGACGTGCGCCAGCATTCCCCCAGCGTGATGCTGAATATCCTGGGCGACGTCTGGTTCGACGGCGACAGCACGACGCCTCGCGAGCCGGCCTGGGACCGGGTGCTGGCCCTGCCGGGCGCCAACCTGCACCTGTACGGCAAGGACGATCCGCGCCGCGGCCGCAAGATGGGCCACGTGACCTTCGTCGCGCCGACCCTGCTTGAAGCGCAGCGCCAGTTCGAAGCCGCCTGCGCCATCCTGGGGATCGCGCCGTGAGTGAGCTTCAACAGTCGGTGGGAGCCGGCCAGGCCGGGATCGACGCGGGCGCACGCGCGCTCGAAGCCGGCAAGCTGGTCGCCTTCCCGACCGAGACCGTGTACGGCCTGGGCGCCGACGCCGAGAATCCGGCGGCCGTCGCCGCCATCTATGCCGCCAAGGGCCGCCCGCAGGATCATCCGGTGATCGTCCACGTGGCGCCCGGCGCCGCCCTCGATTACTGGTGCGCCGACATTCCTTCCGAGGCGTATCAGCTGGCCGAGGCCTTCTGGCCCGGCCCGCTGACCATGATCCTCAAGCGCGCGCCGAACATTCCCGATGCCGTCTCCGGCGGCCAGGACACGGTCGGCATCCGCTGCCCATCGCACCCGGTGGCGATCCGCCTGCTGCAGGCCTTCAAGGGCGGCAGGGGAGGCGTGGCGGCGCCGTCGGCCAACAAGTTCGGCCACGTCAGTCCGACCACCGCCCAGCACGTGCGCGATGAATTCGGCAACGACGAACGCATTGCCGCGGTGCTGGACGGCGGCCAGAGCGAGGTCGGGATCGAATCGACCATCGTCGACCTGTCGCGCCTGCGGACCCATGGCCCGGTGCTGCTGCGCCCCGGCCACATCTCGGCCGAGGCCGTTGCCGCGGTGATCGACCGGCTGCCGGCCCGCCCGGACGCCCCCGGAGCAGACCCCGCGGCCCCGCGCGCATCCGGCACCCTCGAATCGCACTACGCGCCGCACACGCCGGTGGCGATGCAGGACACGGCCACCCTGGCCGCCACCCTGGAGCGCCTGCATGCCGCCGGCCGCAAGGTCGCGCTGATCCACTATTCTCCGCTGCCGCCGGTGCACGCCGAGATCGCCCTGCCGGCCACGCCGGACGGGTTCGCGCATGCCTTGTACGCGGCGCTGCGCGCGATGGACGGCGCCGGCGCCGACCTGATCCTGGTCGAGGCCCCGCCCCAGGATGGCGCCTGGCTGGGCGTCAACGACCGCCTGCGCCGCGCCGCGCACGGGTCGACCGGGATCGTGCACGGACTGATAAACAACACTACCGAGCTCTGATACAAACGAAGACTTCTCAAACGGGCATGTAGAAGGCATGCTTGTGGGAAATTGATTTATCCGTCGTCCCCGCGCAGGCGGGGACCCAAGTTCTGGGTGCGTTTCGATAGCGCCAGCAAACCTGGGTCCCCGCCTGCGCGGGGAGTCTTTTTTTTGCAGTGCAAAAAAAGACGTGTTTTACAGCCTCGTTTTGTCAGAAGGACATCCCCATGCGTTTGCTCCACACCCTGGGCCTCAGCCTCGGCCTGGGCATCCTGCTTGCCGCTTGCAGCGGCGGCACCACCACCGGCGGCACCCCGGCCGGCGTCGCCAATCCCGATCCGCTGCCCGCGCCCATCCGCGGCAGCCTGGTCGGCCAGGCTTCCTCGGTCGCCGTGAGTGTCGGCGGCGCCAGCCTGACCACCCTGTCGCCGTCGGTGCTGGCCGGCTTCCTGGAATCGGCCCAGACCGGCACCCTGGCGGTGGCCGGCCAGCCCCAGTGTTCGGTCTCGGTCTACCGCGTGCACTACAACACCATCGGCGGCGCCGGCGAGGCGACCGATGCCAGCGCGGCCATCTTCGTGCCTTCCGGCGGCGGCAACTCCTGCAGCAATTCGCGTCCGGTGCTGCTGTACGCCCACGGCACCTCGCTGCAGAAGTCCTATGACATGGCCGATATCGCCAACAACACGGAAGCGCGCCTGGCCGCCGCCGTGTTCGCGGCCCAGGGCTTCATCGTGGTGGCGCCCAACTACGCCGGCTATGGCGGCTCCTCGCTGGGCTATCACCCCTACCTCGACCGGGTGCAGGAATCGGCCGACATGATCGATGCCCTGCGCGCGGCGCGCAGCAGCTTCGGCGCCATCGGCGTGCGCGATTCCGGCAAGCTGATGGTCACCGGCTATTCGCAGGGCGGCTTCGTGGCGCTGGCCACCCAGCGCGCGATGCAGGAACTGGGCAACGCCGAGTTCACGCTCACCGCCGCGGCCGGCATGTCGGGGCCGTATGCGATCGCCCGTTTCGGCGACGACCTGTTCGGCGGCGCGCCGCGCGATGGCGCGACCGTGATCGTGCCGACCATCATCAACGCGGCCCAGCACGCCAGCGCGGCGATCTACCGCACGCCCGCCGAGGTCTACGAGGCGCAGTACACCGCCACCATCGTCGACCTGGTGCCGGGCACCCTGGGCAGCAGCGAGCTGGTCAGCCAGGGCAAGCTGCCCGCGACGGCGCTGTTCGCGGCCGACTCGATGCCACAGGCGGCGGGCTCTACCCAGTATTTTGGCGCCAACAACCTGGTCCGCAGCGATTACCGCGCCGCCTACTTGGCGGACATGGCGGCCCACCCCTGCGACCAGAGCGCGGCCGCGCCCCTGGGCTGCGCGCCCGCACACAATCTGCGCAGATGGCTGGTAAGGAACGACCTGCGCAGCTACCTGCCGGTTGCGCCGACCCTGCTGTGCGGCGGCCATGACGACCCGACAGTGCCGTACTTCAACACGACCGCCACGGCCGCCTATTTCCGTGCCCGCGGCGCGGCCATTACCGAGCTCGACATCGACGACACGCCCAGCCTGAACGACCCCTACCGTTCGGCCAAGGCCGGCTTCGTGACGGCCAGGACCATCCTGCGCGCCGCGAACGGCGACGCCGCCGTCGCGTCCAGCTATCACGCCGGCCTGGTCGCTCCTTTCTGCATGGCGGCGACCCGCGATTATTTCCAGTCGGTACTGTCTCGCTAAGGCTTGATTCGAATACACTTCTTTACATAGGACAAGCCCGGTGGCGTTGCTATAATCGCCAGCGCCCACCGGCTTCATCAGCACACTGTTGTAAATATTGTTGTCGAGAAACGGCCTCAAAGCCTTTTCCGCTATACAACTAGTGCGAACACTGGCATATTAGTTGGGATACGAATAGCACGGGCGTTCGTTTCAAAAGCAAAGAAAAACTCATCTAGGAGACACAATGCGTAAGACCTCTTTCGCGCTCGCGCTGCTGACCGCGGCCGTTCTGACCGCCTGCGGTGGTAACGGCCCTCGCGGCGGCGACCAGACGCCCAAGACCAAATTCAGCAACCAGATCACCTTCGGCGACAGCCTTTCCGACGTCGGCACCTATGCCGTCGGCGGCGTGGCAGCGCTGGGCGGCGGCCAGTACACGATCAACGGCAACAACACCTCGGTCAGCCCTGAACTGACCGGCAAGAACTACACCCAACTGATGGCAGCCCAGCTCGGCCTGCCGGTCCCGTGCGCGGCCCAGACCGGTCTGCAGGGCACCGCATCCGCAGGCTTCTCGGTGCCGGTCACCGACCATCCGGAATGCTTCAACTACGCCCAGGGCGGCGCCCGGGTGACCAACCCGATCGGCCCGGGCAACAAGGCGCTCGACAAGCCGGGCGCGATCTCGCTGGGCCAGATGACCGTGCCGGTCGTGACCCAGATCGCCAACCACCTGAAGAAGGTCGGCGGCAAGTTCAAGGGCGATGAACTGGTCATCGTCATGTCAGGCGGCAACGACGTTCTGGAGCAGCTTAGCGAACTGTCGGCCGGCGCCACCGCCGCCGGCGGCCAGGCCCTGGCGCAGAGCCTGGTGGCCCAGCTGGCTCCGGGCACCGCCAACCCGGCCACCGGCGCCGCCGCGATCGGCGCAGCGATCCAGGCCGAAGCCGCCAAGGGCAGCGCCGCCCCGGCCATCATCACGGCCGCGATCACCGCCGCCGCCCAGAACGGCAACACCGCCGCCCTCGCCAACGCCACCGCCATCGGCACCAAGGCAGGCGCCGACGCGCAAGCCGCCGGCCTGGCGTACTCGGCCGCCCACGGTCCGGACCTGGTCAAGGCCCTGGCCACCGCCGGCGCCGAACTCGGCGCACTGGTCAAGACCCAGATCCTGGCCAACGGCGCAGGCTATGTGGTCGTGAACAACCTGCCGGACGTGTCGATCTCGCCGTCGGCGAAGGCGCAGTCGGCCGATACCCAGAAGCTGATCGCCGCCATGGTCGACGCCTTCAACTCGCAGCTGAAGGCTAGCGTCGCCGGCGAAGCCAAGGTGCTGTACGTCGACCTGGCCGCCGTCAGCCGTGACCAGGCGCTCAATCCGGCGCCGTATGGCCTGACCAATACCACGACCCCGGCCTGCGACCTGAGCGCCGCCAAGAATCCGCTCGGCTCCTCGCTGGTCTGCAACAAGAACAATCTGATCGCTGGCGACGTCAGCCACTACATGTTCGCCGACTCCGTGCACCCGACCCCGTTCGAGTACTCGCTGATCGCGCGCTATGTTCTGGAGCAGATGACCATCAAGGGCTGGCTGTAATTTTCACGGATAAGAACAAGGAAAACACATGAATGCACGTATCAATTTCGTGAAGCTGCTGGTGGCCGCGGGCGCGCTGGCCGCCGCGACCGGTGCTTCGGCGCAGTCGGCGGGCCAGTTCACCGTGTCGGTGGGCGCCAACATGCTGAAACCGCACGTGACCAGCGGCGCGATTTCGGCGCCGGCACTGCCGAACTCGCTGGGCGACGTCAGCAAGGACACCCAGCCGGTGGCCGTCATCACCTACGGCCTGACCGACAACATCTCGGTCGAGACCGCTATCGGCACCCCGTACAAGCACAAGCTGTACGGCGCCGGCTCCATCACCGGCACCGGCCAGCTGGGCACCGTCGAGGCCCTGCCGGCGATCGCCCTGCTGCAATACCGCTTCTTCTCGCCGAACGCGATGATTCGTCCCTTCGTCGGCCTGGGCGTGACCTATGCGATGTTCCAGAAGGAAACCGGCTCGTTCGCGATGACCGCCCTGACCAACCCGGGCGGCGGCACCGCGACCACCTTCCGCATCGATAACAAGTGGACCTATTCGGGTCAGGTCGGCCTGCAGTTCAACATCAACGAGAAATGGTTCGCCAACGCGGCCTTCATCAAGACCAAGCTGAACACCGATGTGCATTTCTCGACGAATCAGGAGCAGCACATGAAGCTGGATCCGGACTCGTACATCCTGTCGGTCGGCTACAAGTTCTAAGCCGCTTGTTCCCGGGCTGAACCGCTCTTGAAAACCCCGCTTCGGCGGGGTTTTTTCTTGCTCGTTCATGAAAAGGTGGCGCGGTAGGCGGGCGGCAGGCCTATGGGGTAGAACATGCCGCTGAAGGCCGCCACGATCAGGACCGCCAGCACGGCTCCCAGCGCGATCGTTCCCCACGCGGCGCGCTCGCGCACGGCCGGCGTCATCGGAGCCGGCAGGCGGCGCCGCAGCGCGCAGGCCAGGTGGACGAACAGGGCCGCCACCGCCAGGCCGTAGTAGGGCACGAAGAACAGCGGCCAGGGGCGGATCTGCAGGCCGGCCGCGGCAAAGTAGAAGTTCGTGTCCAGGCCGAGCACGGCGCGTCCGGACAGCACCGACACCACGTGCACCAGCAGGAAGAAGGCCAGGTAGGCGCCCGACCACGCCTGCAGGCGCTCGAAGAGCGGGCGGCGCGGCGCTCCGCCGCGTGCGCGGCGCACGAGCATCCACAGCCCCGATCCTGCCTGGACGGCGACGCCGAGCAGCAGCAGCGCCTCCATCGCCGGCACGCGGCTCACCAGCCGCACCGCCCGCATGAAGGCGATGTGCGCGCCGATGCCGCGCAGCGCGGCGAGGTGGTTCGCCAGGTGCACCAGCACGTAGGCGGCAACAAGAGCGGCCGCGATCCGGTGCAGCCTGCGCGGCAGTTCCGCCGGCCTATGCATGGAAGGGGCAGGCATGAAGGGCCTCCTTTGCCGGCGGGACAGCCGCGGCGGGCGGGCGCGGCGTCAGCACCAGCCGCAGTCCGCCGGCGGGACGCAGGGTCACCTGCATGCGGGGCTCGGGCACCGCCTGGCCGGGCGCCGGCGCGAGCGTGAAGCGCTGCACAAGCATCGCCAGGGCCAGCGCCATTTCCATCGAGGCGAAACCGTTGCCGATGCAGACCCGCGGCCCGGCGCCGAAGGGGATGTAGGCGCCACGCGGCAGCTCGCGCGTGGCTTGCGCGTCGAAGCGTGCCGGATCGAAGCGCTCCGGCTCCGGGAACCAGCGCGCATCGCCCTGGGCGACGAAGAAGGGGATCGTCACCAGGCTGCCCTTCGGCACCAGCCAGTCGCCGATCCGCACGTCCTCGATCGCACGGCGCATCAGCACCCCGGGAACGGGCGGATAGCGGCGCAGGGTTTCCTTGACCAGGGCCGCCAGCAGGGGCAGCCGCGCCAGGTCGGCCATCGCCGGCACCCGCGGACCGAGCACCGTGTCGACTTCGTGAGCCACGCGCGCAGCCAGCGGCGGATCGGCGGCCAGCGCCCACGCTGCCCAGGCCAGCGCGGTGGCGGTGGTCTCGTGGCCGGCCAGGAAGATCGTCATCAGCTGGTCGCGGATCTCGTCTTCAAGCAGCGGTGCGCCGCTTGTCTCGTCGCGCGCCGCCAGCAGCATGCCGAGCAGGTCGTCGTCCCTGCCTGCGCCGGCACCGCTGCGGCGTGCGCGGATGTGCGAACGCACCAGGCCGTCCAGCAGGCGCAGTTCCTTGCGCTTGCGCGCCTGGCGCGGCAGCGGCGCCCAGGCCGGCATCGCGAAGGGCAGGAACATCTCGGCATAGCCGATCGCCGCCAGCGTGCGGATCGCCTGTTCGATGCGCGCCGTGTCCTGTTCCACCCTGCTGCCGAACATCGTGCGCAGGATGATGTCCATGGCCAGCATGTTCATCGTGTGCTCGGCATCGACCGCGGCGCCGTCGTCGGCTTGCAGCTTGTCGAAGGCGTCGGCCGCCGCCGCCGTCACCTGGATGGCGTAGGCATCGAAGCGCTTCGGGCTGAAGGCCGGCAGCAGGGTGCGGCGCTGGCGCTGCCAGGTCTCGCCCTCGGTGATCATCACGCTCCTGCCGTGCAGCTGGCGCATGACCTTGATGTGCTGCTCGTAGCGGATGAAGGAACGCGCCTTGTCGACCAGCGCTTCGCGCACCTGGTCCGGGTGCATGAAGGCATAGTGGTGCAGCCAGCCGTGGCGCATGTAGACCGTGTCGCCGTAGCGGTGCCGGGCCTGGCGCCAGAAGCCGAGGTAGTCGTCTTCCATGTCGGCCAGCAGGCCCAGGCCGAAGGCGCGGTCACGCGGACCGGGCGGGCGGGATTGCTTCCTCATCTGCATACTCATCGGCAAACTCCAGTCGGTAGACCCAATCGGCTTCTTCGTGCGCGACGTCGCGCGCCAGCTGGGCGGGGCTGCGGCCGGTCTGCGCCTTGCATTCGCGCGCCATGTGCGACTGGTCCGCGTAGTCGCATTCCTGGGCATGGCTGGCGAGGTCCAGCGGCTGGCCGGCAAAGTAGCGCCGCTGGGCGCTCAGGAAACTGCGCTCGCCGCGGCGCAGGCGGTTCAGGGTCTGCAGGTTCGTTCCCAGCTCGCGCAGGGCCAGGCGCTGCAGCTGGCGCGGCCCGATCCCGAGCACGCTGCTGGCCATCCCCAGCGTGATGCGGCTGCCCATGCGGCGGATGCGCAGCCAGGCCGGCAGCTTGTGGTGCCGGGTGTGCTCGACGATGCAGCGCTCGACCAGGGCCTGGCGGGCCGCCGTCGAGGCGGCGGCGAACACGGTGTCGGCCAGTTCGCGGCCGCGCGCGGGGAGTACTTCGTGCGCCGGGAAGAACCTGTCCTGCAGCGGCGCCAGGTCGATGCCGAACAGGGCCTGAAAGGCGTCCGGATAGAACATCGCCATGAAGGCCCAGGTATCGCCGCGGTTGCGCGAGACGACCGGATGGGTCTGGCAACCGCTGAGCACGCAGCCGGACATCAGCTGACCCTGCTGCCCGCCGCCATTCGACAGCAGCTCGGCCTCGCCCTCCAGGAACCAGGTCATCACGCAGTGGGCGCTGGCGGGAAAGCGGTTCAGCAGCTGCTCGCCCTGCAACGCGCTGCCGCGGGTATCGCGCAGGATGAAGCCGCGCACGAAAGGCGACACTTCCACCGAAGGCTGGTACAGGCGCGCAATGGGCAATCGCAGGGAGGACGGAGCATTCATGATCGGTATTGTGCAATTGTTATTGATAGCAATATAGAACGATCACGACATGGCGTGGGCAGTTTGCAGGCGTAAAAAAGGGCGCTGTCTGCATTAAGTGTTGAATCTGCCCAGCGCCGCTCTCAAAAAGGCATCTGGGCTGGCAATACGCTGCCCATCCAGCGCCCAGCGCCAGCCGAAGTAGTGGTCCAGGTAACGGCTGGCGATGCCGCGGAAAGGCAGCAGCCAGGTGCGCATCCGGCTGTGATAGGCGTTCACGTTCTGGATGTGCAGCGCACCGCGCTTTCKTTCGCCGGCSCTCGCGTTGATGGCCTCATG
>NZ_JBFRFV010000032.1:0-60486 GCF_052115005.1 Massilia sp. 2TAF26
GCCTGGATCACCAGCTGGGCGGCCTCGGGGATCAGCATGAAGTAGCGCGACACTTCCGGGTGGGTGATGGTCAGCGGACCGCCGCGTGCGATCTGGCGCTGGAACAGCGGGATCACCGAGCCGGACGAACCGAGCACGTTGCCGAAGCGAACCATGCAGAAGGTGGTATTGCTGCCGTGCCTCGCCGCGGCCGCTTGGAAGATGAGTTCGGCGATGCGCTTGCTGGCGCCCATGATGTTGGTCGGGCGCACCGCCTTGTCGCTGGAAATCAGCACGCAGGTCTCGATGCGGTGCTTGGCGGCCTGGGAGGCGACAACCTGGGCGCCGACCACGTTGTTGCGCAGGCCCTCGACGATATTGGTCTCGACCAGGGGCACGTGCTTGTAGGCGGCGGCGTGGTAGATGGTGTCGACCTTGCCGTCGCGCAGGATGCGCTCGACAAGGTCGGCATTGCATACCGAGCCGAGGTGGGCTTCGATGGGGATGTCGGGAAAGCGGGTGGCCAGCTCCTGGCGGATCGTGTAGAGCGCGAACTCGGAGTGGTCGAGCAGGTGCAGGCGGCTCGGCGCGACGGTCACGATCTGGCGGCATAGCTCGCTGCCGATGGAGCCGCCGGCGCCGGTCACGAGCACGGACTTGCCGCGCACGCAGCGGGCGAACAGGTCGATGCGCGGCGGCACCGGCGGCCGGCCGAGCAGGTCTTCGAACTTCAGTTCGCGGATGGCTTTGTGCGAGCTGACCCTGTCGTCCGCCAGGTCGACCAGGCGGCTCAGGATCTTGGTGCTGACGCCAGTCTGGGCCATGCGCTGCATGATGTCGCGCAGGCGCTCCTGAGACACCGACGGAATCGCGATGACGATCGAGCGGATGTGCATGGTGTTGACGACTTCCGCCAGGCGCTCGGTATTAAAGACGCGTAAGCCGCCGATCTTACGTTCGTTCAGTGCGTGCTTGTCATCGAAGAAGCAGACCGGACGGTATTCCTCGCTGGTGCGCATGGTGGTAGCCAATTTGGCTCCGGCTTCGCCGGCACCATAGATTGCCACCAACTCGGGATCTGACCCCGTATGTGCATGTTGATGACGCAGGAGATTCCGTACGCCGACGCGGGAGGCAATAACATAGGAAAACACGATGAACCAGTAAATGGCCAGGGTACTACGTGGAAAGCTTTCCTCGTGAATAAAAGCCATAACAATATAGACACAGAGGATAGCGATGGCCAGTGATATCCCTGTGATGCCAAGCAGGCGATGTTCAATAAAGCGGATGACGGCGCGATAAAGATCTGACACGGAAAACGTGGCAATTGTAATTGCAGCAATCAATGCATAGGAGCCCGGGCCGAAACTGAAGAGAAGCTTCTGGTCGCCACCCTGCAGTAACAGGGCAATGAGAAAGCAGACTGGCAGTGCGATCAGGTCTGCCATGATCATCAAAGCCATTTTCTTTGTCCGATGCAATGAAACCAACTTTGAACACAAGTGCTTGATTCCAATATGATTGTTGGCGCTATTTAATCTTGGCATGATGACGGATCTTATGTTGGGTTCAGAATTGCTCTATAAATTTAATTAAGTAAATTTTTTTTATGAAATTAAATTTATTCCAAGAAAAAATATCTTTAGAGCTAATGCGTGAAATCTATTTCTCTATTTGTTGATTATTTGCGCAGGTAGCGTTTTCGCGATTTGATCAGGCTCAAGGCTGCAGAAGAATATCTGTCTTAGTGATGAGTGACCGAATGGAATGAAAATTTACGGAAGAGGAAGGAAAACTTGGGTGTCGACAGCTTTGGATATATGATCGACAAGATGTCGGGATATCGCGCTGTCCTCACGCGCCAGGATGTGGCCTCTGAAGCTGGAGCTACATAATTTATTTCGGCAGGCCAAGAAATTAATCTTGATATGCATGACTAGATCGTTGTTCGGCGGTGACGGGTTTAGTGCGAAGATTTACTCAACGATATAAACTCTATTTGTCGTTTTCTTGCACAGCTTTTGCCATACGTAAAATGGCATCCAGAATTTCCATATCCTGCAAAACGAGAATGGAACATGAGCGAACGTTCACGATGCATCGATTGCGACGTGCTGGTGGTGGGCGGCGGCATCAATGGTGCCGGCATCGCGCGCGATGCCAGCGGGCGTGGGCTGCGGGTAGTACTGTGCGAAAAGGATGACCTGGCCCAGCACACCTCGTCGGCGTCGAGCAAGCTGATCCATGGTGGTTTGCGCTATCTGGAGCAATATCAATTCGGCCTGGTGCGCAAGGCGCTGGCTGAGCGCGAGGTCTTGCTGAAGAGCGGTCCGCACATCATGCGTCCGCTGCGATTCCTTATGCCGCATGCTGCTGGCGGCGGTGGGGCCGGCCAGCGTCCGGCCTGGCTGGTCCGCGCTGGCCTGTTCCTCTATGACCACCTTGCGCATCGTGATTTTCTGCCAGGTTCGGAAATGATTGCCCTGCACGAGCACTCGGCCGGGGCGCCATTGCAGCCGCGCTACACGCATGCCTTCGCTTATTCCGATGCCTGGGTCGATGATGCCCGGCTGGTCGTGCTGGCTGCCGTCGATGCAAGCGAGCGCGGCGCCACCGTCCTCACGCGCACTCGCTGTACCGCCCTGGTGCGCGAGCCGCAGCGCTGGGTGGCCACGCTACTGGGAAAGGACATCGAGATCCGTGTCAAGGCACGCTGCCTGGTCAACGCCGCCGGTCCCTGGGCCGCGAGCTTCCTTGGCCTGGCCGGCACGGGCGCGCGCCCGCGCCCGCTACGCCTGATCAAGGGCAGCCATATCGTGCTGCCGCGCCTGTTCGAGCACGACAGCGCCTACATTCTGCAGCAGCCGGATGGCCGCATCGTGTTCGCCATTCCCTACGAAGGCCAGTTCACCCTGGTCGGTACCACCGACGCCGACTACCGGGGCGACCTCGACCGTGTGGCCGTCGAGGCTGCGGAGATCGATTACCTGTGCGCAGCCATCAACCGGGTTTTTGCGCAGCCGATCGCACCGAAGGACGTGGTATGGAGCTATGCCGGTGTCAGGCCGCTGATCGGGGAGGAGGGCGGTAGCAGAGCAATGAGCGCGCAGAGCGCCAGCCGCGACTACAGGCTGGAGACCTGCCTGGACGGCGCACCCCTGCTGTCCGTTTTCGGCGGCAAGGTCACAACCTTCCGCAAGCTGGCCGAGCAGGCGGTGGACTGGATCGCGCCTGCGCTGGGCCGCCATGTGCCGGGCTGGACCGACAAAGCCTGCCTGCCGGGCGGCGACCTGTTCGGGCGCCAGCCCAGTGCCCGCGCAGTGCGGGAGGCCAAGGCATGGATTCAAGCGCGCCAGCAGCAGTATGCCGGCTTGCCGCGAACGCTGGTAGCCCGCTATGCGAGCGCCTACGGTACCAGGTTGAGCGCCATGCTCGGCCATTGCCGCAGCCGCGCGGATCTGGGAGAAGAAATCGTGCCAGGTCTATTCGAAGTCGAGGCGGACTGGCTGGTCAGGCAGGAATGGGCGCAGACGGCGGAAGATATTCTGTGGCGCCGCACCAAGCTCGGTTTGCACATGCAAGCGCAAATGCATGTAGCCGGCGTGCGGCGCCTGGAGGCTTGGCTGGGCGCCAAGCCTGAGCGGCTGAGGTGATTACGCGAAGTTCTTGTTCACGAAGTCCCAGTTGACGATGTTCCACCACGACTCGACGAACTTCGGACGGGCGTTGCGGTAGTCGATGTAGTAGGCGTGCTCCCAGACGTCGACGGTCAGCAGGGCCTTGTTCTCGGTGGTCAGCGGGGTGCCGGCGTTCGAGGTGTTGACGATGTCGACGGTGCCGTCCGGCTTCTTGACCAGCCAGGTCCAGCCCGAACCGAAGTTACCCACGGCCGATTTCTGGAACTCTTCCTTGAACTTGTCGAAGGAACCCCACTTGGCGTTGATCGCGTCGGCGACCGGACCGGTCGGGGCGCCGCCGGCGTTCGGGGCCATGCAGTTCCAGAAGAAGGTGTGGTTCCACACCTGGGCGGAATTGTTGAACACGCCGCCCTGCGATTTCTTGATGATTTCTTCCAGGGACAGGTTTTCGAACTCGGTGCCCTTGATCAGGTTGTTCAGGTTGGTCACGTAGGCCTGGTGGTGCTTGCCATAGTGGAATTCCAGGGTTTCAGCCGACATGGTCGGCTGGAGGGCATCCTTGGCGTACGGCAGCGGCGGCAGAGTATGTTCCATGTCTTATTCCTTGATTGGTTGGAAACGGGTCGTTCTTCCGAAACGGTCGCTATTCTAAACCGGATGCGAAAAGGTTGCAGATTACTCTAGCAGATCTTGCACGCTTGCCACGCCGACCTCGGCGCTGCCCTCGGCCAGGCGCACCATGATGGTGTCGCGCGGCTTGATCTGGCCAGGCGAATGCAGCACCTTGCCCTTGGCATTGCGGACGATCGCATAGCCGCGCTCGAGCGTGCGCTGCGGGTTCAGCAGCTCCAGCTGGGCGGACAGCGCGGCCAGCGCTTCGCGGCGCTGGCGCAGCTGGCCCGTCATGCCGGACACCAGCTGGCGCCGCTCCGACGCCAGCAGGGTACGCAGCGAGCGCAGGTCCGGCAGGTGGCGGGCCCAGCGCTGCTGCAGCTGGGCCAGCAGCACGCCATTCCGGTTGATGGGCGCGCGCACCGCATGCGTCAGACCGCTGGCCATGCCCAGGAGTGTCAGGCGCTGGTTGGCGATGCGGTCGGAGGGGCTGATCATCCGGCTGCTGAGCTTGTCCAGGCCCTGGTTGGCCTCGGACAGGATGCGGTCCATGGCGCGGCGCAGGTCGTCCGCATCCGCTTCCAGCGAGCTCATCCACTCGTCGCGCGCGGTGGCGGCCAGCTCGGCGGCGGCGGTCGGCGTCGCCGCGCGCAGGTCGGCGGCAAAGTCGGCGATGGTGAAGTCGGTCTCGTGGCCCACGCCCGAGATCACCGGCATCGCGGCGGCGTTGATGGCGCGCGCCACCACTTCCTCGTTGAAGCTCCAGAGATCCTCGATCGAACCGCCGCCGCGGCAGACCAGCAGCACGTCGACTTCCCGCCGGCGGGAAGCGGTGGCGATGGCCTCGGCGATCTTCTCGGCCGCGCCCTGGCCCTGCACGGGGGCGGGGTAGAGCACCACCCGCACATGCGGGGCGCGGCGCCGCAGCGCGGTGAGAACGTCGCGCAGGGCCGCTGCCTGGGGACTGGTGACGATGCCGATGGCGCGCGTGAACAGCGGCAGCGGACGCTTGCGCTCCTGGTCGAACAGGCCTTCGTTCGACAGCTTGTCCTTCAGGCGCATGAAGGCTTCGTAGAGGGCGCCGACGCCGGCGCGCCGGATCGCCTCCACGTTGATCTGGTAGTCGCCGCGTGCGCCGTACAGGGTGACCAGGGCGCGCACCTCGACCTTGTCGCCTTCGCGCGGCGTGAAGCCGGCGTACTGGGCACGGCCGCGGAACATCACGGCGCGTACCTGGGCGGCGTCATCCTTCAGCGTGAAATACCAGTGTCCGGACGCCGCGCGGGTGAAGTTCGAGATTTCGCCGCCGATCCACACCAGCGGAAACGAGCGTTCCAGCAGGCGCGCGACCTGCTGGTTGAGCGCGGTGACGGTGAGGACGGGCGGGGCGGCGTAGGCCTGATCGGCGTCGGAGGAAGTCAGCATATGGATGAGCTAAATGGAACTGTCCACAAAAATAGGGCGGCCCGATACGGGCGCCATATCTCAGGGTGTACAACAAATTGTTTTTGTAAACAGTTGATTTTTAATGTTTATTTTGGCTGCCTGATTTCGATGCAGAAACAAAATTTCCTTACGGATCAAAGACTTGTCGAGTCCGGCCGGCACTTGGCCACAATCTTATCCACAGAATCTGTGAGGAAGTGGATAAGCGCTTCGGCGATCCCGCTTGCATAAAAATAAGGCATGCATATGTTTTCTTAAGGCAATCAAGTACTTAGGCTGCTGTTCAGGGCCTTGCTCACATCGTTTTCCACAATTTATGTGCACACCCGGGCTATCCGGGCGGCCAGGGCAGGGTGTTGTGCACAAGCCGGCGCCTGCCTAAAAATTCTGCAGAGATAAATTATCCTTTAAATTCAAATACTTTGATATCGATCAAGCGCCTTGCTCACAATCTTTTCCACAAAATTTGTGAAGAATCCTGCCTGCCTGGGGATGTCCACTGTTTCGCTTCGTCGCGTCGGCGGTATCGGACCGATGTCACGGCATTCCGGCCCTGGCATCGTCAGGGATGGGACTATACCAGCACTGGGAAGCCCCCGGTTCTGCCTAAATTTTAGGCTCAACGAGCTATTTCCTTTGAATTCAAACGCTTAGGCTTGATTGAGTGGCCTTGCTCACATCGTTTTCCACAATTTGTGTGCAAAGACCGGGGCGGTGTGGAGAACCCCATCCTGCCCAAAAAACGGGCTCGGCCATTTTTTCCTTATGAATCAAAGGCTTTACGGCGGGTATTTGCTCTTGCGCACAATTTTGTCCACAAAAAATGTGAAGAAACAGACTCGGCTGAAGGGGCGGAATCCGGTCGCCGCCCTGCTAAATTTTTCATCGGGAAAATTTACCTGATTAAAATCAATAACTTACCTTGTGGAAAGGCTATTTCACACAAATTTATCCACAGAAATTGTGGGCAAGTGTCCTTGTCGCAAGAGGACTTTGTTGCGTATTGGAAATCCCTCGATCAGGGTGCCATGTTTTTACGCATGGAAAAATATCCTTTAAGAATCAAAGAACTTGCCTGTCGGTGGCAGGCTTGCGCACACTTTTATCCACAGAAAGTGTGCAGAACTCTACTTGCCGCAAAGCGGGCAACACGTTACATTGCGGAATTCGTTCACGTATAGTTTTTCTATACACATACGCACCGTTTTCCATTCACCCAGGAGTTCCTTTTGCTCGCCATTCTCCAAGCCGCCGGCTGGCCCATCTGGTTGTTGCTGATTGCCTCGATCATCGCACTGGCGCTGATCATCGAACGCCTGATCTACTTGCGCCGCGAAAAAATCCTGCCGCGCCAGCTGCTCGACGAAGTCATTCAGGTTTATCGCAGCGGCAAGGTTACGCCGGACATCATCGACAAGCTGCAGACCAACTCGCCGCTCGGCGCCGTGCTGGCCGCGGCCCTGCGCAACGTCGACGCCCCGCGCGACGTGATGAAGGAGTCGATCGAAGAGGCGGGCAGGGGCGTGGCCCATGTGCTGGAGCGTTTCCTGACCACCCTGGGCACGATCGCCTCGCTGGCGCCGCTGATGGGCCTGTTCGGCACCGTGGTCGGCATGATCGAGATCTTCGGCGCCCAGAATGCGTCCGGTACCAATCCGGCCCAGCTGGCCCACGGCATCTCGGTGGCCCTGTACAACACCGGCTTCGGCCTGGCGATCGCGATGCCGGCCCTGGTGTTCTACCGCCACTTCCGCGCCCTGGTCGACAGCTTCATCATGGATATGGAGCTGAAGGCCGTGAAATTCGTCGACGTCGTCCACGGTGCCCGCAAATGATGGACTTCCGCCGCGGCCGCAAGCGCGAGGATCCGGAGATCAACCTGATCCCGTTCATCGACGTGCTGCTGGTGGTGCTGATCTTCCTGATGGTCACCACCACCTACAGCAAGTTCACCGAGCTGCAGATCACCCTGCCGACCGCCGACGCCGAGAAGGCGATCGACAAGCCCTTCGAGATCAACGTCACCGTCGATGCCAAGGGTAATTACACTGTGAATAACCTGCCGGTGTCCTTCCACGGCGTGGCCGGCCTCGCCGACGACCTCAAGCGCGCGGCAAGCACCGGCGCGGACGGCCAGCCGCTGGCCAATCCGGTCAAGGACCCGGTGATCATCGTGAATGCCGACCAGTTTGCCATGCACCAGATGGTGATCAATGTGCTGGAAGCGGCGCGCATGGCGGGGTATGACAAGCTGACGTTCGCGGCGCAGACGGGCGGGCAGAAGTAAACACGGCGCCAAGCTACCGTCGTCCCCGCTTTCGCGGGAACGACGTTTATGCGGTAACGCGTATCGTTCCTGATATGGCATCCTCCCTCGAATCAACCCTCACCCGCGCCTGGCTGCGGCGCGGCCCGCTGGCCCTGGCGCTGTGGCCGCTGTCCCTGCTGTTCCGCCTGCTGGCGGCCCTGCGCGCGGGCCTGTTCCGCCTTGGCATCCTGCCATCCGAAGGCCTGCCGGTGCCCGTCATCGTGGTCGGCAATATCTTCATCGGCGGTACGGGTAAAACCCCGCTGACCATCTGGCTGGTCGAGCAGCTGCGCGCAGCCGGCCTGAGCCCGGGCGTGATCTCGCGCGGCCATGGCGGCGATGCCGACAGCGGTCCGCGCGAGGTGCTGGCCGGATCAAGCGCGCGCGAAGTCGGCGACGAACCGCTGCTGATCGCCGCCCGCACCGGCTGCCCGGTGGTGGTGGGGCGCCGCCGCGCCGAGGCGGGCCGCCATCTGCTGGCGCGCCATCCCGGGGTCGACGTGCTGGTGACGGACGACGGGCTCCAGCATTACGCGCTGCGGCGCGACGTCGAGCTGGTGCTGTTCGACGGTCGCGGCGTCGGCAACGGCTGGCTACTTCCGGCCGGGCCGCTGCGCGAGCCGCCTTCGCGCCGCCGAGATTTTACGGTGGTCAATACGCCCGAGCTGACGCCGGCGCTGGCGCTGGCGGTGGGCGGCCGGCCTTACCAGATGCGGCTGGCGGGCGATCATGCCGAGCAGCTCTGCGATCCGGCGCGGCGCCTGCCGCTGGCCGAGCTGGCCGGCGTTGCGGCCGGCAAGCGCGTCGTGGCCGCGGCCGGCATCGGCAATCCGGGACGCTTCTTCGCCATGCTGCGGAATGCCGGCCTGGCGCCGCAGGAGCTGCCGCTGCCCGACCACCACGACTTCCTGGACGATCCTTTCCAGGACCTGGGCGCCGGGCTCATCCTGATTACCGAGAAGGATGCAGTAAAATGTCGGCAACTTGAACACCTGAACAACGACCCGCGCCTGTGGGTCGTCCCGGTCACGGCGCAGATCGACCCTGCGCTGGCCGCTCAAATCGTGGAGAAATGTCGTGGACGCCCGACTGCTTGATATCCTGGTCTGCCCTCTGTGCAAAGGCCCGCTCGAATATGACAAGAAAGCGCAGGAGCTGATCTGCCGCCCGGACCGCCTGGCCTATCCGATCCGCGACGGCATCCCGATCATGTGGGCCGACCAGGCCCGCAAGGTCGAACCGGCCGTCTGAATCGCCTCATGAGCTTCATCGTCATCATCCCGGCGCGCCTGGCTTCGACCCGGCTGCCGAACAAGCCGCTGGCCGACCTCGGTGGCAAGCCCATGGTGGTGCGCGTGGCCGAGCGCGCCAAAGCGTCCGGCGCCGCGCGCATCGTGGTCGCCACCGACCACGCCGACATCCTCGCCGCCTGCGCCGCGCATGGCGTCGAAGCCTGCATGACCGAAGCAAGCCATCCGTCGGGCACCGACCGCATCGCCGAAGTGGCGCGCACCCTCGGCCTGCCCGCCGATGCCGTCGTGGTCAACCTGCAGGGCGACGAGCCGCTGATCGACCCGGCCCTGCTGTCCGCCTGCGCGGCCCGCATCGGCGCCGAGGTGCCGATGGCCACCTGCGCCCATCCGCTGCACGACGCGGCGGACGCCTTCAATCCGAACGTGGTCAAGGTCGTGCTGGACAAGCTCGGCCGCGCCCTCTACTTCTCGCGCGCCACCATCCCCTGGCACCGCGACGGTTTCGCCCAGAACCGCGACGCCTTGCCGGGCGGCTACGTGCCGCTGCGCCACATCGGTTTGTATGCTTACAGCAACGCTTTCCTGCAGCAGTATCCGCAACTGGAACCCTCCCCGCTCGAAACGATCGAAGCGCTGGAACAGTTGCGCGTGCTCTGGCATGGCGTGCCGATCGCGGTCCACGTCACCGACAGCGCCCCTGCGGCTGGGGTAGACACCCCGGAAGACCTGGCGCGGGTACGTTCTTACTTCGCATCTTGATCCTGATGGAAACCATGGCGCTAGCGGTCTGCGCCATGTCAAGCAGACCCTGCGATGGCCCTCCGGCAGTGGCGTCGGGGCCTGCTTTTGTGGTAACTTTCGGATCAAGCTAGTCAAATATGCATCAAACTCGGCCATCAGAAATGATGACCGTCTTCAACACCTTTTAGGAAATCCTTCATGCGTCTCATTCTGTTAGGAGCCCCCGGCGCCGGTAAAGGCACTCAGGCGAATTACATTAAAGAAAAATACAATATTCCCCAGATCTCCACCGGCGACATGCTGCGTGCAGCCATCAAGGCCGGCACCGAGCTGGGCCTGGCGGCGAAGAAGGTGATGGACGCGGGCCAGCTGGTGTCGGACGACATCATCATCGGCCTGGTGAAGGAGCGCCTGAAGGAGGCGGACTGCGCCAACGGTTACCTGTTCGACGGCTTCCCGCGCACCATCGCGCAGGCGGACGCGATGAAGGAAAGCGGCGTGAACATCGACTACGTGCTGGAAATCGACGTGCCGGACGAGATGATCGTCGAGCGCATGACCGGCCGCCGCACCCACCAGCCTTCGGGCCGCGTGTACCACGTCAAGTTCAATCCGCCGAAGGTGGAAGGCCTGGACGACGTCACCGGCGAGCCGCTGGTCCAGCGTGACGACGACCAGGAAGAAACCGTCAAGAAGCGTCTGGCCGTCTACCACAACCAGACCGAAGTCCTGCTCGGCTACTACAACAAGTGGGCGCAGTCGGGCCTGCCGGGTGCGCCCAAGTACCGCAAGATCTCGGGCGTGGGCCCGGTCGAGCAGGTGCGCGAGGCCGCCTTCGCCGCACTGGCTGAATAATCGCTTATCCGGGCGCGCCCGCAGAACGCGGCCGCCCGTTGGCTCCGGATGACGTCGTGCCATCCGTCCAGGTTTTTGGATCAAAGTTCGCATTACTCGCGTAAGTAATAGTAGTACTTGATCGAAGGACAATGGGGGAGGGACGATATGGCATCCACACAGCTGGGCTTCGCCGTCGCATGCGGCGTCATCGCGGTACTTTACGGGCTGTGGTCGCGCAGCTGGGTCCTGCAACAGGATCCCGGCAACGGCCGCATGCAGGAAATCTCGCTGGCCATCCAGCAGGGCGCGTCGGCCTACCTGGCGCGCCAGTACCGCACCATCGCCATCGTCGGCGTGATCCTGCTGGTGCTCATCTTCTTTCTTCTCGGCGGTCTGACCGCGGCCGGTTTCCTGGCCGGCGCCGTGCTTTCCGGCGCCTGCGGCTTCATCGGCATGAACGTCTCGGTGCGCGCCAACGTCCGCACCGCCCAGGCCGCCTCACTCGGACTGGACCAGGCCCTGCACGTGGCCTTCCGCGGCGGCGCCATCACCGGCATGCTGGTGGTCGGCCTCGGCTTGCTCGGGGTCTCGCTGTTCTACTGGCTCCTGGTGGCGCGCGCCGACCCGGCGCTGTCTCTGCATGACACCATCCAGCCCCTGGTCGGGCTGGCCTTCGGCGCCTCGCTGATCTCGATCTTCGCGCGCCTGGGCGGCGGCATCTTCACCAAGGGCGCCGACGTCGGCGCCGACCTCGTCGGCAAGGTCGAGGCCGGCATTCCCGAGGACGATCCGCGCAATCCCGCCGTCATCGCCGACAACGTGGGCGACAACGTCGGCGACTGCGCCGGCATGGCGGCCGACCTGTTCGAGACCTATGTCGTGACGCTGGTGGCGACCATGCTGCTCGGCGCCCTCATGGTGCCGACGATGGGCGGGACGGCGGTGATCTACCCGATGCTGCTGGGCGCGGTGTCGATCATCTCCTCGATCATCGGCTGCTCGCTGGTCAAGAACCGGCCCGGGCACAAGATCATGTCGGCCCTGTACACGGGGCTATGGTGGTCGGCCGGGCTGTCGCTGATCGGCTTTGCCGTGGTCACCTGGCTGGTGTGGCCGGACGACGCCATGCGCTGGCGCATGCTGGGCTGCGCCCTGGTCGGCATCCTGCTGACCGGTTCGATGGTCTACATCACCGAGTACTACACCGGCACCGAGTTCCGCCCGGTGCGCCACATCGCCGAAGCCTCCACCACCGGCCACGGCACCAACATCATCGCCGGCCTGGGCGTCTCGATGAAGGCGACCGCCTATCCGGTGCTGGCGGTCTGCGCCGCGATCCTGCTGGCCTTTGCGATGGCGGGGCTGTACGGCATCGCCATCGCCGCCACCGCCATGCTGTCGATGGCCGGCATCATCGTCGCCCTGGACGCCTACGGGCCGATCACCGACAACGCCGGCGGCATCGCCGAGATGAGCGGCCTGCCGGACAGCGTGCGCGCCGTCACCGATCCGCTCGATGCCGTCGGCAACACCACCAAGGCCGTCACCAAGGGCTATGCGATCGGCTCGGCCGGGCTGGCGGCGCTGGTGCTGTTCGCCGACTACACGCATGCGCTGGAGGCGGGCGGCACCCGCATCAGCTTCGAGCTGTCGAATCCGATGGTGATCGTCGGCCTCTTCATCGGCGGCCTGGTGCCCTACCTGTTCGGGGCGCTGGCGATGGAGGCGGTGGGGCGGGCCGCCGGCGCCGTCGTGGTCGAGGTCAGGCGCCAGTTCCGCGAGATCGTCGGCATCATGGCCGGTACCGGCAAGCCGGAATACGACAAGGCCGTCGACATGCTGACCGCCTCGGCGATCCGCGAGATGGTCCTGCCCTCCCTGCTGCCGGTGGTGGTGCCGGTGGCGGTCGGCATGCTGCTGGGTCCGATCGCCCTGGGCGGCATGCTGATGGGGACCATTGTCACCGGCCTGTTCGTGGCGATCTCGATGACCACCGGCGGCGGCGCCTGGGACAACGCCAAGAAGTACATCGAGGACAATCACTTCGGCGGCAAGGGTTCCGATGCCCACAAGGCGGCCGTCACCGGCGATACGGTCGGCGACCCCTACAAGGACACGGCCGGGCCGGCGGTGAACCCGCTGATCAAGATCATCAACATCGTCGCGCTGCTGCTGGTGCCGCTGCTGCCGGCGGGCGGCGGCTGGCTGGCGGTGACGGAGCCCGGCCTGATGCACCCGGCGGCCGCCGTGGCCGAACGCGCCGTCAGCGTCCCAGCGCCTCTTCCAGGGCCCGTCGCAGCGAATCGCGATCCGAATCACCGCGATAGCGCACGCCGTTAATGAAGAAGGTCGGCGTGCCGGTGGCGCCGTCATGGTGGGCCCGCGCGAGATCCTGCTGGACGCGCGGGCGATGGCGGCGCTCCAGCACTTCGATGCGGAAGCGCTCGATGTCGAGGTCCAGGCTTTCGGCCAGCACGGCCAGGTCCTGCTTGTCCATGACCGTGCGCTGCTGTTCGAACAGCAGGTCGTGCATGTCCCAGAACTTGCCCTGGCTGCCGGCGGCCTCGGCCGCTTCCGCCGCGAGTTCGGCCAGCGGGTGGAAGCCGGCCAGCGGCAGGTGGCGGTACACCAGGCGGATGCTGCCGACCTCGTCCGTCAGGGCGGTCAGGCCGGCATGTGCCCGCGCGCAGTAGGGGCACTGGAAATCGCCATATTCGATCAAGGTCAGCGCGGCATCCTGCGGGCCGCGCACGTGTTCGTCCGTGCCGATGTCGTCTACTCGGTTCATCGATCCTCCTGTGCTTGCGATGGCGGCATCATGGCATGCGCTCAGGATCGCCGCCGTGAGTTTCGGGAAGGAATCAAGAGGAGCGTCGAATCAAAACACGCACATCTTGTCGGCTTCTTCTCTCAGCCACGGCCTGAAATCCGGATGCGCAATCGCAATCAACGCCTGGGCGCGCTGCTTGGCCGACTTGCCGCGCAGCTGGGCCACGCCCCATTCCGTCACCACATAGTTGACGTCGTTCTTGCTGGTGGTGGCGTGGGTGCCGGGCGAGAGCGTCGGCGCGATGCGCGACACCGTGCCGTCCTTGGCGGTCGAAGGCAGCACGATGAAGGACTTGCCGCCGCGCGAGCGGTTGGCGGCGCGCACGAAGTCGACCTGGCCGCCGGTGCCTGAGTAGGGCAGGTGGCCGATGCTTTCGCTGCCGCATTGCCCGAGCAGGTCGACCTGCAGGCTGGCGTTGATCGTCACCAGCTTGTCGTTCTGGCCGGCGATATACGGGTCGTTGGTGAAGTTCGACGGATGCATCTCCAGCATCGGGTTGTGGTGCATGAACTCGTAGAGCTTGCGCGAGCCGAGCGCGAAAGTGGCCACCATCTTGCCCGGCAACAGGGTCTTCCTGCTGTTGTTGACGGCGCCGGATTCGACCAGGGTCAGGATGCCGTCGCCGATCATCTCGGTGTGGATGCCGAGGTCGCGTTTGCCGGTCAGTTGCATCACCACCGCGTCCGGGATGCCGCCGTAGCCGATCTGCAGGGTCGAACCGTCCTCGATGTGTTCGGCCACGAGAAGCCCGATGGCTTCCTGCACCGGGCCGATCTTCGGCAGGCCGACTTCCATGATCGGGTCGTCACTCTCGACGATCGCCGTCACCTGCGACAGATGGACGTGGCACTGGCCATGGGTGAAGGGCACGTTCGGATTCACCTCGAGCACCACCGCGCGCGCCTTGGCCACCGCCGCCATCGTGTAGTCGGCGCCCAGGCTGAGGGCGAAGTGGCCGGAGGCGCTCATCGGTGAGGCCATGGCGAACACGACGTCGGCCGGCATCAGGCCACGTTCGATCAGGGTCGGGATCTCGGAAAAATAGTTCGGGATGAAGTCGCACCAGCCGCCCTGGCCGCCGGCGCGCGAGGCGCCGCCGAAGAACAGCGCCGCGTGGCGCACGTGCGGCCGGCACGCTTTCTCGAAGTAGCCGTACTTGCGCATCGCCAGGATCTGCGCGACCTTGACGTCGTTGAAGCGCCGGTACTGTTCGGATAGCGCGTGCAGCAGGGAAGGGGGCTCGCCGACCCCGGTGGGCACGATGATCATGTCACCGTCGAGCAAGTGATCGAGGGCGTCGAGGGCGCTGCCGCGTTTCGACTGGTACATCTCCTGCAGAGTCTGCATTGCCGTCTCCTGTCGTTATCCTGTGGTGCCGTATTCCTGTCCAGCATAGCAGGCTAGGCCCGGATGCTGACAGGGAGTTGACGGCCTGCTACAGTGAAAGAGTTTTAATTCGACAATTTTTGGAGACGGAGAGCGCATGAAACGGGTAACTGGCATCGGTGGCATTTTCTTTAACGCAAAGGACCCGGTGAGCTTGCGTGCCTGGTACAAGCAACACCTCGGCATCGACGTCATGGACTGGGGCGGCACGGCCTTCAGCTGGAGCGACGAAGAGGGCAAGCCGACCGGCGGCATGACGGTCTGGTCGATCAACGCATCGGACACCACGCTGTACGCGCCCAGCACTGCGCCCTTCATGATCAATTACCGGGTTCATGAGCTGGCCGCGCTGCTGCAGGCCCTGCGCGACGAGGGCTGCCAGGTGCTCGACAAGACCGAGGACGGCGAGTACGGCAAGTTCGGCTGGGTCATCGATCCCGAGGGCAACAAGGTCGAGCTGTGGGAGCCGCCGCCCGGCCAGTAATTCCTGTCATGCAGGCGCGCGCCTGCCGTCACTGCGCGCGCCGATAATGGCCTCATCCAGCCAATCGAGGTGAGCCATGAATCAGATCGGAATATGCGGCGCGTTGGCGCTGTCCGCGCTGCTTGTAGGCACGGTCCCGGCGGCCCAGGCGCGCCAGTCCCAAGTCCAGCCCCAGGTCGAGAGTCCGCAGCAGACGCGGCAGGCCCAGGAAGCCAGGCAGCAGGCCGAATCCTATTTGCGCAAGGAGGAGAGCGCCGCCACCGGGGCCCGGACCCAGAGCACCGACCGGGCCAACCAGGATGCCGGCGTGGCCGACGAGGCGGCCGGCCACAGCGATGCCGCCCGGCCCGCGCGCAGTACGACTCCGAACGCGGCGCCGCCCTCGACGCTGCCGAGCGGTAACCAGGGACCCAGCTACGGTCCAGTCCTGAACCCGCGCCAGCCGCAGACCGCCGATCCCACGCGCAAGGACCCGGCCGAGGTGCATGACGAGACCGACAGCCTGACCCGCCAGGCCCCGCCCCAGCAGTCGCAGCAGCCGCGCCAGAAGCAGCAGAAGCAGTCGAGCCGGACCCAGCGCCGCCGCGAAGCCTGGCAGCCGGCCGGTCCGCTGGCGCCGCGTCCGCTGGATGGCGGCGAGGCGGCGGCGATCGGCTATGGCGCGGTGCCGGTGCCGGCGCCCGCCATGGCGCCCGAGCCCGTGGTGCCGAGTTCGGCGCCGCTGAATTCCTGCGTCGGCGGAGCCTGCCGCGACGCCGCCGGCGGCACCTACAACCTCGGCCCCACCGGCGCCGGCGTCAGCAGCAGTGGGCGCCCCTGCACCCGCATCGGCACGACCGTTCAATGCTTATAAACATGGCGCTGATCGCTGAAGCTCGCTACAATCCAGGAGTTGACGTTTACGTAAACGTTACTCGATTTACTCGAAACTGGAGGAGACAGCAGCATGCAGATTCAGAACAATGTATTCATCGTGACCGGCGGCGCGTCCGGCCTGGGCGCCGCGACTGCGCGCATGATCGTGGAAGCCGGCGGCATGGTCGTGCTGGCCGACGTGCAGCTTGACGCCGGCGAGAAGCTGGCCGCCGAACTCGGCAATGGCAAGGCGCGCTTCGTGAAGTGCGACGTGACCCTTGAGGCGGACGGCATGGCCGTCGTCGAGGCCGCCACCGCGATGGGCACGGTCCGCGGCCTGGTCAACTGCGCCGGCGTGGCGCCCGCCATCAAGACCGTCGGCAAGGACGGCCCGCACCCGCTGGACGCCTTCCAGCGCGCGATCAACATCAACCTGGTCGGCACCTTCAATATGTGCCGCCTGGCGGCCGACGCCATGGGCAAGACCGACGCTCTGGAGCACGGCGAGCGCGGCGTCATCATCAACACCGCCTCGGTCGCGGCCTTCGACGGCCAGATCGGCCAGGCTGCCTACGGCGCCTCGAAGGCCGGCGTGGCCGGCATGACCTTGCCGATGGCGCGCGACCTGTCGCGCAGCGGCATCCGCGTGATGACCATCGCCCCGGGCATCTTCGAGACCCCGATGCTGATGGGCATGCCGCAGGAAGTGCGCGATGCGCTGGGCAAGATGGTGCCGTTCCCGCAGCGTCTCGGCATGCCGGGCGAGTACGCCCACCTGGCCAGGACCATCATCGAAAACACCATGCTGAATGGCGAGACGATCCGCCTGGATGGCGCGATCCGGATGCAGCCGAAATAATCGGCAGAGGATAGTCAGGCGCGGACTTGACGTGAGCAACTTGCTTATTTGATGTAGGATGCTCCGTGATATCGGGCGTGCGGGTCGACAACACCTTCGGCTGCACGCCCTGTTTTTTTCCGGAGAACCGAATGAAGTTGAAGTCGAAGCTGATCGTCCTCGCGGCCGTCCTGGCCAGCATCCAATTCCCTGTCCTCGCTCAGGATTCACTCCAGCGCGCCCCCGAAGCCGCCACCGGCTACCAGCAGAAGTCCGGCTGGGCCGCGCGCAATTACATGGTCGCGGCCGCCAATCCGCTGGCGGTCGAGGCCGGCTACGAGATGCTGAAGCAGGGCGGCACGGCGATCGACGCCGGCATCGCGACCCAGCTGGTGCTGACCCTGGTCGAGCCGCAATCTTCCGGCATCGGCGGCGGCGCCTTCCTGATGTACTACGACGGCAAGAAGGTGCAGGCCTTCGACGGCCGCGAGACCGCGCCATCGAAAGCCGACGAGCACCTGTTCCAGCACCCGGACGGCAGCCCCCTGTCGCGCACCGAGGGCATCGTCGGCGGCCGTTCGACCGGCGCGCCGGGCGTGCTGCGCATGCTGGCCCTGGCCCACAAGCAGCATGGCAAGCTGCCCTGGAAGACCCTGTTCGGGCCGGCGATCCGCCTGTCCGAGAACGGTTTCAAGGTCAGCCCGCGCCTGCACCAGCTGCTGGCCGGCGACGCCTGGATTCGCAAGGATGCGGCCGCGCGCGCCTATTTCTACGGCCCGGACGGCAAACCCTGGCCGGTCGGCCACGTCCTCAAGAATCCGGCGCTGGCACGCACCCTGCGCGAGATCGCCGAGGGCGGCGCCGACGTCTTCTACCAGGGGCGCATCGCGCGCGACATCGAAGCCAAGGTCAAGAGCCACCCGACCAATCCGGGCCTGCTCACCGCCGCCGACATCGCCGCCTACCAGCCCAAGTTGCGCGAGCCGGTCTGCAGCGACTACCGCGCCTACACGGTCTGCGGCATGCCGCCGCCATCCTCGGGCGGCATCGCCGTGGCCCAGATGCTGGGCATGTTCGAAACCCGCGACATGAAGGCGCTGGCACCCACCAACGGCATCCCGAACGCCGACGCGGTGCACCTGTTATCGGAAGTCGGACGCCTGGCCTATGCCGACCGCGACCGCTACGCCGCCGACACCGACTTCGTGCCGCTGCCGGGCCGAGGCATTCCGGCCCTGCTGGACAAGAACTACCTGGGCAAACGCGCAAGCCTGATCGGGCCACGCTCGATGGGCAAGGCCGAGGCGGGCAATCCGCCGGGCGTGGAAATGGCCTGGAACTGGGGCCTGGACAATTCGATCGAGGCGCATTCGACCTCGCATATCGTGGCCGTCGACCAGTATGGCGCCGGTCTGTCGATGACCACCAGCGTCGAGGATGCCTTCGGCTCGCGCCAGATGGTCGACGGCTTCATCCTCAACAACCAGCTGACCGACTTCTCCTTCGATTCGCGTGACGCCAGCGGTCCGATCGCCAACCGGGTCGAGCCGGGCAAGCGTCCGCGCAGCGCGATGAGCCCGACCATCGTCTTCGACAAGAAGACCGGCCGCTTCGTCGAGGCGATCGGTTCGCCTGGGGGACCGCTGATCATCAACTATGTGGCCAAGGTCCTGGTCGGCACCCTCGACTGGGGTCTCAACGTGCAGGAGGCGATCGCCTTGCCGAACTTCGGCAGCCGCAACGGCCCGACCGAGCTCGAAGCGGGGCGCTTCCCGCTTGCCACGATCGAGCAGCTGAAGGCGCGCGGCCACACGGTCCGCGTGTTCGACCAGAACTCCGGCCTGCACGGCATCGAACGCATGGACATCCATGGCGTGCCGCTGTGGTTCGGCGGCGCCGACCCGCGCCGCGAAGGTGTGGCAAAAGGCGACTAAAACGATAGCAAAAGTGTATTTATCCAACAAAGGGGCGGCAGACTTTGCTACCCTTGCTTTGTGGATACTAAACATGACCTGGTAGGGCGCTCGCTGCAGCGCCTTTGCGCGTTGCTGCTGCTGACGCTGGCCTGCCTGCTGGGCGGGACGGCGTTCGCTGCGCCGACCCCGACCTTGCGCTTCGAACACCTGTCGGTGGACGACGGGCTGGCCCAGGAATCGGTGCTGGCCATCGTCCAGGACCGCGACGGCTTCATGTGGTTCGGCACCCAGTCCGGCCTGTCCCGCTACGACGGCTACCGCTTCACCAACTTCCGCAACGTGGTTGGCGATCCGAGCTCGCTGGTCAACAACTGGGTGCGCGTGCTCTACGTCGACCACAAGGGGCGGCTGTGGATCGGCACCGACGGCGGCCTCGCCCTCTACCATCCGGACAGCGGCAGCTTTTCCAGCTATCTGCCGGACGAGCCGGCCAAGCGCGGCAACGGCAACCGCCACATCCGCGCCATTGCCGACGACGGCAAGGAAGGCTTGTGGCTGGCCACCAGCGACGGCCTGCAGCACTTCGACATCGCCAGCAAGCGCTTCGCCACCTGGCACCACGTGCCCGGCGTGGCCGACAGCCTGGCATCCGACAATCTGAGCTCGCTGGCGCTGGATCCCGGCGGCCGGCTATGGGTCGGCACGGCGAACGGGCTGGACAGCATCGAGCCGGACCTGATGCGCTTCAACCACCACCGCTCGCCGCAGGGCGGCAAGTTCGACGTGGTCCAGGCCCTGCTGCTGGACGCCAGCCACCGCCTGTGGATCGGCAGCATGGGCGGCCTGGAACGCCGCGCACTGGATTCCAAGGGCCAGGGGCAGGGCGGGGCGGAAGCGCTCACCCTGTTCGGCGTGGCGAACGGCATGCCGCCTGGCGAGGTCAGCGCGCTCTACCAGGACGGCGAGCGCCAGGTCTGGGTCGGCACCCACGATAGTGGCCTGTACCGCTGGCTGCCGGCGGCCGGCCGCTTCGAGAACCATCCGCACCGCATTACCGACAACTTCAGCCTGGGCGACAACCAGGTGTCGGCCCTGTACAGCGACCGCGTCGGCACCTTCTGGACCGGCACCTGGTATGGCGGGGTCTCGCGCGCCGACCTCGGCGGCGGCGGTTTCGCGCGCATCGTGCGCGGTCCCGACCTGCCGATCACCCTCAACGACAACAAGGTGCGCGGCATCGTCGCCGACGCCGGCGGCAAGCTGTGGCTGGCCAGTAACGGCGGTCTGCACCACTTCGATCCGCTCACCCGCCAGGAAAAGACCTGGCGCCTGGCGCCGGGCGAGGCCGGGCTGTCGGGTAACGCGATGGCCACCGCGGTGGCCGTCGACCGCGACGGCAGCCTGTGGATCGGCGCCCGCAACGGCCTGGTCCACCTGGACCCGAAGAGCGGCCGCCTGACGCGGCGCACGCTGTCCGCCAGCGACGCCAACGCCAACTTCGTGCGCAACCTGATGGTGGCGCGAGACGGCGTGCTGTGGATCGCCACCCGCGGCGGCCTGCACCGGCTGGATCCGAAGAGCGGCAAGCTGGTCACCTACCAGCACAACCCGGCCGAGGGCGCCAGCCTGGCCGACAACATCGTGCGGCCGATGCTCGAGGACCGCCAGGGCCGGATGTGGGTCGGCACCTTCGACGGCCTCGACCTGCTCGACCGCGCGACCGGCAAGTTCCGTCACTTCCGCCACGATCCGGCCGACATCACCAGCCTCAGCCACGACGAGGTGCATTACCTGCTGGAAGACCACCTGGGCGACCTGTGGGTCGGCACCGCGGTCGGCCTGAACAAGATGGTGGTGGGCAGCGACGGCACCCCGCGCTTCCAGCGCTACACCAGCCGCGACGGCATGCACGACGACGCCGTGGCGGCCATGCTGGAAGACCAGGACGGCCAGATCTGGGTCAGCACCTCGAGCAATATCGCGCGCCTGGATCCGGTCAGCGGCAGCTGGCGCAACTACGACGCCGCCGACGGCACCATCGAGGGCGCCTATTTCGACGCCTCGGCCCTGCGCGCGCCCGACGGCACCCTCTACTTCGGCGGCAACAACGGCATCACCGCCTTCCACCCGCGCGCCCTGCACGACAACCTGATCGCGCCGCGCGCCGTGATCACCGGCATGCAGATCTTCGGCGCGCCGGTGCACAAGAGCCATCCGGGCCTGGCGTCCTGGCCGCTGGAAAGCGCGAAAGGCATCACGCTGACCGCGGAAGACACCGTGTTCACGCTGGAGTTCTCGGCGCTGCACTTCGCGGCCCCGCAGCGCAACCGCTTCGCCTACCGCCTGCTCGGCTTCGACCACGACTGGATCGCCGCCGATGCCGGCAAGCGCTTCGCCACCTACACCAACCTCGACCCGGGCGAGTACACCTTCCAGGTGCGCGCCGCCAACAAGGACGGGGTCTGGAGCGACGCCCCTGCCTCCTTCAAGATCACGGTGCTGCCGCCGTACTGGAAGACCTGGTGGTTCCGCGGCGTGGTGGTCCTGCTGGTGCTGGGCATCGGCTATGGCGTGTTCCGCATCCGCGTGGACGGCCTGCGGCGCCAGAAGGAGCTGCTTGAGCTGCAGGTCAGCGCGCGTACCGAGCGCATCGAACAGCAGAACCGCCAGCTGGAGCGCCAGACCGCCGAGCTGCGCGAGCAGCAGCGCCAGGTCCGCCGCCGCACCGACGAGCTGGCGCGCGCCAACGGCGCCCTGCAGGAGAACGAGGAGCGCCTCTATCTGGCCAAGCAGCGCGCCGAGGACGCCACGCGCCAGAAGTCCGAGTTCCTGGCGAACATGAGCCACGAGATGCGCACTCCGCTGGCCGGCGTGATCGGCATGCTCGGCTTCGCCTTGCGCGACGGCCAGCTGAAGGACACGACCCGCGAACAGATCCTGCGCGGCCAGGCCAATGCCCAGTCGCTGCTGGCGATCATCAACGACCTGCTGGATTTCTCGAAGATCGAGGCCGGCAAGCTGACCACCGAGAACATCGACTTCGCCCTCGACGAAACCATTGGCCACGTGGTCACCCTGTTCGAGGAGCAGGCCGGCGCCCACAGCGTGGGCTTCGCGGTCCGCCTGGACGACGACCTGCCGCGCTTCGTGGTGGGCGATCCGACCCGGCTGCGCCAGATCCTGGTCAACCTGGTCGGCAACGCCTTCAAGTTCACCGAGAGCGGCACCGTGACCGTGCGGGTCGAGCGCCGTCCCGAGGACCAGGTCGACGCGCCGGGACGCAACATGATCCGCTTCTCGGTCGAGGACACCGGCATCGGCATCGAGGCCGATGCGCTGCCGCGCCTGTTCCAGAAATTCGAGCAGGCCGATGCCGGCACCACCCGGCGCTACGGCGGCACCGGCCTGGGACTGGCGATCTGCCGCCAGCTGGTCGAACTGATGGACGGGACGATCGGCGCCGCCAGCACGCCGGGCAGGGGCTCGACCTTCAGCTTCGTGCTGCCGCTGGCCGATGGCGTGCAGCCACCGGTGGTGGCGCAGGTGGCGCGCGAGCCGCATACCCACCGCCTGCGCGTGCTGTGCGCCGAGGATTACCCGACCAACCAGATCATCGCGCGCATGATGCTGGAAGAGCTGGGCCACCAGGTCGACGTGGTCGAGAACGGGCTGCTGGCGGTGGCGGCCTGCGCCCGCACCCGCTACGACCTGATCCTGATGGATGGCCGCATGCCAGATATGGACGGCGCCACCGCCACCCGCCTGATCCGCGCCGGCGGCCCGATGGAGGCGCCGGTGCTCGACCAGCACCTGATGATCGTCGCCCTCACCGCCAACGCCAGCGAGGAAGACCGCTCGCGCTACCTGGCCTGCGGCATGGACGCCTTCCTCACCAAGCCGATCGACGACATCCAGCTGCACTTCCACCTGAGCCGCGCGATCGAGCGCCAGTTGCAGCGCGGGATCGAGCTGCAGCCGATGGTGCCGCCCGAGGTGCGCGCGCCGGCCGCCAAGCCGACCACGGCCGAGCTGGACGCCATGTTCGGCGTGTCCAGCGGGCCGGCGCTGCCGGACCCTTCGGCGCCGGTCGGCATCTCGCCGAAGTTCGGCCGCCGTGCCGGCGACATGATGGGCAAGATGCGCACCGCCTTCGCCGCCGACCTGCCGCGCCGGCGCAGCGAGCTCGACGCGGCGCTGGAAGCCGGCGACACCGAAGCCTGCGGCCGTTTGCTGCACGGCATGCGCGGCAGCGCCGGCTACCTGGGCGAGGCCGAGCTGCACCGGCTGTGCACCGAGCTCGAGAGCGAAGCCGACGCCGGCCGCCTGGACGAGGTGAGGGCGCGCCTGCCCGAGCTGCTGGCCGTGCTGGCGCGTTTCGAGGAAACCACGGCGTGAATCGTGCGCGCCCGGGCACTGGGTATAATTTGCTTAAGAACAATAGCGGAGACGCGATGAAGGTCTTGATTGTCGATGACGACGTGGTGTCGCGCATGATGCTGATGCACATGATCGACAGCGCCGGCAGCTACGAGGTGCTGGAAGCCGAGGACGGCGAGGACGCCTGGCGCCAGCTCGACGCCGGCGTCGATCCGGCGATGCTGTTCTGCGACCTGCGCATGCCGCGCCTGTCCGGCATGGAGCTGCTGGCCCGGGTCAAGGCCGACGAGCGCTTTGCCGGCCTGCCTTTCGTGCTGGTCTCGGCCGCCGGCGACGGCGCCACCATGGAACAGGCGATCGGCCTGGGCGCCGACGGCTACATCGTCAAGCCCTTCGACGCCGGCAAGGTGCGCGGCTACCTGGACAGCCTGGCCCGGCAGCAAGAGCAGGCGCACGAAAGCCCGGACGCCACCATGGAAAGGCTGGGCATCGACGCCTCCCGCCTGCTGCTCTACCTGGGCGGCCTGCAGCGCCAGCTGGCGAGCGCCGGCGCCGAGGTCGAGCGCCTGCTGGGCGCCGGCCAGTTCGACGCCGTCCGCGCCCACCTCGCGCGCCTGGCCGAAGGCTGCCGCACCCTCGGCCTGCTGCACGCCGCCGCCGCGCTGGAGACCCAGGCCGCACTGCCGCTGGCGGGCGCCGCCCTCGCACGCGAACTCGCAACTGCCGGCGCCGCGGTGCAGCGCAAGATCGAGGCGGCGCGCCGCTTCGCTCCCCTGTAAGGGGCGTCACCGCACAGAGCGAGACCGCAAGCCTGTGCCAATTGCGCGCCGCCCGGCCATTGTTTCTTATTACAATCGGCCGGATGAGCGCTTCAAGATGGACAGGACGGTGACTTCTTCTTTCGGCTTCCTCACGGGCGGCGGCCTGATGGGCGAACACATAGCCGCGCACGACTGGTCGGCGACGCCGCTGGGACCGATACCGTCCTGGCCGTCCGCCCTGCGCATCGCGCTGGGCAGCGTCCTCAATTCCAAGTTCCCGAATTTCCTGTGCTGGGGCCCTGAGCTCATCAGTTTCCATAACGACGCCTACCTTCCCATCCTGGGCCTGAAGACGGCGCTCGGACGCCCTTTCCGCGAGGTCTGGGGCGAAGCCTGGGACACGGTCGGTCCGATCGCCGAGCGCGCCTGGGCGGGCGAAGCCTGCTATTTCGAAGACCTGCCGGTGACCAGCACCCGCCTCGGCTATCCGGCCCAGCATCACTACAGCTTTTCGTACAGCCCGGTGCGCGACGAGGACGGCCAGGTGGCCGGCATCCTGTGCACGGTGATCGAAACCACCGGCAAGGTGCGCGCGATCGACGAGCTGCGGCGCCTGAACGACAGCCTGAGCCACCAGGTAGCCGCCCATGCCGCCGACCGCGACCGCCTGTGGCGGATCTCGCCGGACGTGATGGCGGCGGCCTCGCTGGCGACCGGGCGCTTCCTGACCGTCAACCCGGCCTTCACCGAAGCCTTCGGCTGGAGCGCCGAGGAGGCGATCACCCGGCCCTTCATGGAGATGGTGCATCCGGACGACCGCGAGGACGTCGCCGTCCACATGGGCATCCTGGCCCAGGGCACGCCCCTGGTCGGTTACCAGACACGGGTGCTGCACAAGAACGGCTCGCATCGCTGGGTGCAGTGGACGCTCTCGCCGGAGGGCGAGCTGCTGTACGGCGTGGCGCGCGACATCACGGCCGAGAAGCAGCAGGCCGACGCCCTGCGCCAGGCCGAGGAGGCGCTGCGCCAGTCGCAGAAGATGGAAGCGGTGGGCCAGCTGACCGGCGGCCTGGCGCACGACTTCAACAATATGCTGGCGGGCGTGGCCGGCCACCTGGAGCTGATGAAGCTGCGCCTGCGCATGGGCCAGACCGGCGACCTGCCGGCGCGCATCGACGCCGCCCTCGGCGTGACCCAGCGCGCGGCCTCGCTCACGCACCGCCTGCTGGCCTTCTCGCGCCGCCAGGCCCTCGACCCGAAGCCGACCAGCGTGAACGCCCTGGTGATGTCGATGGTCGACCTGGTCAAGCGCTCGTCAGGACCCTCGATCACCCTGCGCACCCAGCTGCATTCGGCCCCGTGGACCACGCTGTGCGACCCGAACCAGCTGGAGAGCGCGCTGCTGAACCTGGCCAACAACGCGCGCGACGCCATGCCGGAAGGCGGGGTGATCGTGATCGAGACCGAGAATGCGGTGATCTCGCCACTGCAGGCGGGCCGCTACGGCGACCTGAAGGCCGGCGAATACGTGCTGGTGACGGTGCGCGACAGCGGCGCCGGCATGCCGCCGGACGTGCTGGCGCGCGCCTTCGATCCTTTCTTCACCACCAAGCCGATGGGGCAGGGAACCGGACTCGGGCTGTCGATGGTGTATGGCTTCGCCCGCCAGTCGGGCGGCCATGTGCGCATCGATTCCATGCCGGGGAAGGGTACCGAGGTGCGCATGCTGCTGCCGCGCCTGGTCGCCGAAGCGCCGCAGCCCGAAGTGGCGGATGGCGATGCCCCGCTGCCGGCCGCCAGTCGCAAGGGCACGGTGCTGGTGGTCGACGACGAGGCCGAGATCCGCTGCGTGATGGCAGAAGTCCTGCGCCTGCAGGGCTATACGGTGATGGAAGCGGCCGATGCGCCCCAGGCCCTGCGCCAGCTGCAGGAGCGCGGCCGCGGCGGGCGCCCGGACATGCTGGTGACCGACATCGGCCTGCCGAACGGCATGAACGGCCGCCAGCTGGCCGACCAGGTACGCATGCTGTGGCCGCAGATCCCGGTGCTGCTGGTGACCGGTTACGCGGAAAGCACGGTGATGCGCAACGACACCCTGCCGGCGCAGATGGAACTCCTGACCAAGCCCTTCGCGATGACGGCGCTGGTCAAGAAAGTGGGCGCCATGCTGGGGGCGGGGACCGGCGCCAGTGTCAGCAGCGGCGCGAACTCCGGCGCCGCCGATGAGGTGCCAGCCTGATTACTTCTTCGGCGGCGGCACCGGATTGATTTCCTGCGACCAGACCACGGCGGCGATCTTCCAGCCCTTCTCTGTGCGCACCAGCTGCCAGCTTTCCTTGCCCCAGTTGCGGCGGTAGCTGCCGTCCAGGAAGCTGTAATCGAACCACACCTGGGCGACTTCGCCATCGGTGTCGATGCGGACGTTGGAGAAGGTCTCCTCGGCCGGCATCGGTGCTTTGGCGACCATCTCGATGAACGCGCGCGGCGTGCTGCTGAAGAACTTCTTCCATTCATGGCCTATGGGTTTCGAGGAAAGCAACTTGAACGGCAGGGTTGCTTTTAAGGGAAACAGCAATTCATATGAGATAGATCAACGCCCCCTACGTACGCTGCAATATCGTCAAGAACTACGCTTCGGGCTGCTTAGCACAATTGGCCGCGTAGTTCTTGAGGTAGGACAAAGCTACTAAGGAGTTTGAGATGGATCATGCAAATATGAGCAGAAGAGCGTTTCTGGAGCGCTCTGCGCTCGCCCTGGGCGCGGCCGCTGCGCCGATCGAGTTGTTCGGCCAGACCCTTCTGGCGGTTCGTCCCGAGTGGCAGGCATTTAAGATTACGCCACAATATGACTCGTTGTTGAAAGCCGTCAGGCTGATGAAAGCAAATACGAATGCCGGCAGTCCGAATAGCTGGACGTATTGGACCAATATTCACGTTAGTAAATGCCCGCACAGTCTTCCCTATTTCCTTGCATGGCATCGCGGCTACATTTACTATTTCGAGCGCCAATTGCGCGCCGTTTCCGGAGACAGCAAGCTGGTCCTCCCATACTGGGATTATTATACCTATGCCCAACTTCCGGCCGAGTTCACGAACCCGAGCACCGATAATCCTCTTTATGTCGAGCGGGTGAACACGAATGTCCTGCAGGCTTTGAGCATGGCGGCCTTTGACAGCACGGTGACTAATTTCCAGGAAGGTAAGTCGCAGGCATTCGAACCGATCTTCGAGAGTGCTCCGCACAATCAACTCCATAACCTCATCGGCAACGCGATGGCGGACATGGTTTCGCCCAACGATCCCATTTTCTGGCTCCACCACGCGAACGTCGACAGAATATGGGTGTCATGGGTCGCTGCCGGCGGTGGGCGCAAGATGCCGGCGCTGACCAATTCCTATTGGTCGGGGAAGCACGTGTATACGAGTTCCCTGAGCATGCTCAGGACACAAACCTACAGTACTCGAACCACACTGGCCTACCGCTATCAGAACGAAACCATGCCGACCAAGCTGCCTCTGGCCCAGGTGGAAAGCGACAGGCAGAATGCACGGCTGTTCCGCGTGCAGGCAACCATGGATAGCCTGCCCGCCACGATGCCATCCGTGGGTTCGTTTCGGATTTCCCCGCCGCACCAGACCAGCGACACGAGCTTCGCGCTGGGCGGTGCGCTGGATGTCGGGCTCGCCGAGCGTTCGGTGAGCGTACAGTTACCTGTCAGCGCGGAACACGGCCGGGCACTGGCCGACATCGCAAAAGGGAACCCGGCACGCATCGCCGGGGTAGCGAAGACTTACCGGTCGGCGCATATCGTGCTGGATGCCATCGAACTGTCCGAATTGGGAGAGAAGGGTGGCTATTTCTACAAGATCTATTTGAACATTCCTTCAAGCAATCGCTCGTCTGGCAATACGCGCAGCGTCTACCTCGGTACGCTTGGCGCTTTCGAGATTCATGCTGCGACTCATCACGGCAGCGGACATGGTCCTGTGCGTCTTCGCTACAAGATAAAGCAGGCAATCGGCGGCGCTACAGTCACCGAGATCGGCATGATGTCGCTATCGTTCGTGCGGGTTAGCGGCAGTGATACCAAGAACGGCGGAGCGATCGGCATTGGGGAAGTGCGGGTGGAAGCCGACGACGACGATTCTTAATGCCGGCATAAGGCTGGATCCAGCAGTTCCGGCACTTTGCTCAAGTGCAGGAGTGGCTCCGTAAATCATGTGCTTCGGAAGTGAACAACGCGGCAATCAAATGAGGATTGCGCGAATAAAAGGTGGACTCGATACATTCAATGCCATGCTTGATAAAGCTGCGTCCATGTTTCGAGTCCCGAGTATCCAACGCCCAATATTCGTAATGTCGATATGGTTCTTATCGCAGTGTATTCTGGAATAAGAACGACGCCGCAAGGTTCTCTATCGTCCAGGGGCGCGGTGCGGAAGCAGGGTCCCTGGCCGCTCGGTTCTTGTTTATTTCATTGTAAATAAATAAACGTTGGCGAATAAGGTTAGCTATACGAATGAGTGGGTGTGAATTCGGTTTTCCAGGTAAAAATAATAAACGGAATGTCGTAATCGGGGATGCGGATGGATTAGGGCAATGCATGCGGAAATCTTTTGAACTGGATCGGCAGTTAAATCACGCAAACGCCAAATATGACGATTGTCTTGCTTGTTCATTATTTATGGTGTGTTGTTCAATATTGAAAGGAAAGAAGTGTAAAAATATGGGCCTATAAAACAACAGTGTTTTTATTGACACACCAAGGGTGCGATCGATTACATTATCAGTTGAGTCCGCTATTTGACTAGTGGTAGTTGAACGGGAAGCTTATTTATCATGGTGAAATTTATGTGAGATAAGTGAGGCCGCCGATCAGTTGCTATTGCGGTGTAAAGAACTGTTCAGAAGAAATAAAAAAGAAAGGCTCCTGAAAATGATTAATGTAGTCGTGGCAAGTAGCCTGTCCTTGCTTCGTGAGGGCATGAAATCGCTTCTTTTACGACATAAGGACATACGAGTGGCTGCGGAAGTTGCTTATATGGAAGACGCCTTGGCAGCCGATGCGGCCGTTAAGAATGGCGTTGCAGTCATCCTGGCACCCTTGCAGTATCGTGATGAAAATAGTGCAGCGCTGGCCTCCTCCGAATGGAAGCATCGGCGTCTGATCACTGTGACCTTGGGAGATGACATTGTTACGGTGCAAGCGGCCCTGCAGATGGGGGCCAGGGGAATCTTATATAAAAGTTGCACGCCGGATAATATTTTGAATGCTATCCGTATCGTGGCAGAGAATCAGTTTTATGTCGCAAAAGAAATAGCAACACTCATTGCGACAAATTTGAAGTCGTTCAGTGCAATGAATGCCTTCGTTCACTTGACACAACGTGAGTTGGAAATACTAAAGCGTATTGCGATCGGCAGAAGAATGTCGACGATCGGTCGGGAATTGGGAATCAGTTCAAAGACAGTGAGTTCGCACAAGGCAAATATTTTGGATAAGCTGGCCCTGACATCCGACTCGGAACTGGTTCTGTATGCCATGGAAAACGATCTGTTCGATCTATTAGTCGATCACACTAAACGTAAAAAGACAGTCGCCAAGAGGACACAATTCAGAAATGGCATGAACGCCATAGGGCAAAGCGTGATCTTCACGAAGGACTGTCATGAAATCGAGTCCGGTACAAGAACTCATCGACGACATCGTATCGGGAGTGTATCCGGACCCGAAGTCGATTCGTGAACGCTATGTTCTGACGCAATCCCTGCTTCTGCTGGTATTTTTTGCAAAACGCAAACCAGATAAACAAGGGGATCGCTCGACAGCGTTGATGAGAGCAGCCATCAAGAAGATGATGGAGCATCCGGATACGTGAAGATGGTCCCCCCGACAGGAATCGAACCTGTATCTCACGCTTAGGAGGCGCGCGTACTATCCATTGTACTACGGGGAGGACTCAGCGGTTCGGCGAGCGGACCCTGAGAAACAGGCCGGAATCGTGAACCGACCGCAATTATAGCCGATGATCCAGACAATATTGGAAGTTCGGTCCCGCCAGTCGGTACAATGCGTCTTTCCCTCATTGCTGCACACGATCATGGCTGTCATCTCCCTCACTTCCGCGCAACTGGCCTTCGGCCACGTCGCCCTGCTCGACCATGCCGATTTTTCCCTGGAGGCCGGCGAGCGCGTCGGTCTCATCGGCCGCAACGGCACCGGTAAATCCTCGCTGCTGAAGATCATTTCCGGGCGCTCGAAACTCGACGACGGCCTGCTGGTCATGCAGCAGGGCCTCAAGATCGCCTACGTCGAACAGGAGCCGGTGTTCGATCCGGCCATGACCGTGTTCGATGCCGTCGCCGGCGGCATGGGCGAGCAACAGGCGATGCTGGCCGAGTATGAATCGCTGACCGGACAGTTCGGCCAGGGCAACGACGACGCGCTCATGGAGCGCATGCACGAGTTGCAGCACAAGCTCGATGCAAGCGATGCCTGGAACATCGGCAACAAGGTCGAGACGACCCTGGACCGCCTCGGCCTGAAGGGCGATGCGCAGATGGGCACGCTGTCCGGCGGGATGCAGAAGCGGGTCGCGCTGGCGGTGGCGCTCGTATCTGCGCCGGACGTGCTGCTGCTGGACGAGCCGACCAACCACCTCGACTTCAGCTCGATCCAGTGGCTGGAGGGCCTGCTGCGCGAGTACCGCGGCTCGGTGCTGTTCATCACCCACGACCGCCGCTTCCTCGACAACGTCGCCACCCGCATCATCGAGCTCGACCGTGGCCGCCTGCTGTCCTTCCCGGGCAACTTCAGCAAGTACCAGGAGCGCAAGAAGGAATTGCTGGCGATCGAGGAAATCGAGAATGCCAAGTTCGACAAGGTGCTGGCCCAGGAAGAGGTGTGGATCCGCAAGGGCGTGCAGGCGCGCCGCACCCGCGACGAAGGCCGCGTGCGCCGCCTCGAAGCCCTGCGCCTGGAGCGCGCCGCGCGCCGCGACCAGCAGGGCCAGGTGCGGCTCGACGTCGGCTCCGGCGAACGCTCCGGCAAGATCGTGGCGGAGCTGGAAAACGTCTCCAAGTCCTACGGCGAGAAAGTGATCATCGAAGGCTTCTCCGGCATCGTGCTGCGTGGCGACAAGGTCGGCCTGATCGGTCCGAACGGCGCCGGCAAGACCACCTTGCTCAGGATTATCCTTGGCGAGGAAACGGCCGACAGCGGTACGGTCAAGCTCGGTACCAAGCTGAACGTGGCCTACTTCGACCAGATGCGCGCGCAGCTCAATGAGGAGGCGTCGCTGGCCGACACCATCTCGCCGGGCAGCGACTGGGTCGAGGTCAACGGCCAGCGCAAGCACGTGATGAGCTACCTGGGCGACTTCCTGTTCGCGCCGGAGCGTGCCCGCTCGCCGGTCAAGTCGCTGTCCGGCGGCGAGCGCAACCGCCTGCTGCTGGCCCGCCTGTTCGCCAAGCCGGCCAATTGCCTGGTGCTGGACGAGCCGACCAACGACCTCGACATCGACACCCTGGAGCTGCTGGAAGAGCTGCTGGCCGAGTACAGCGGCACGGTCTTCCTGGTCAGCCACGACCGTACCTTCCTCGACAACGTCGTCACCGAGGTAATCGTTTCCGAAGGGCAGGGGATGTGGCGCGAATACGTCGGTGGCTACAGCGACTGGGAGCGCGTGAAAACCGAGGCTGCCAAGGCGCCGGCTGCGGCCGCGAAGACCAGCCCGGTTAAAGCGAACGAAATGTCATCCAGCGCACAGAACGCGTCTGGCAAGAAGGTAAAGTTGAGCTACAAGGAACAGCGAGAGCTGGAGGAGCTCCCTCAGCTCATCGCCAGCCTTGAAGACGAGCAGTCGGCGATCACGGCCCAACTGAACGCGCCAGACTTTTACAAGACCAATCCCGCCGATGCGCGCAGAATCAACGGCCGTTTCGCGGAGATCGAGGACTTGCTGCTTGATGCCCTGGAACGCTGGGAGCGCCTCGAGGCGCGCGTCAGGGGGGAGTAGCATGGCTCGCTAGAGAGCGCAGGCCAAGTGCCTGCCGATGATGGAGAGACATGACTGAACATGACGAACGCATCGCTCCACCCGCCGCGGCGACACATCCGGCCGATGCACCCATGTTCAGCCGTGCGGCCTGGGTCCGCATCCTGCCGTTCGCGGCCTATCTGTTCTTCATCGTCGCCGGCGACGTCCTCGAACGCCTGGGCGTCGCCTCCTCCGCGCTGCTGTGGCTGTATCCCGCCAAGATCGCAGCCGTCGTGCTGCTGCTGGCGCTGTTCTGGCGCCACTATTCCGAACTCAGGCATTTCCGCCTTTCCACGCCCGCGGTCCTGACCGCGCTCGCCACCGGCGTCGTGGTGCTGGTGCTGTGGGTCAGCCTGGACGCCGGCTGGATGATCTTCGGCTCGCCTGCGGGTTTCGATCCGCGCAGCGAGGGCCGGATCGACTGGCTGCTGGTCGCCATCCGCATCCTCGGCGCGGCCCTGGTCGTGCCAGTGATGGAAGAATTGTTCTGGCGCTCCTTCCTGATGCGCTGGGTTGCTGCCCCCAATTTCGACTCGGTTGAGCCATCTCAACTCGGTCCCAAGAGCTTCATCATCACCGTCCTGCTGTTCGGCTTCGAGCATAACCTGTGGCTGGCCGGCATCGTCGCGGGCGCCGCCTACAGCCTGCTGTACATGCGTCACCGCAGCTTGTGGTCGCCGATCCTGGCGCACGCCGTCACCAACGGCCTGCTGGGGATCTGGGTCGTCCGTACCGGTAACTGGTCGTACTGGTAAATCCGTCCAGCGCGTTTAACCTTAAGAAGACAAACAATCATGTTGAATTCCCGCGTGCGTCCCCTTGCCCTGCTGATTTGCTCCGCCTTCGCTGCGATCCCGGCCGTGCCGGCCGGCGCCGGGCCCAACGATGCGCTGCATGTCTATGGCGGCGTGGCTTACGGTCACGACGACAACCTGCTGCGCGTTCCCGAGGACCAGCCCGCCTTTGACAACACGCGCGGCGATTCGTGGTGGACGCGTGAAGCTGGCTTGATCTTCGATAAGACCTACAGCCGGCAGCGCATCACGCTCGTCGCCAAGCTGTCGAAGACCAGCTTCGATCACTTCAAGCAGCTCGACTACGACGGCAAGGACTTGCAAGCGAACTGGAATTGGCAACTCGGAAATCACCTCGAAGGCAAGATCGGCACCTCGCTGGAGCAGGTGCTGGCCCCGTACACCGATTTCGCCAGCACGGAGCGCAACCTGCGCCGCACCCGAAGCAGCTACGCCGAAGGCGCCTGGCGCTTCCATTCGGCCTGGAGGGTGCGGGCCGGCTTCCAGCGCGACAAGTACAGCTACGAAGCCCTCAGCAACCGCTACAACAACCGGACCGAGGACGCTTCCGAACTCGAACTCGACTACCTGGCGCGCAGCGGCAGCACGGTCGGCCTGGTGGCGCGCCATGTGAAGGGCAAGTATCCTGTCCCGCGCCCGGTCGGTCCCTTCGCCTTCAACGACAACTTTACCCAGGACGAGTTGAAGGCGCGCGTGCGATGGCTGGCAACCGGTTCGACCACGCTGGATGCCCTGGTCGGCTACACACGCCGCAACCAGCCTTCCTTCGGCGAAGGCCGGACCAGCGGATTCGCCGGCAAGATCAACGCGACCTACCAGCCGCGCGGCAAGATGACCTACACGGCGGCGGTGTGGCGCGATTTCGCCCCGCTCGAAAGCACGGTGGTCAGCTATACCCAGAACACCGGCGCCAGCGTCGGCGCCCAGTGGGATGCGACCGCCAAGATCTCGGTTAACGCCGACGCCACCTATGAACGCCGCAACTACAACCCGCGCCGCGACTTTGCCGGCTCGGACAACCTCCGCGATGCGATCCGCACGACCAGCCTGCGCGCGACCTGGCATCCACGCCCCCTGCTGCAGGTGCAGGGCGGGGTGGCGCACCAGTCGCGCAGCGGCTCCGTGGTCCTCGGTACTGGCAGCTTCAAGTCGAACAGCGTGACGCTGACGGCCAACGCCCAGTTCTGAGGCAGTTCCAACAGGTTCCTATGACGGTCAATGACATACCACTGATCTCGTTTTTCCAGCGGGTGCTCGATCCCCTGATCATCATGGGAACGCTGTACCTGTCCGCGCTGCTGTTCCACGAACCGTTCTCGGGCTACATGCTGGTGCTGATGATCCTGGCCTTCTTCATTTCGTCGGCCGTGTACCAGCACATCGATCCCTACCGCACCTGGCGCAGCGGACGCATGTGGGCCTATGCGCGCGATACCGTGTTCGGCTGGGCCGTGACCCTGGCCGTGCTGTGGTTCCTCGGTTCGTCGAGCGGCCTGAAGTACTTCTACGACGCCCGCGTGCTGGCCACCTGGGCGATCGCGACGCCCGCGATCCTGCTGACCAGCCACATCGCCGCGCGCCTGGCGAATTCGCCGAACCGCAGCAAGGAGGTGCGCTCGGTGGTGGTGGTGGGCGCCAACGACGTCGGCCTGAAGTTCGCCGGCGTGGTCGAGAAGCATCCGAACCTCTTCATGGCGGTGCGCGGCTTTTTCGACGACCGCACCGACGACCGCATCCCGGCCGGCATGCATCACCCGATGCTGGGCAAGACCGGCGAGCTGGCGCAGTACGTGCGCGAGCACGGCATCAAGATGATTTTCATCAGCCAGCCGATTTCGGCCCAGCCGCGCATCCGCAAGCTGATCGACGAACTGCAGGACACCACGGCCTCGGTCTATTTCCTGCCCGACGTCTACATCTTCGACCTGATGCAGGCGCGCTTCGACAACGTCGGCGGCATGCCGGTGATCGCCATCTGCGAGACCCCTTTCATGGGCCTGAACAGCACCATCAAGCGCGCCTCCGACGTCGCGCTGGCCGCGCTGATCCTGCTGCTGCTGGCGCCGCTGATGCTGGTGGTCGCCATTGCCGTGAAGCTGAGTTCGCCGGGACCGGTGATCTTCCGCCAGCGCCGCTACGGCCTGTATGGCGAGGAGATCATCGTCTACAAGTTCCGCTCGATGAGCGTGATGGAAAACGGCGCGACCGTCACCCAGGCCCAGCGCAACGACGGCCGGATCACGAAGATCGGCGGCTTCCTGCGCCGCACCTCGCTGGATGAGTTGCCGCAATTTGTCAATGTCTTGCAGGGCCGCATGAGCATCGTCGGCCCGCGCCCGCACGCGGTCGCGCACAACGAGCAGTACCGCAAGGTGATCAAGGGCTACATGTTGCGCCACAAGGTCAAGCCGGGCATCACGGGTTGGGCCCAGGTCAACGGCCTGCGTGGTGAAACCGCCACGCTGGACAAGATGGAAGCGCGCATCCAGTACGACCTCGATTACCTGCGCAACTGGTCGCTGTGGCTGGATCTGTGGATCGTGCTCAGGACGGTGAAGGTCGTATTGACGCGAGAAAACGCATTTTAAGTGTGTTTTGTCGGAAATTAAGTCTACTTAAGGTTGACTTAAAGGGGTGGGTTCAATCGGATCGGCGCTTGCGGGCTCGATTGAGCTGCGTAGAATAATTGATGAGATTGCAATATTTAAGGGGCAGACCCATGTGGACTGCTACCTGAAAGGCAAGCAAGAACATGAAAAAAGCGCTGATCACAGGAGTGACCGGACAGGACGGCTCGTACCTCGCCGAACTGCTGCTCTCGAAGGGTTACGAGGTACACGGGATCAAGCGGCGCGCTTCGCTGTTCAATACCGGGCGCATCGACCACATCTACCAGGATCCCCACGTCGAAAACAAGAATTTCTTCCTGCACTACGGCGATCTGTCGGACACCTCGAACCTGAATCGCATCATGTGCGAAGTCAAGCCGGACGAGGTCTACAACCTGGGCGCCATGAGCCATGTGGCGGTGTCCTTCGAGTCGCCGGAATACACGGCCGACGTCGACGGCATCGGCACCCTGCGCCTGCTGGAAGCGATCCGCTTCCTGGGCCTGGAAAAGAAGACCCGCTTCTACCAGGCATCGACCTCCGAGCTTTACGGCCTGGTGCAGGAAACCCCGCAGCGCGAGACCACGCCTTTCTATCCGCGCAGCCCCTACGCGGTCGCCAAGCTGTATGCCTACTGGATCACGGTTAATTACCGCGAAGCCTATGGCATGTATGCCTGCAACGGCATCCTGTTCAACCACGAATCTCCGCGCCGCGGCGAGACCTTCGTCACCCGCAAGATCACGCGCGGCCTCGCCAACATCGCCCAGGGCCTGGAGCAGCAACTCTTTCTCGGCAACCTGGACGCCATGCGCGACTGGGGCCACGCGCGCGACTATGTCGAGATGCAATGGCTGATGCTGCAGCAGGACAAGCCCGAGGACTACGTGATCGCCACCGGCCGCCAGTACTCGGTGCGTACCTTCGTCGAGCTCGCCGCGCGCGAGCTGGGCATGGAAATCGCCTGGCAGGGCGAGGGCGTGAACGAGCGCGGCGTCGTCGCTTCCCTCAGCGGCGACAAGGCGCCGGGGGTGGTGATGGGGCAGCCGATCGTTGCGGTCGATCCCCAATATTTCCGTCCGACGGAGGTCGACACGCTGCTGGGCGATCCGGGCAAGGCGCGCGAACGCCTCGGCTGGGAACCGCGCACCCCTTTCGCGGCGATGGTGCAGGAAATGGTGGCGTCCGATCTGGACACGGCGCGCCGCCACAAACTGCTGGCATCGCATGGTTACAACGTTGCAATTTCAATGGAGTGAACGTTGAATACTCAGCCTCGCATCTACGTCGCCGGCCATAACGGCCTGGTCGGCTCGGCCATCGTGCGCGCCCTGCGCGCGCAAGGCCATACGAATATCATTACCCGCAGCCACCAGGAACTGGAGCTGACGGACCAGGAGCAGGTCCGCCAATTCTTCCGTAACGAAGCCATCGACCAGGTCTACCTGGCGGCCGCGAAGGTCGGCGGCATCCACGCCAACAATAGCTACCCGGCGGACTTCATCTACGACAACATGATGGTGCAGGCCAATGTCGTGCACGAAGCCAGGGTCAACGGGGTGCAAAAGCTGCTGTTCCTGGGCTCGTCCTGCATCTACCCGCGCATGGCGCCGCAGCCGATCAAGGAAGAGTACCTGATGAGCGGCACGCTGGAGCCGACCAACGAACCCTACGCCATGGCCAAGATTGCCGGAATCAAGCTGTGCGAGAGCTACAACCGCCAGTACGGCACCGACTACCGCAGCGTGATGCCGACCAATCTCTACGGTCCGGGCGACAACTACCACCCGGAAAACAGCCACGTGATCCCGGCCCTGATGCGGCGCTTCCACGAAGCCAAGCTGGCGAATGCGCCGGAAGTCGTGATCTGGGGCAGCGGCAAGCCGATGCGCGAATTCCTCTATGTCGACGACATGGCGGCCGCCTGCGTCCATGTGATGAACCTCGACCACGACACCTATGCGAAGCTCACCGATCCGATGCATTCGCACATCAACGTCGGCACCGGCGAGGACGTCACCATCGCCGAGCTGGCGCGGCTGGTGGGCGAGGTGGTCGGCTACAAGGGACGCATCGGCTTCGATACCAGCAAGCCGGACGGCACGCCGCGCAAGCTGCTGGACGTCTCGAAGCTCAGGCAGCTCGGCTGGCAGGCCACGACCCCGCTGCCGGAGGGCCTGCGCCGCGCCTATGCCGCTTTCGTCGAGCTGATGGAAGCGCAGGAGAACCGGGCCGCGGCCTGACACGTGAAGCGTACGCAAGGCGAAGGTTGAGTGTTAGCCGACGAACAGAGCCCCAAGCGTGCGGCACCCAGAATGCATCAGTAGCAGACTGAAATGTGAGACATCTTCGTCATAAAAAGAGTTCCCACCAACCCAAGGAAACTAAAGTGAACACACACCACCTGGCGGCCATGAAAACGAGCCATGCCCCCTCCACTCCGAAACGCGTGCTGTGCGCCGCGCTGATCCTCGTTGCGGCAACCTTGAGCGCGTGCGGCGACAAGGCCAAGGAAAAGAAACCGGGACAAGCGCTGGCCAGCGTCAACGGCGAAGAAGTCACGGTGCTGCAGCTGAACGAGGAGCTGCAGCGGGCAGGCGTCTCGGCGGCCCAGCAGGACACCGCCAGCAAGCAATTGCTTCAGGTCCTGATCGACCGCCAGTTGCTGGAGGAGGCAGCGGCCAAGGAAAACCTGGACCGCGATCCCAAGGTCATGCAGGCGATCGACCGCGCCAAGTCGCTGATCATCGCCCAGGCCTATCTGCAGAAGCGGGTCGGCAACGTGACCAAGCCGACGCCGAAAGAGGTCGAGGATTACTTCAATGCCCATCCGGAATTCTTCTCCAACCGCAAGCAGTTCAGCATGAGCGAAATCGTGATCGGTGCCAACGACCTGACGCCGGAAGTACGGGCCGCCGCCGACAGCGCCAAGTCGCTGGAGGAAGTCGCGGTCTGGCTGGATGCCCACAAGCTCAAGTATGGACGCACCCAGGTCACCCGCAGCACCGCCGACGTGCCGCCTGAGCTGTCGTCGAAACTGCTCGGCATGCCGAAGGGGCAGCTGTTCGTGGTCAAGGAAGGTTCACGTGCGATGTTCATTTCGGTGACCGAAGTCAAGGACGCACCGGTCACGCTGGCGGTTGCCTCGCCGCAGATCGAGCAGTTCCTGGTCAACAAGAAAAACAAGGAGCTGGCTACGGCCGAGTTGCAGCGCCTGCGTGCCGACGCCAAGATCGAGTACCTGAACAAATCGCTGATGCCCGACCCGAAATCGGCGCCGACGCTGCCGGCTGGCGGTGCGCCGACCAGCGCGGTGGCGAGGACCAACGGGGTGCCGGTTGCCGACCAGCAGGGCGGCGTACCGGCCAACGGTGCCGCCGCGACACCGGCGCCGGCATCGGAAAACAATGCCGACAAGGCAGCGCTCGACCGCGGCGTCGCCGGACTGAAGTGACACGTTCAACATTGATCAAAAAGAGGGAACAAAATGAAACGACTCGTACACTGGATGATCGCAGCAACCCTGGCATTGGCCGCCGGTTTTACCAGCGCCGCCGAAGTGGTGCTGGGCCCGGGCGATGTGGTCAAGGCAACGGTCTACGGCAGCCCGGACCTGGCCACCGAGACCCGCGTCTCCGAAGCCGGCAGCATGACCTTCCCGCTGCTGGGTGAGGTGCAGGTCGGCGGCCTGACCACGCAGCAGGCCGAGAAGAAGATCGGCGGCCTGCTGGAGAAGGGCGGCTACCTGAAGAAGGCCCAGGTCAACCTGTTGATCACCACCCTGGCCAGCCAGCAGGTGTCGGTGCTGGGCCAGGTCAACCGCCCGGGACGCTATCCGATCGAGGGCAAGCGCAAGGTGCTCGATTTGCTGGCGATCGCCGGCGGCATCAGTCAGGATGGAGGCGACATGGTCAGCCTGGTACGCAACCGTAACGGCAAGACCACCCGCGAAACCATCGACATCGTCGACATGGTGCGCAAGGGTGAACTGGACCGCGACTACGAAGTGGCCGGCGGCGACATCATCTTCGTCGAACGCGCACCGCGCGCCTACATCTCCGGCGAAGTGAACCGTCCGGGTCCGTTCCGCATCGAGCGCGCGATGACCGTGCAGCAGGCCGTCTCGGCCGGCGGCGGCCTGACCCAGCGCGGCACCCAGCGCGGCCTGCGCGTGACCCGCAAGGATGCGAGCGGCGTGGCGCATACGATCGACGTGAAGAACGACGACCTGGTGCAGACCGACGACGTCATCACGGTGCGCGAATCGTGGTTCTGATTTTTGTGTAAGGCAGTCCCGGTTTCCTGTTCCACCCCGTTTTGAAAAAGGTTCATCATGAACGTCCATCAATTCCTGCTGATCTTGCTTGCACGGAAGAAGATCATCCTGACGACCCTGCTGGTCACGGTCGCGCTGGCCCTCGGGTTCAGCCTGATCCAATCCAAGACGTACAAGGCGACAGCATCCGTTCTGTTGAACTACAAGGGGGTGGATCCGCTGACCGGACTGACCATGCCGGGTCAGCTGCTGCCGGGCTATATGGCCACCCAGATCGACATCATCAGCAGCAAGAACGTGGCGCTGCGGGTGGTCGATGCGCTGCACCTGGCCAGCAGCCCGGCCGTGATCCAGCAGTTCAACGAAGCCACCGAAGGCCGTGGCTCGGTGCGCGACTGGCTGGCCGACCTGCTGCTGAAGAAGCTCGAGATCGTGCCCTCGCGCGAATCCTCGGTGGTCGAGATCAGTTTCAAGGGCGCCGACCCGGCCTTCGCGGCGGCGGTCGCCAACGCCTTCGCCGACGAGTACCAGAAGATCACCGTCCAGCTCAAGACCGAGCCGGCCAAGAAAGCCTCGTCGTACTTCAATGAACAGACCAAGCAGCTGCGCGACAACCTCGAAGCCGCCCAGGCCCGCCTCTCCAAATACCAGCAGGAGAAGGGCATCGTCAGCCTCGACAACAACCGCGTCGACGTCGAACTGTCGCGCCTGAACGACCTGTCCGGCCAGCTGGTCCAGGCACAGACCGCCGCGATGGAAGGCAACTCGCGCCAGGCCGCCGCCGGTTCGGCCCTGACCTCGCCGGACGTCGCCAACAATGCCCTGATCCAGCAGATGCGCGCCAACCTGGCAACCGCCGAAGGCAAGTTCGCCGACACCTCCCAGCGCTACGGCAAGAACCATCCGCAGTACCAGGCCGCCAAGGCCGAGCTGGACAAGGTGCGCGGCGAGCTGAACGCCGCCCTCGGCACCGTCTCCCGCAGCGTCGGCGCGAATGCCCAGGTGCTGCGTGCCCGCGAATCCGAGCTGCGCGAAGCCGTCGCCCAGCAGAAGGCCAAGGTGCTGGAACTGAACCGCGCCCGCGACGAACTCGGCGTGCTGCTGAAGGATCTCGACAGCGCCCAGCGCGCCTTCGACGCCGCTTCGCAGCGCTTCTCGCAGACCCGTATCGAAGCCCAGTCCGAGCAGTCCGACATCTCGCTGCTGAACCCGGCCGTGGCGCCGACCGAGCCGTCCGGCCCGCGCGTGCTGCTGAACACCCTGATCGGCATCCTGGCCGGCACCGTGCTGGGCGTCGGCCTGGCCCTGCTGCTGGAACTGCTGAACCGCCCGGTGCGCTCGCCCAGCGACGTCAAGGACATGCTGGGCATCCCGGTGCTCGGCACCATCGAATGGAAACCGGCGCGCGGCCGTCTCGGCGGTATCCGCTCCCTGGCACCGCGCCGCCTGCTGCGCCTGAACTGATCGAGGACAGACCATGAATTCTCCGATGCTATCCGCCGTCCACGCCGACCACGCCGCCGAAATGAGCATGGGCGCCCTCCTGCTCGATTCGGGCAAGCTCAATCCGGAAGACGCCGAACGCGTGCTGCGCATGCAGAAGGAAACCGGCATCCGCTTCGGCGAAGCGGCCGTGCGCCTGGGCCTGGTGAGCGAGGACGACATCCAGCAGGTGCTGGCGCGCCAGTTCTCCTATCCCTATCTGCAGAAAGGGCAGGCCGGGCTGTCGCCCAAGCTGATCGCCGCTTATGAACCGTTCTCGCCGCAGGTCGAGTCGCTGCGCGCGATCCGCAGCCAGCTGATGCTGCGCTGGTTCGCACGCGGACGGCGCGCCCTGGCCATCGTCGGCGTCGACCAGGACGACGGCGCCGCGCTATTCGCGGCCAACCTGGCGATCGTGTTCTCCCAGCTCGGCGAGCAAACCCTGCTGGTGGACGCCAACCTGCGCGCCCCGCGCCAGCAGGATGCGTTCGCGATCAAGCCGCGCGCCGGCCTGTCCGACCTGCTGGCCGGACGCGCCGACCTCGACGTCATCGCACGGGTGCCGGCCTTCGTCGACCTGTCGGTGATGCCGGCCGGGACGCTGCCGCCGAACCCCCAGGAACTGCTGGCGCGCGAGGGCTTCCGCAACCTCAACACCATGCTCGAGAGCCGCTACGACGTGGTGCTGTACGACGTGCCGCCCTTCCATGTCGGGGTCGACGCGATCGCGGTCGCCAGCCGTGCCGGCGGCGCGCTGCTGGTCACGCGCAAGAACTACACCCGTATTTCGCACATCGGCCGCACCGCCGAACACCTGGTCGACGCCGGCTGCGAGATCCTCGGTTCGGTGGTGATGGAGTTCTGAAATGAACACGCTGGCCATTCGCTCGATGCGCTCTTTCCGTGCCGCGCTGCCCGAATGGTGGCCGGTACTGCTCGGCCTGGCCGTGCTGTTCGTCCCGACTTTCTACGACCTGTTCACCGGGGCCTGGGTCGGCGAAGAGCAGGGCCATGGCCCGATCATCTTCGGCCTGGCCTTGTGGCTGATCTACCGCAAGTGGCCGGAGATGCTGGAAGCGACCACGCCGCCGCGCGCCAGCTGGACCGGCTGGCCCATCCTGGCGATCGGCCTGCTGACCCACATGCTGGGGCGCTCGCAGAAGATCCTGATGCTCGAAGTGCTGTCGATCATCCTGGTGATGATGTCGGTGCTCTTGATCAAGCGCGGCGGGCGCTCCATGCGCGTGCTGTGGTTCCCGTTCTTCTTCATGATCTTCATGGTGCCGCTGCCCAGCGAATTCGTGGCGGCGGTGACGATGCCGATGAAGATGGCGGTCTCCTGGGGCACCGAGCACATCCTGTTCGCCTTCGGTTACCCGATCAGCCGCTCCGGCGTGATCCTGCAGATCGGCCAGTACCAGTTGCTGGTGGCCGATGCCTGCGCCGGCCTGCAGACCCTGCTCACGCTGGAGGCGCTGGGCCTGTTCTACCTGAACCTGATGCGCCACCCCTCGGCCTTCCGCAACGTCGGCCTGGCCCTGTTCATCATCCCGATCTCGTTCTCGGCCAACGTGATCCGCGTGATCGTGCTGACCCTGATCACCTATTACTACGGCGACGCGGCGGGGCAGGGCTTCCTGCACGGCTTTGCCGGCATGGTGCTGTTCGTGACCGCGCTGGTGCTGATCCTGTCGATCGACTCGGCCCTGCAGTGGACCATCCGCCGCAGGGAGGCGAAGAACGCGCCGCTGCGCACCAGGGAGGCCGCATGAACCGCAAATTTGCCGCCAGCGTGATCCTGGGCGTGGCGATGGCCGGCACCTCGGCCCTGACCGGCGCCCTGACGCCGACCCAGAAGGTGGCCGACGCCCGCGCCAACTTCAATCTCGACACGATGATCCCGAAGAGCTTCGCCGGTTGGACCATCGACAACAGCGTGGTGCCGCTGACACCCGATCCGAACCAGAAGGAACTGATCGCCGCGCTCTACGACCAGACCCTGTCGCGCACCTATATCAACGCCCAGGGACAGCGCGTGATGCTGTCGATTGCCTACGGCGGCGACCAGAGCAAGCAGCTGCAATTGCACCTGCCCGAGGTTTGCTACGTGGCGCAGGGCTTCGACATGCTCAAGGACCGCCGCGACGAGCTGGCGACCGGCTTCGGCAAGTTGCCGGTCAAGCGCCTGGTGGCGCGCCAGAACGCGCGCAACGAGCCGATCACCTACTGGGTCACGATCGGCGACAAGGCCGTGATGTCGGGCCTCGACCAGAAGCTGCAGCGCTTCATGTACGGCCTGTCGGGCCGCATCCCGGACGGCATGCTGGTGCGCGTCTCGACCATCGAGGCCGACGAGGGCAACGCCTACAAGGTCCAGGACCGCTTCGTCAACCAGATGCTCGGTGCGCTCGACCCGCAGGCGCGCAGCCGCCTGCTGGGCGCGGCCACCAACCACGGATAGCGGTCTTCGATGCAGAACTTCATCCTCTACGTCTACACCTCTCTGCCTTTCATCATCGTCGCACTGCTGTGCCTGCTGGCGGTGGTCGGTGCCGGCATCGGGATGGTGCGGCCGCGCTGGCTGGCGTATGCCTACATGCTGGTGTTCTTCTGCATGAACTCGACCACCTACGGCTCGCTGTCGACCGCGGGCTCGCCCGGCATCTACACCCGCGGTTCCGGCGTGCTGCTGTTCCCGCTGCTGTTCTGGATGATGTTCGCGTTCTGGTGCTGCGCCCGCGTGTCGGCCAACTTCCAGCGTTTTCCGACCCCGCCGTGCAACCTGCGGCCCTGGTTCCTCGCCTGGTTCCTGCTGCTCTGCGGCCACGTCGCGGTGGGCCTGTTCATGGACGTCAAGCTGCAGGACATCCTGACGGTGGCCGGCTTCTCCAACATCATCTGGATGGCGCCGCTGGTCTCGCTGCTGCTGCTGTCCTTCCGTACCCGCGACGATGTGGTGGAACTGTCGCGCTTCATCATGCTGGCGGGCCTGGGCCGTGCGCTGTTCGGCCTGGTGCGCTGGGCGATCTTCAAGGGCGACCCGAACAACGTCTATGCCAACATGAACGGCCTGAAGATCAAGCTGACCTTCTTCGACATCAACGACAGCCTGCTGTGCACGATCGCGTTTGCGATCGCCGCCGTCAACCTGTTCCAGATCGTGAAAACCAGGCGCGGCAGTTTCTGGCACCTGGTCGAATGGGCCACCCTGTGCGTGACCGCCATGTGCGTGGTGCTGTCCTACCGCCGCACCGCCTGGATCGGCTTCGTGCTGGCCGGCCTGATCGTCATGATGCGCTTCCCGATGCAGCGCCGCCTCCAGCTGATGGTGCTGGGCACGCCGGTGGTGGGAGTGGGATTGCTGTACGCCGCGTTCAAGCGTCTCGGCCAGACCAAGGGCGCGCATGGCCTGTCCAGCCTGTTCTTCGACATGCAGTCGAAGCGTTTCGGCAGCGAGAGCGAACGGGTGCTGGAGCTGAAGTTCGCGATGGGCGACTTCCTGTCGCATCCGCTCACCGGCATCGGCACCTGGGGCCGCTACACGGGCTACCAGCACATTTCGTGGCAGGCCAATCCGGACGGCGGCCTGTTCCTGCACAGCGGCGTGCTGCACATCGCCCTGAAAGCCGGCCTGCCCGGGCTGGTCCTGCTGGGCGGCACCATCTTCGCCTTCGCCGCCTTCGCGCGCCGCGCGCTGCGGACCGTGTCGCCGGAGGTGCTCGGGGTGGCGACCGCCGGCGCCGCCGGGCTGGCCTTCATGCTGCCCGACCTGCTGGTCGGCACGCCGTTCCCGCAGGTGCGCACGACCCAGATGCTGGCGATCTGCCTGGCCCTGCCTTATGTGGCGATGGCCGTGTGCCGCGAAGCTGCCGTCCAGCCGGTAAGGGAGACGAACAAGCGCGGCCACGTCAACCTGGTGCCGGCGCAAGCCCGGCTGTGAGATGACTCCGAGCCTGGTTCGCAACGCCTTCTCCAACCTGCTCGGCGCCGTCATTCCCGCGCTGGTCGCCCTGGGCACCGTACCGCTGGTGGTCAAGGGCCTGGGCGATGCGAACTACGGCGTGTATTCGCTGGTCACCGCCATCGTCGGCTATTTCGCCGTCATCGACATCAACGTCACCGCCGGCTCGGTCAAGTACATCGCCGAATTCAATGCACGCCAGGACCAGAAGCGCATCGACGAGACCGTGTTCTTCGGCCTGGCCGTCTATTCGCTGCTGGGCCTCCTTGGCGCCATCGGGCTGTATGGCGGCGCCCACTTCTTCGTCACCCGCGTGTTCTCGGTGCCGCCGCAGCTGGTGGGCGAGGCCGCCGCCACCCTGAAGCTGGCGGCGCTCGGTTTCTTCCTCGGCCAGCTGCAGAGCTATCTGCAGAGCATCCCGCAATCGCTGATGCGCTACGACATCGCCGGCCGGATCGAGATGGTGTTCGGCACCGGCGTGCCGCTGCTGACGGTGGCCGTGTTGATGCTGGGCCATGGCCTGTTCGAGGTGATCCTGCTGCGCGTCGTCGCCAGCGCGATCAACTGCGTGGTGCTGTGGCGCTGCATCCGCCGCCTGCTGCCGGAACTCGCCTGGCGCCGGCCGGGCGCCCAGATCCGGCGCGAGCTGCTGGGCTTTTCCGCCTATTCCTTCCTCAGCCGTTTCGCCGGTCTGTCGTATGCCTATGCGGACAAGCTGATCATCGGCGCCCTGGTGGGGGTGACCGGGCTGGCGTATTTCACGGTGGCCTCGACCCTGGCGAACCGCATCCTCAGCCTGACCTTCCGCCTGTCGGGCGTGCTGTTCCCGGCCGCCAGCGCCCTGGCCGCGCGCGGCGAGCTGGAGCGCCTGCGCGCCCTCTACCTGAAGGCCAGCCGCTATGTCGTGTTCATCAACGCCTCGGTGCTGGTGCTGGTGGCCGTGTTCTCCTACCAGATCCTGTATTACTGGATGAATCCGCAGTTCGCGCGCGCCGGCCAGGTGGTGCTGGCGGTGATGGCGCTGTCGCAGTTCATCGATTCGCTCACCAGCCTGCCGTCGCTGGTCAACGACGGCATGGGGCATCCGCGTGTCAGCGGCATGTTCGCGCTGGTGCGCGCTGCCTTCGGCCTGGTCGTGGTGTGGTTCGGCGTGGATGGCTGGGGCATCGTCGGCGCCGCCTGGGGCCACCTGATTGCATCGGTGCTGATGACCTGCATCTTCCTGGCGGCGGTACACGGCCGCACCGTGCCGGCGCGGATGAAGGACCTGGTGCGCCATGCCTACCTGCCGAGCGTGTTCGGGGTTGGCCTGGTGGCCGTGCTCGCCGACGCCGGCAATCGCCTGTTCGACGGCGGTCCGCTCGACCTCGTGCTGCTGGTGCTGCTGACGGTGGCGCTGCTGTTCGCCTGGGGCGCGCTGTTCGTGATCGAAAAGGACGACAAGATTCTCGCCTGGTCCAGAGTCAAAGGTTTATTGTCGATGAGGAAAGCAGTTTGAAGATCCTGATGGTATCGGAGGATTTGCCGGGCACCCAGATCGGCGGCCTGGGCAAGCATGTCGTCACCCTGTCCAACGCCCTGCTGGAGCAGGGACATGAAGTCGACATCATGGGACGCAGCGACCGCTTCCATGCCGAGGCTGCTCGCGAGATCGGCTTCCACGGCCGGCTGCTGCCCGGCTTCGCGTTTGCGCGGCCCGGCTGGAAGGAGTCCCAGCTGGGCTTCTTCAACCCGGTCAAGCGCCCCTGGTTCGCGCGGCGGGTGGCGCGCGCGCTGATGCGCGAGGCCGGCCAGTACGACGTGGTGCACTACCACGGCCACCTGCCGATGGTGGGGCGCTACGTGCCGCCGACGATGAACTTCGTCCAGACCCGGCACGACCAGGGCAGCGAATGCGTGACCCACCTGCGCTTCAAGGAAGGGCATGTGTGCGAGACGCGCGACCGGCGCGACTGCGCCGCCTGTATCCATCCGGCGCCGAATTCGCTACGCCGGACCGTTTCTGGCTTTGCCGTACAGCGCTACCGTTCCGAAACGGCCGAGTCCTTCGCGCGCCACAAGACGGTGTTCGTGTCCGACTTCCTGCGCCGCGCCTTCCTGCGCTCGGTGCCGGACGCCGACCTGTCGCGCGCTTGCGTGATCCACAACTTCATCCGCTATCCCTTCCTGCGCGAGCTCGCGGCTCAAGCCGGCGAGCTCCGGGCAGGGGAGGTGCTGCTGGTGGGACGCATCGATACCGGCAAGGGCTTCGGCGAATTCCTGGGCCAGGTCGCCGGCTGGCTGCCGCCGCATGCGCGGGTCACCATCGTCGGCGACGGCCCGCTGCGCGAGCAGCTCGAGAGCCGCTACGCCGGTCCGCAGGTGCGCTTCCTCGGCTGGCAGCCCTATGGCGAGGTCATCAAGCTGTCGGCGCGCAGCCACGTGCTGGTGGTGCCGTCGGTGTGCGAGGAAGCCTGCTCCACCACCGTGCTGGAAGCGCTGGCGCTCGGCAAGCAGTGCGTGGCGCTGGCGCGCGGCGGCACGCCGGAGCTGGCCGCCTACCAATATTACGACGGCCAGCTGCAGCTGGCCGAGACCATGCCGCGGCTGGTGGAGCGGCTGGTCGGCATGCTGGGACGTGCGCCAGTGACGGTGCCGCTCCCGGATTCCTTCGCGATGGACGTGTCGCGCGCCATCCCTCAACTACTCGATCTCTACGCCAAATGACCATGACCAGCAAACCCACCTTCTCGATCGTCACCTGCACCTGGAACAGCGCCGCCACCTTGCCCGATACCCTTGCCTCGGTGCAGCGCCAGACCTGCCAGGACTTCGAACACATCTTCGTCGACGGCGGCTCGACCGACGGCACGCTGGAGATGATCGCCGCCTACCCGGGCCGCAAGCGCGTGCTGCGCGACGTCGGCGGCGGCGTCAGCCGCGCCATGAACCAGGGCATCGAAGCGGCCACCGGCGAATACGTGGCCCACCTGCACTCGGACGATTACTACGCCGGCGACGACGTGCTGGAGACGGTTGCCGAGCGCTTCGCCAGGGAAGGGACGGATTGGGTGTTCGGCAACGTGCAGGTGCTCAAGAACGGGGCCCTGGTGCCGCCTTATCCGATGCTGCCGTTCAGCTTCGATTCCTTCGCCGCCGGCCGCGCCTGGGTGCCGCATCCGGCCGTCTTCATCCGCCGCAGCGCCTTCGGCCGGGTCGGCATGTTCGACGAACAGCTGAAGTACGCGATGGACGTCGACCTCTGGCTGCGCCTGGGCCGGGTGGCGCGGCCGTCGACCGTCGACCGCCCGCTGGCGGTGTTCCGCGACCATGCCGGCAGCCTGTCCTCGGCCAACCGGATCAAGGCGCGCCAGGAAGAATTCGCGGTCCGGCGGCGCTACCTGACGCAGGCGCCATTGGCTTTTGGTATCTACTGCCTGCGCTACATGAAACGCATGCGGACCCTGCGCGCGGAAGAGGCGTTTTGACTTGTGGTTTTTAAGGCAAGTTTGCAGAATTGCTCTCGGAGTTTCCAGACTGTCTTTTCAGTTGAAAAACGAGGCTGGTGTTATTGAAAATATTCCTTCTGCAAAGTTGTCCGTACACACGTTGGATTTTCGCGATGGGCGAGAAAAATCTTTGATTTCTAAGGGAATTTTGCCGCAGATCAATTGATGTGCGGTACTATTATTTGGAACCGGACAGCGTTTTTCACTCACAAAAAGCGCGCGTCGCCGAATACGTCTGGCGCCATGCCGACGAGCCATCCCTTGTAAGTCTTAGTTAATATTCTCGGAGCTCCCACATGAAATTTCATCGGAAAGGAATCGTCCTCGCGGTCGCCCTGATGTCGCTGTTCTGCTCGTTCAGCGCGCGTGCCGACTGGGCGCAATCCACCGATCCCCTCGTCGTCCAACCGGCCCCGGCCAACGGACAGGTGCAGGCCCAGAACCCGCCCGGCTTCGCCTGGGCGCGCTATGCCTCCGGTCCGGCCAGCTACGTGATCGAGATCACGCCGGCCGGCGGCGCACCGGTGACGGCCACTGTCAACCGTAACTGGTATCTGCCGACCAAGGCCATGGCGCTCGGCAACTACATCTGGCGCGTGCGCCCGGCGAATTCGTCCGACTGGTCGGCCCCGCGTTCCTTCGCGATCACCAGCAAATCGGCCGTGTTTGAAGTGCCCGACAACGCCACCCTGCGCGCCCGCATCCTGGCCAAGGCTCGCCCGCGCTCGCTGCCGGCGACCACCACGCCTTACTCGACCTGGAATACCGCCAAGAAGGCCGAGCTCGATCCTTACCTGAGCCGCCTCACCAACGAAGTCAAGCTGCAGATGGGTGCGCTGCCCAACCTGAGCGATGCAACGTGGCCGATCACCATCGGCGCCCCGCTGACGGCGCAGATGGCCGCCCAGCAGGTCGACGTGCGCAACAGGATCAACGAAGCCACCCGTCAGATGGAAGCCGCGGCCCTGCTGTGGCGCATCCGCAAGGACCCGATCTACCTGAACGAGGCGATCAAGCGCGGCGACCAGCTCGCCTCCCTGACCCCGACCGGCCCGACCAGCTACGCCAACCAGGACCAGGCCACCCGCCAGATCGCGCTGTCGCTGATCAAGGCCATCGACCTGCTGCCGGGTGACCTCGACGCCACCCGCCGCAACCGCTGGCTGGACGTCGTGCGCGTGCGCACCAACGAGATGTTCAGCAACCTGGCCGGCGACAACGGCCGCCTGGACCAGTTCCCGTTCGACTCGCACGGCAACACCCTGATGATCTTCATGTCGCTGATCTCGAGCCTGTCGCTGGGCGACATCCCGGATGCGCAGAAGTGGTTCGACTTCACCTTCCGCGCCTACGTGAATACGCCGTCGCCGTGGTCCGGTCCGGAAGGCGGCTACGCCAACGGCACCGCCTACGCCGAGTACGCGGCCGGCTACATGGTCGCGCTGTGGGATTCGATCAACCAGGCCACCGGCGTCAACATGTACGCCAAGCCCTGGACCCTCGGCTTCCTCGACTTCGCCATGATGCTGACGCCGCCGGGCTCGAAGGTCCACGCCTTCGGCGACGGTTCCGAGACCAAGCCGGATCCGCGCGTGTTCCACGCCTTCGCCCAGCGCCTAGTCAACCCGCGCGCCAACTGGTACCAATCCAAACTGGGCGGCATCGAAGACGGCATGCAGGTGCTGGAAGCGCCGTACCCGATGCCGATCGCCGGCAACACCGTGTTCGCGGCGCCGTCGAACGAGTCGTATTACCCGAGCATCGGCTGGGTCGCGATCCACAGCGATATCGGCAACACCAACCGCAGCTCGTTCTACTTCAAGTCGAGCCCATACGGTTCCTTCAACCACAGCCACGGCGACCAGAACGGCCTGCTGCTGTCGGTGGCCGGCCAGCCGCTGCTGATCAAGTCGGGCTGGTACGACTGGTACGGCTCGCCGCAGTGGAGCGACTGGTACCACCAGACCAGGTCGCAGAACGCGATCACCTTCGACGGCGGCAAGGGCCAGCTGGTCGACGGCTACCGCGAGCAGCTGCAGCGTAACGGCAAGATCACCGCGTGGGCGGTGAATCCGAACTACGACTACGCCGAAGGCGATGCGACCCCGGCCTACGGCGGCCAGCTGACGATGGCCAAGCGCCAGATCTGGTACTTCAAGGCCCAGGATGCGATGCTGGTGCGCGACAAGCTGTCGGCCGTGGTTCCGCACACCTACGAGTTCAACCTCCACGCCCCGGTGGCGTTCACGGTGGAGAGCCCGTCGAGCGTGAAGATCACGGCGGGCGGCCAGTCGGTCTGCCTGCGCGACCTGAACGGCAACGCCCCGTTCGCGACCTGGACCGGCCCGGCGGCGAAGGCCGGCGTGACCGAAGCGCACGGCGCCTTCTACCTGAAGAACGACGGCAAGTCGGTCGGCGAATTCCTGGTCCTGATGGACGTCGGCTGCAAGCGTCCGACCGTCAAGATCGGCGCCTCCGGCAGCACCCGTACCTTCACCATCGGTACCCAGACCGTGAATCTCAACTGATCCAAGCGTCCGTCGAGTTCCCGAAGCGCCGTGCTACACTCGGCGCGCGGGCCGGAATCCTTCGCAGGCAAGGCGCCGCGAAGGATTTTTTTTTCGCCGGTAGCTCATCATGAAGCAGGTCTTCCTCATCGCCGCCCACAAGGATCCCGCCCAGCTGAACGCGCTGGTCGAACGCCTGCGCGACGAGGACTTCCTGATCTACGTCCACCTCGACGCCAAGGGTGCCATCCAACCCGCCGAAGTCCACCCAGGCGCGCGCCTGGTCGGCCAGCGCGTCGCCGTGCACTGGGGTTGCTTCAGCCAGGTCGAGGCCACCCTCAATTCGCTGGCGCAGATCGTGGCCGAGGTGCCCGAGTTCGACAAGCTGCTGTTCCTCAGCGCCCAGGACTTCCCGCTGCTGTCGAACGCCGCACTGAAGTCGGCGCTGGCGGCATTGCGCGGGCACGAGCTGCTGGACACCGCGCCGATCGGCCGCGGACCGGGACAGTGGGCGGCCGCCTACCGCTACCAGTATTTCTACCGCCCGGACGCGGGGCCGGCGCTGCGCCTGGCCTGCTCGCTGGCGAACCGCGCGATGCGCGCCTGCGGCCTCACGCGGCGCATGCCGAACGGCCTGCAGCCCCATGGCGGCTCGTCATGGTGGGCGCTGTCGCGCGACTGCGTGCGTGATGTGCTGGCGCGGATCCGCCGCGAGCCCGGCCTCCTGCGTTTCTTCCGCAGCGTGTCCTGCGCCGACGAGCTGTTCTTCCAGACCCTGGTGATGAATTCGCGCTTCAGGGAACGCGTGCTGTCGGAAAATTTCCGCTACGTCCAGTGGCCGCAGCGCGGCGCGCGCAATCCAAAGATCCTCGACGAGCACGACTTCGAGCGCATCGCCGCCTCGAACGCCCATTTCTGCCGCAAGATCGACAGCCGGACCAGTGCCGCGCTCCTGCAACGCCTCGAAGCGCTGCGGGCAGGCTGAATACCGCGCAATCGTGCGTCGGTACGGCTGCGTTAGAATAAATTCATGCCGACCCAGTTATCGATTGCCTGCATCCTTCGCGATCCGCTCCCTCCGACCCGTGCCGATGTGCTGACCCTGTTCGGTATCGAGATGCCGCGCTACGGCGTGCATACCGAGCTGGTGGGGCAGGGCGGGCAGGAAGCCGGCGCGCCCGGATGGCCGGCCGGCGGCATGCACGTGGTGGGGCGTCTTCACTCGCCGCTCGCCAGTGTCTGCTCGCCGCTGTGGGACCTCCTGGGCCTGTGGCGCGCCCTCGGCGGCTTGCGCGGCCTGACGCAGGGTCGGCGCCCGGACTGCCTGCAGGTGCGCGACAAGATCGCCAGCGGCGTGCTGGGCCGCGTGGCGGCCGCGCTGCTGCGCGTGCCCTTCGTCTACTGGATGTCCTTCCCCATCGTCGAAGGCTATGCGGTGCGCCGCGACGACATCGCGCGCCACCAGCGCGGCCCCGTCGGCCGCCTCAAATGGGCGGCGCACGCGCTGCGCGCCTGGGCGTCCTGGCATGTCATCTACCGCCTGGTGCTGCCGGGCGCGCGCCACATCTTCGTGCAGAGCGATGCGATGGCCGACTGGCTGGCCGGCAAGGGTTTTCCACGCGAGCGCATGACGGCGGTGCCGATGGGCGTGGACGCCGCCCTGTTCGACCGCGCGACGGTCGAGCCCGTCGCCGATCCGCGCCTGGACGGCCGCCGGGTGGTGCTCTACCTGGGCCGCATCGCGCAGTCGCGCAGGTCCGATTTCCTGCTGGACGTCACCGAAGAACTGCGGCGCGAATGTCCCGAGGTCCTGCTGGTGATCGCCGGCGATGCGCCCTCGAACGACGAGATGGCGTGGATGCGGCGCGAGATCGCCGCGCGCGGGCTCGAACAACACGTGCTGCTGACCGGCTGGCTGCCCCAACGGACGGCGCTCGGCTATGCGGTGCGGGCCGAGGTCGGCCTGGCGCCGATGCCGCGCGGGGTGCTGGGCGACACCATGTCGCCGACCAAGGTGATCGAATACATGGCGCTCGGCATTCCCACCGTCGCCACCGACATTCCCGACCAGCAGCTGGTCCTGGCGCAGAGCGGCGCGGGCCTGTGCGTGCCGATGGAAGCGCAGGCTTTCGCGGCTGCCGTCCGCGAGTTATTGAACAATCCTGAGCAAGCCCGGCGGTTTGCCATGCGTGGTCCAGCGTACGTAAAAGCCCATCGTACCTATGATATTCTCGGCCGAAATGTTGCAAGAACTTATAAAAAGATCCTGATGGAGTAGCCCTGCACGATGTGGACCCATTCGCTCAAGTTCTCCCTGCGTTCTCTCGGGCGTGAACTGGTCCGCAACATCTGGGGGCGTCTGCTGGTCTACCCGGCCCTGGCAAGGAACGAGCGCTCGCGCGAGACCCTGGCCCGCTATGTGGCCAGGCGTGCCGCCAGGGTCGGCGTGCCGCTCGACGGCGATCCTTTCAGCCTGCCGCGCCTGGCGCCCGGCACCCCGCTGCTGACCAAGCAGGAGCTGCGCCAGCATCCCGAACGCCTGCTGCGCCCGCGCCGCTTCGGCTCCCTGATCCGCACCACCATCAAGACCAGCGGCACCTCCGGTACGCCGCTGACCATCGTCCAGTCGCTCGGCAATATGGTGCGCGAGGAGGGCTTCGTCTACCGCCAGCTGCGCTGGATCGGCTGGCGCCCCGGCCAGCCGCGCGCCTGGATTCGCGGCGACATCGTCTGCGCCGACCAGCCGAAGGACGGCCGCTACTGGTGCCGCGACTGGGTCGGCAACATGCTGATGATGTCCTCCTACCACCTGTCGAATGACACGATCGACGCCTACGTCGCTGCCCTCGAAGGGGTCGATCCGGTCGTGATCCACGCCTATCCATCCTCGATCGCGGCGCTGGCGGCCTGGCTGAACGCGCGCGGACGACGCTACGAAGGCAGGGCGCTGAAGGGCGTGATGACCTCGTCGGAAACCATGGAGCCGGAGGTGAGGGCGGCGGTCGAACAGGCTTTCGGCGTGCGCGTGTTCGACTGGTACGGCCAGTCCGAACGGGTGGCCGCGATCGGCACCTGCGAGCACGGCAGCTACCACGTGCTGACCGACTACGGCAGCGTGACCCTGCTCGACACCGACCAGCCGGAGGCATGCGAGCTGGTCGGCACCGGCCTGAACAACCTGGCGATGCCGCTGGTCCGCTACCGCACCGGCGACACCGTGATCCCGGGCGGCGAAGCCTGCGCCTGCGGCCGCGTGTTCCCGACCGTCAAGACCATCCTTGGACGCCAGGAAAAAGTCCTCACCCTGCCGGACGGCCGCATGATCGGCCGCCTGGACCGCATCTTCCAGGGCCACGACCGCCACCTGGTCGAAGGCCAGGTGGTGTATCGCGGCCACGGCCGCTTCCTGTTGCGGGTGGTGGCCACCGAGGCCTGGAGCGAGGCGGACGCGCGCGCGATGGTCGACAAATTCCTGCTGCGCGTGCCCGGCGTCGAGGTGAGCGTCGCGCGGATCGAGGCGATTCCGCGCGGACCGCGGGGCAAGTTCGAGTTCGTTATTGTCGATGAGGAAGACGAACCGTGCGCACCACGGGAAATTCATGATGTATGATCGAAATATTGCCCGTTTAATAAGAGCGTGTATTTTGTTGAAACAGCCACCGACCATGCAGGGAATAGCCGGGGAGACGTGCGCGTGAAACCGCCCGCGCCGCGCATCCTGATGGTCGGTACCGCCCTGGAAGGCAGGGGCGGGGTGGCGGCGGTGGTATCCGTGCTGCGCCAGCATGGCTTGTTCGAGCGCGAGCGGGTGCGCTACGTCGCCACCCACCGCGAGGGTTCGAAAGCCGAGAAGGCGAAGGGCGCGCTGTCCGGTTTCTGGCAGACCGTGCTGGCCTGTGTGAGCCAGCATCCGGCCGTGGTGCACGTCCATGCGGCCTCGCGCGCCAGCTTCGTGCGCAAGTCCATCGTGTTGCTGATCGCCCGCCTGGCGGGCTGCAAGACGATTTTTCATCTGCATGGCGGCGGCTTCCGCCAGTTCGCCACCGTCGAGGCCGGCACCCTGATGCGGCGCTGGATCCGCCACACGCTGGAAGCCAGTTCCGTCGTGATCACGCTGTCGGCCGGCTGGGCCGACTTCGTGCGCGCCTTTGCGCCGAAGGCCAGGGTGGCGGTGGTGCCGAATTCGGTGCCGCTGCCGGCGCCCTCCGGCATTCGCGGCGAAGCGCAGCGCGTCCTCTTCCTCGGCCGCATCGAGGAAACCAAGGGCGTGTTCGAACTGCTCGGCGCCGGCGCCCGGCTGGCGACGCGCTTCCCGGACCTGCGCCTGGTGTTCGGCGGCGAGGGCGATGCGGAAGCATTGCGCCGCCGCGCGTCCGAGCTCGGCATCCTGGAGCGCATCGAACTGCCCGGCTGGCTCGGCCCGCGCGAACGCGACGGGCAGCTGGCGCGCGCCGCCGTATTCTGCCTGCCTTCGCATGCCGAGGGATTGCCGATGTCGATGCTGGAAGCGATGGCGGCCGGCCGGGCGGTGGTCGCCAGCAGCGTGGGCGGGATTCCGGAAACCCTCGTCGACGGCAACAACGGCCTGCTGGTGCCGCCGCGCGACGAGGCGGCGCTGGCCGGGGCGCTGCAGCGGGTATTGGGCGACGACGCCCTGCGTGCACGGCTGGCGGAGCGGGCGCGCGCAACCATCGAGCAGCATTACTCAACCGAGGTAGTGTGCGGGCAATTGTCCGCGATCTACCGTGACTTGGCGGGGACACAATGATGAGCGAAGCGACAGGCATGGTCTGGCTGGTGAACCGTTTGCGCTGCATGTCGGTGGCCGAGGTCGGCTACCGGATCCAGCAGGCGGCGGCGAAAGGGGTGGCGAAACGGCTCAGGCAGCGCGCCGCGCCGCCGCTGCCGCGCGCCCGCACCTTCGCCATCCATGGCGCGCCCGCCTTGAGCGCGGCCGAGCGCGAAGCCCTGCTGGCCGACGCCGATAGCATTTGCGCCGGCCACGTGGTCCTGTTCGCCGAACGCCGCTTCGACGTCGGCATGCCGCCGCTGTGGAACCGCGATCCCGAAAGCGGCGTGACCGGACCGGCCATCTACGCCGGCGACATCGCCATCACCAACCGCGACCAGGTCGGCGACATCAAGCATGTCTGGGAACTGAACCGCCACCTGCACCTCGTGCGCCTGGGCCAGGCCTGGGCCGCGACCAACGACGTGGCCTGGCTGCACGCCCTGCACCACCAGCTGCGCAGCTGGCTCGACCAGTGTCCGCCGCTGGTCGGCCCCAACTGGACCAGCTCGCTGGAACTGGGCATCCGCCTGATCAACTGGAGCCTGGTCTGGCAATTGATCGGCGGCGAGGGCAGCGGCCTGTTCGCCGGCGAGGACGGCGAGCGCCTGCGCGCCGACTGGCTCGATTCCATCCACGCCCACTGCAGCGCGATCGCGCGCCACCTGTCGCGCCATTCCTCGGCCAACAACCACCTGATCGGCGAACTCGCCGGCCTGTATGTGGGCGCCTCGATCTGGCCCTGCTGGAAGTCGTCCGGGGCCTGGCTCGAGCAAGCCAGGCGCGAACTCGAACACGAGGCCCAGGCCCAGTTCTCGCGCGACGGCGTGAACCGCGAGCAGGCCTTCGCCTACCACATCTTCTCGTCCGAGTTCCTGTTCGTCGCCGGCCTGGTCGGCCAGGCCTGCGGCCATCCCCGCAGTCAGCCTTTTTCGCGCGCCTACTGGGCCAGCCTGCAGCGCGCATTACGATTCTTACGGTCGCTGCGCGACGTCGGCGGCAACGTGCCGATGGTGGGCGACGCCGACGACGGCATCGTGTTCCGCCTGGACGCCCCGGGCAGCGACCGCGCGGCCCAGCTGCTGGCCCTGGGCGACGCCGTGCTGCGGCGCCACGACAGCGCGTATGCGAGCGAGCATCCGGGCGTGCGCTGGCTGCTGCACACCCTGCCGGGCAAGCGCCCGGAAACCGATCCGCACGAATCCGAGACCGGCTGGGCCTTCCCGGACGGCGGCTACCTGCTGTTCGGCTCCCACTTCGGCGAAGCCAACGAGATCAAGGGCATGGTCGACTGCGGGCCGCTCGGCTACCTCGGGATCGCCGCCCACGGCCACGCCGACGCGCTGGCGCTGAACCTGTCGGTCGGCGGCGAGGAATGCCTGGTCGACCCCGGCACCTATTCCTACTGGCAGGAGCACAAGTGGCGAGACTACTTCCGCGGCACCTCGGCCCACAACACCGTGCGCATCGACGGTCTCGACCAGTCGGTGTCGGGCGGTCGCTTCATGTGGCTGAAGAAGGCCAGGGCGGCCATCGAAAGGATGCCGCAGTCGCCCCATGAATTCGATTTCCGCGGCTCGCACGACGGCTACGAGCGCCTGGCGGACCCGGTGCGCCACATGCGCAGCGTGCGTTTCGACGCCGCGACCTCCAGCCTGGTCGTGCGCGACGAGTTCGCCGCCAGGAAGCATCACCAGGTCGAGCTGTTCTGGCATTTCGCGCCGGGACTGAGTGTCCGCCTGGATAGTTCTGGCTTGCACGTGCGCGGTAAACGCTTCGCCCTGCAGATGCACGCCCATGGCGCCGACCTCAAGCTGGAACTGGTGCGCGCCAACGAAAATCCGCCGCTGGGCTGGTATTCGCGCTGCTACGAATCGAAGGAGCCTTGCGACGTGCTGAAGATCAGCACCGTATCGTCCGCCGTCCCGGTCGAGTGCAGGTTTACAATAACGTTTTTTTAATAACCCACCGTTGTAATAATTGTTTCAATACTAATTACTAGGGAACTTGTTTCATGCTCATTTATCTGGTTGCAGGCGCACGACCCAACTTCATGAAGATCGCTCCGATCGTCCGCGCGCTGCAGGCTCAATCGCCGAAAACCCTGTCGTACAAGATCATCCATACCGGCCAGCACTACGACCGCGAGATGAACGACGTCTTCTTCGAGGAACTCGGCATTCCGCAGCCCGATGTCTTCATGGCCGCCGGCGGCGGCAGCCATGCCCAGCAGACCGCCAAGATCATGGTCGGCTTCGAGGAGCTGTGCCAGAACGAACGCCCGGCCGCCGTGCTGGTGGTGGGCGACGTGAATTCCACGCTGGCCTGCTCGATCGTCGCCAAGAAACTGAACATCCCGGTGGCCCACGTCGAGGCCGGCCTGCGCTCGGGCGACATGACGATGCCGGAAGAAATCAACCGCCTGGTCACCGACAGCATCTCGGACTGGTTCTTCGTCACCGAACCGGCCGCACTGGAACACCTGCGCCGCGAAGGCAAGCCGGATTCCGCCGTGCATTACGTCGGCCATGTGATGGTCGACAACGTGCTGTACCAGGCCGACAAGCTGGCCCATGCCGACACCTCGGCATTTGAAACCAGCGCCTACAAGCAGGCGCGCAAGGACGCGGGCGAGCGCTACGGCGTGATCACCATGCACCGCCCCAGCAACGTCGACGACAAGGAAACCTTCACCCGCATCGCCGGCGCCCTGAAGGAAATCTCGAACGAGCTGCCGCTGATCTTCCCGGTGCACCCGCGTACCCGCGCCAACATCGACAAGTTCGGCATCGACCTGGGCCCCAACATCACGCTGGCCGGTCCGCAGGCCTACATGGCTTTCCTCAACCTGTGGAAGGACGCCGCCGTCATCCTGACCGACAGCGGCGGCCTGCAGGAAGAAACCACCGCGCTGGGCGTGCCCTGCGTGACCATCCGCGAGAACACCGAGCGCCCCGTCACCGTCGACGAGGGCTCGAACGTGCTGGTCGGCACCGATCCGGCCGTGATCATGCTGGAAGCGCGCAAGATCCTGCGCGGCGAAGGCAAGCAGGGCCGCCGGCCGCACCTGTGGGACGGCCGTGCGGCGGAACGCATCGTCGCTGTATTGGCAACTGAGCTGGCCAAGGAATCGCAACAGAAACTCGAATGAGCACAAAAGGATGATCATATGAGCGAACGCATCACACTGATGGGGTGCTCCATCGACAACCTGTCGATGGAGGAAACACTGCAGACCATCGAGGGTTTCATCCATACAGGACGGCCCCATCAGCATGTGGTGGTGAATGTGGACAAGCTGGTCAAGGCCAGCCGCGATCCCGAGCTCAGGCAGATCATCAACGATTGTGCGCTCATCAATGTGGACGGCATGCCGGTCGTATGGGCGTCGCGCCTGCTCGGCAAGCCGCTCAAGGAAAGAGTCGCCGGCGTCGACCTGTTCGAGGCGCTGATGCGCCGCGCGGGAGAGAAGGGCTGGCGCGTGTTCCTGCTGGGTGCGAAGGAAGAAGTGGTCGGCAAGGTGGCCACCACCTACCAGCGCAAGTATCCGAAGCTGGTGCTGGCCGGCTACCGCAACGGCTACTGGAAGGGCGAGGCGGAAGAGGCGCAAGTCGTGGAACAGATCCGCGAGGCGCGCCCGGATTTGCTGTTCGTGGCGATCAGTTCGCCGAAAAAAGAGCAGTTCCTCGGCCGCTACCAGGCCGAGATGAAGATTCCGTTCGCGATGGGCGTGGGCGGCACCTTCGACGTGGCGATCGGCCACGTCAAGCGTGCGCCGGTGTGGATGCAGAAGTCGGGGCTGGAATGGTTCTACCGTTTCCTGCAGGAGCCACGGCGCATGTTCCGCCGCTACTTCATCGAGGACATGGCCTTTCTCCGACTCTTCGTCAAAGAGGCGGTAAGCGGCCGCCGCAAGGCATAAACCAAACAGGGATTACGGCAGCCACAGAAGCTGCCGCACGAATAAATCGAGGCGCCAGCCGGCAACATGACCGGCATGGCGACAGGCATAACTTTTACGAAAGCACATATCAATGAAGATTCTGGTTACCGGCGGCATGGGTTATATCGGTTCGCACACCGTGGTTGAACTGCAGAACGCAGGCCACGAGGTGGTGGTGGTCGACAACCTGTCCAACGCCAACCGTTCCGTGCAGGAACGGGTGACTCGCATCACGGGGAAGGCTTTCGAATTCGTCGAGGCCGACATCCGCGACCGCGCGGCGATGGAAGCCGCGTTCGGCGCGCACAAGGT
>NZ_JBFRFV010000033.1:0-57083 GCF_052115005.1 Massilia sp. 2TAF26
ATCGACTGTTGATTGTTAAAGATCGTATTCGGTACTGCCTTGCTGCATCCGGCGAATCGTTTTGTTCGTCAGCAGCAGAGAAGCGAGATTATGCAGTGTTTCGCTTACCTCGTCAACTCATCCTTTTCTGCAGTGTGCACTCGTTGTTGGATCTCGACGTGCGCTGCAGAAGCAGGAGGCGCACTATAGCAAACCGCACAAGGGTATGCAAGGGGCATAAACTACCCTGCTTTCGCAGCCATGACGCGACGTAGCGCCGTGTCCGGATCCAGACCTGCCATCAGCAGATTGACGATCTCTTTCTTGTCCTCGGCCGAGACCCGGGCGCATGCCTCGCGATGCGAGCAGTAAAAGGCATACCAGGCGACGTCGGCCGGACGTTCCTTCCGCGGCTTGAATCGCTTCGGCACCGCGGCCCGTGCTGCCTCTGCGTATGCCGCCAGCGCCGCATCGACGCCCGTCCAGTCTTGCGCCGCCACGGCCTCCCTTTCGATCTCCCATCCAGGGTCCATGGTCGCCCTGTCGACCGCCAGGCAAGCGAGGTTCGGATAGCCCTTCGCCTTGCAGAAGGACTCGACAAAGGCGAGCTTCATGCCGATCCCGACCGGCACTTCGCGGCCGAACATCGCATCCTTCGGATACATATTGCGCCCGAGCGTCAGCAAATCCTCGTGGGCGATCGGCTCTCCCCGCCCGGATTTCGCATGCTGCGCCAGGACTTTTACCAGCAGGGAACCGACTTCGATATCGGTCAGGGTGAGCTGAAAGGGGGTGTTTTTAGTGTCCGACATTTGCATTCCATGGTTCGATTGCTCAGCCGGCGAGGCCGAGCTCGGTAGCAATCTGGTCCCGCAAGACGTACTTCTGGATCTTGCCCGTCACCGTCATCGGGAAGGCAGACACGAAGCGGATATAGCGGGGTATCTTGTAATGGGCAATCTGGCCGCGGCAGAAATCCTGGATCTCTTCGGCGCTGGCCTCCTCCCCGGGGCGCAGGATAATGCAGGCGCATAGTTCCTCGCCGTATTTCTGGTCCGGCACGCCGACGCACTGCACGTCCATGATTTTCGGATGGCGATACAGGAATTCCTCGATCTCACGCGGATAGATGTTCTCGCCGCCACGGATCACCATGTCCTTGGAGCGGCCCACGATAGCCGCGAAACCGTTCTCGTCGATGACGGCCAGGTCGCCCGTATGCAGCCAGCGCGCCGCATCGATGGTGTCGCGCGTCTTTTCCTCGTCGTCCCAGTAGCCCAGCATGACCGAATAGCCGCGTGTCAGCAGTTCGCCTTTCACGCCTCGGGGAACGATACGGCCATTGGCGTCGACGATCTTGACCTCGAGGTGAGGATGGACGCGCCCGATGGTCGTGACCCGCAGCTCGACCGGATCGTCGACCGAACTCTGGAAGGACACGGGCGAGGTCTCCGTCATCCCGTAGGCAATCGTGATTTCGCCCATGTGCATGTGATTGATGACCCGGCTCATCACCTCGGCCGGGCACGGTGAGCCCGCCATGATGCCGGTCCTTAGCGTCGACAGATCGTATTGCTTGAAATCCGGATGATCGAGGATGGCGATGAACATGGTCGGGACGCCATGCAGGCCGGTACAGCGTTCCGCCTGCACCGTTTCCAATACCGTTTTCGGATCGAAGCTATCGCCGGGGAATACCATGGCCGCGCCATGCGTGACGCAGGCGAGATTTCCAAGCACCATGCCGAAACAGTGGTACAAGGGCACCGGAATACAAAGACGGTCGCGCATGCCCAGCTTCATCGCCTCGCCGATGAAGAAGCCATTGTTCAGGATGTTATGGTGGCTCAGCGTTGCGCCTTTCGGCGCTCCTGTCGTGCCGGAGGTGAACTGGATATTGACCGGGTCGTCGAACTGCACCTCGCTCTGCACCTTCGACAACAATGCCAGCGCCTCGGCGCCGGGCGGCGCCAGCAGCTCATCGAAATTGGCCATGCCGGGCGTCCGTTCGGTGCCGAGGCGCACGACGTGGCGCAGGTGGGGCAGCCGCAGCGACTGCAGCGCACCCGGTTTGCAATGTTGGATTTCCGGCGCAATCTCCTGCACCATGCCGATGTAATCGCTGGCTTTGAATGCGGGAGCCAGAATCAGGGCGCTACACCGCACCTTGTTGAGCACATATTCGAGCTCGGAGCGGCGATAGGCCGGATTGATGTTAACCATGATCAGGCCGGCGCGCGCGGTCGCGAACTGCACCAGCACCCATTCGGCGCAGTTCTGGGCCCAGATACCGACCCGGGCGCCGGGCTCCAGCCCGAGCCCGAGGAGACCGGCGGCCAGGCGTGTCACCCGCTCGTCGAATTCGCGGTAGGTCCAGCGGATATTCTGGTGGCGCACGATCAGCGCATCGTTATCGCCGAAACGCGCGGCGATCGATGCGAGATGAACCCCGATCGATTCCCCGATCAGCGGGACCTCATGTGCGCCGTGCACGTAGCTCAAGCTTTGCTGCATGGTAGTCTCCTCGTAGTCAACCCGGCTATATTCTATTGCGAGATGGCGCCCCCGGTCCCTTATGCTATCGTTTTGCGATGAACGAGCCCGCAATCTCCCCTCTCCCGCACCGGGACGTCTGGATCGCCCACCCGCAAGGCCGCATCTTCACCCGCATCTGGAATGGCGCCGCCGACAAGGCGCCCATCGTGCTTTTCCATGATTCGCTGGGTTGCGTGGAACTGTGGCGTGATTTTCCCGCGAGGCTGGCCACCGCCACCGGCCGCGCCGTGATTGCCTATGACAGGCTGGGATTCGGCCGTTCCGACCCCAGGCAGGATAGATTACAACTGGATTTCGTGGCCGACGAGGCCGAACGCTTCTTCCCGCTGATTCGCGAACGGCTCGGCCTGCAGCGCTTCCTCGCTTTGGGCCACAGCGTGGGCGGCGGCATGGCGGTGCATTGCGCCGCCCGCCACGCCGACGACTGCAGCGCGCTGGTCACCGTGGCGGCCCAGGCTTATGCCGCCGACGAAACCCGGCAAGGCATTCAGATCGCGAAGGAAGAATTTAAAAACGCGGACCAGTTCGAGCGCTTGAGCAGGTATCACGGAGAGAAAGCCAAATGGGTGCTGGACGCCTGGACCGGCACCTGGCTCGATCCCGCGTTCGGAGGCTGGTCGCTCGCCGACGTCCTGCCGATGGTGACCAGCCCGGTGCTGGCCATCCATGGCGTACGCGACGAATACGGCTCGGCGCACCATCCCGAGATGATTGCGCAGCGTTGCGGCGGGCCGTCGCGCATCGTGATGATGCAGGATACCGGCCATGTGCCGCACCGGGAGCGGCCGGATGAACTCGCCGCGCTGGTCGCCGGGTTCATCGTCCAGGCGGATTGAGTCCGGCGCCGCCCGTCAGGACGAGGAAGCTTCCAGCAGCCTGCGCAACTGGGCCGCCTGGTAAGCGCCGAAGGTGGCGCTGAAAAGGCAGCGGATCAGCGGGTCGTCGACCACATCGGCATCCGCCAGTTCGCGTTCGGTTTCGGCGTCGAACACGGTATCGTTGATGCGCATGTACATCGACGTCAGGGACTCGCCGAGTTCGAGTGCCGCATAGAGCTTCGCTGCAGGAATGTCGGTGGTCCAGGCCAGCGGTGCGGCGTCCTCGTCGAGACAGGCGACGCCGTCGGCCTCGAGCCGGTAGCGCAAGCGCGTCGCCGCGCCCGTGTGGTCGTAGACCGACAGCTGCCAGACGCGGGGGCTGTCGAAATAGCCGGATGCGGCCTCGACTTCGGCGTATTTCATGGGCAGGGTGGTGCGGCAGTATTCCATGACGCGCGCATGCTGGGCCTCCGTCAGGGGCGCAAAATGGCGCGCGATATCGGCCGTCGACGGCGGCGTCGCAATACCCTCGTAGACGTAATCGACATCCTGGCAGCCGACCGGAATCACCCAGCCCAGGGGCGGCGCCGGCTGCAGCGACGTGGCGTCGAGCCGCACCGACATCCCGGGTTCGAGCCTCACCACCTGCGCCTGCGGCAGCGCCGCCGCCACCTCCCGTCCGAACTGTGCATACGAAATCGGAAAGAACGCACGGTTGTACCACGACCACGGTTCCTGCAAAAACTGGCAGGAGCTCGGCACGACATAGCGCGGATTCAGGGCCTTCAGTTGGGGCAACCACTCTTCCGGCAGGGCTGGCGGCGCCGCAACGGCACGCGAGGGCGCCAGCACTTCGAGTTCGCGCATGGTCTGGAACGGCCACAACACCATGTCCCAGGGCCCCTCTCCGACCAGTTTGGCGAGGGTTTCCTCGTCGATCCAGGAATCGACGACGTTGAGGAGGTTCAGCCCGGCCGCCTTCACCTGGAACATCGAGTCGACGTCGGCATCCATCGCCTCACGCGGCACGACCTCGAAGGCGCCTACCTCGACCGGCTCGTTCAGCCGCAAGGGATGCACCCGTTCGAAGCCGAGCTGGCTCACCATCTCGAACAATTCCTCGAAGATGCAGTAGATGTACAGCGGCGTCGCGCGGTCCAGCAGGTCGAGGCTCTCCAGCGAGCAGTGGTCGTCGTGAAAGTGTGAGATGAACACGGCGTCGAAACGCAGGCGCCGGATCTGCTTCTGGTCGAAGCGGACGTCGGGAAAGGCGTGGCAGTTGCGGCTGAACGGATTCTCGAAGATCGTATCGAATGCGATGCGGGTGCCCCCGCATTCGACCACGTAGCCAGCGTGAAGGATGCGCGAGATCGTCAGCGATGAAGTCGACATGCTTGCCTGACGCCCCTCTCAGTCCAGGCGCTTGAGGCGCTGGCCGAGAATGCCCCATTTGCACTCGACACCGTCGACGCTGCCGCACAGGGCCCAGCCGGTACCGATCTTTTCCACCGTGACGGGGCTTTCGATTTCCCGGGCCAGCTTTTCGGCCCACATGCTTGCGGCGCCGCGGCCTTTGAAGAGTTCCTTGCCTTCGTAGATCACGGTGGCGTCGAATACGGGAGTAGCGAAGATGGTCATTTGCTGTTGGCCCTTGCCTTGTGCAGTTTCTTGTAGCTGTCCATCAGGCGTTGATGCCTGTCGAGACCTTCGAGTTTCATGCTCGTCGGGCTCAAGCCGAAGAACCGGACGCTGCCGTCCACCGAACCCAGCACCGCGTCCATGCGCGGATTGCCGTACATGCGGCGGAAATTGACCACGTAATCGTCCAGTTCCAGCTCGTCGTCGAGCACCACTTCCAGTACCGCATTCAGGGCCTGGTAGAACAGGCGGCGTTCGACGGTATTGTCGTTGTACTGCAGGAAGGCGCCCACCAGTTCCTGGGCTTCTTCAAACTGCTTCAAGGCGAGATTGATCAGCAGCCTCAGTTCCAGCACGGTCAGCTGTCCCCAGTCCGTGTTTTCGTCGAATTCGATGCCGATCAGGGTGGCGATGTCGGAATACTCGTCCAGCTCGTTGTTCTCGAGACGCTCCAGCAATGCGGCCAGGGCATCGTCGCCGAGGCGGTGCAGGTTCAGGATATCTTCACGGAACAGCAGCGACTTGTTGGTGTTGTCCCAGACCAGATCCTCGACCGGATAGATTTCGGAGTAGCCGGGCACCAGGATGCGGCAGGCGGTGGCGCCCAGCTCGTCATACACGGCCATATAGACCTCCTTGCCCATGTCTTCGAGAATGCCGAGCAGGGTCGCTGCTTCGTCCGCATTCGAATTGCTGCCCTCGCCCGAGAAATCCCACTCGACGAAATCGTATTCGGATCTGGCGCTGAAGAAGCGCCACGACACCACGCCGCTCGAATCGATGAAGTGCTCGACGAAGTTGTAGGGCTCGGTCACGGCTTCGCTGGCAAAGGTCGGCGGCGGCAGATCGTTCAAACCTTCGAAACTACGGCCTTGCAGCAATTCCGTCAGGCTGCGCTCGAGCGCCACCTCGAAGCTCGGATGCGCGCCGAAGGAAGCAAACACGCCGCCCGTACGCGGATTCATCAGGGTGACGCACATGACCGGATACTGTCCGCCCAGCGAGGCATCCTTGACCAGCACCGGAAAGCCCTGCTCTTCCAGGCCCTGGATCCCGGCCACGATGCCGGGGTATTTCGCCAATACTTCCTGCGGCACATCGGGCAAGGCGATTTCGCCTTCGATGATTTCGCGCTTGACCGCCCGTTCGAAAATCTCGGACAGGCACTGCACCTGGGCTTCGGCCAGCGTATTACCGGCGCTCATGCCATTGCTGGCGTAGAGGTTTTCGATCAGGTTGGACGGAAAATACACGGTCTCGCCATCCGACTGCCGCACATACGGCAGGGAGACAATGCCGCGCTCGACGTTGCCGGAGTTGGTGTCGTACAGGTGGGAGCCGCGCAGTTCGCCCTCGGGATCGTAAATGCCCAGGCAATACTCGTCCAGGATCTCGGGCGGCAGCGCATCGTCGGCGCCGGGCTTGAACCAGCGCTCGTCCGGATAATGCACGAAGGGGGCGTTGGCGATTTCCTCGCCCCAGTAGGCGCCGGCATAGAAGTGGTTGTTGCTCAGGCGTTCGATGTACTCGCCCAGGGCCGAGGCCAGTGCGCTTTCCTTGGTCGCGCCCTTGCCATTGGTGAAACACATCGGCGAATGCGCATCGCGGATATGCAGCGACCAGACATTCGGCACGATATTGCGCCAGGACGCGATTTCGATCTTGATGCCCAGTCCCGCCAGCAGGCCCGACATATTGGCGATGGTCTGCTCCAGCGGCAGATCCTTGCCCGGGATATAGGTGCTCGATTCGGCCGACGACTGCACGGTCAGCAGGGCTTGCGCATCGGCGTCCAGGTTCTCGACTTCCTCGATCACGAATTCGGGACCGGTCTGCACCACTTTCTTCACGGTGCAGCGGTCGATCGAACGCAGGATGCCCTGGCGGTCCTTTTCGGAGATATCCGGCGGCAGCTCGACCTGGATCTTGAAGATCTGCTGGTAGCGGTTTTCCGGATCGACGATATTGTTCTGCGAAAGACGGATGTTTTCGGTCGGGATGTTGCGGGTGTTGCAGTACAACTTCACGAAGTAAGCCGCACACAGGGCCGACGAGGCCAGGAAGTAGTCGAAGGGGCCAGGCGCCGAGCCGTCGCCCTTGTAGCGGATCGGCTGGTCGGCGATCACCGTGAAGTCATCGAACTTGGCCTCGAGGCGCAGCTTGTCGAGAAAGTTGACTTTAATTTCCATGGAAGGAGTCCAAATTTTGTGCTCAAAGTGCAAAAAACAGAGCCCTGTCGAACAGGGCTCCATGAGTCTAGATACTGCCTGAAGTAAAACTTCGGTCGCCTATTATATTTCGGAACAGGCTCCAGGACGATGCTTCGGCAAAGCACGATGTCCGTTCGGGACGACACGGAGTTTGCGTGTGCCGTCGCCAAAGACACCCGTGTATGATCGTTCGCACGGATAGGCGGCCTGCGGGGGAATCGCATGGGCAAGTATTTGTACGATGATTTCGATATCGAGCGACTCGTGCCCGGCTTCTGTCCGCCGCCACAGGATACGTCGCGCGCCGACCGTGCGGCGCTCGACGCCGCGGATGCAGGCATGCGGCGCTGGGTCAGCCAGGCTGCGGGTCCGCTGGTGCCGGGAACCGACCTGCACCGGACCGAGACCTGCCGCATGTTCCGCGACACCTTCAATCCTTACCGGCCCGCGGTGCTCGACTGGCCGGCGCTCGACCCGGCTGCGTTGGCGCGCATCGTCGCGCTGCCGATCTGGGATATCGCGGTCCAGACCGAAGGCAAGGCGCGCCTGCGCATGGCCGCCTACGCCGGCACCGTCTCGAACCCGGACATCCGCTGTGCGCTCGCCCTCAATGCCTGGGAGGAAAACCGGCACAAGGAAGTCCTGTCGCGCATGGTCGAAGCTTACGGCATCCAACTGGCGCCCGTGGCCCCCTATGCCTTGCCCGGCGACACGGAGTGGGCCTACCTGGTCACCGGCTACAGCGAATGCATCGACAGTTTCTTTGCCTTCGGCCTGTTCGAAGTGGCGCGCCGCTCGGGCCTGTTCCCCTGCGAACTGGTGGAAACCTTCGAGCCCGTCATGCAGGAGGAATGCCGCCACATCCTGTTGTTTGCCAACTGGCTGGCCTGGCACCGGGCCCATCTCGGCTTCTGGCGGCGCCTGCGTTTCGAGGCCAGGGTCGCCCGGGCCTGGGCCTTCCTGGCCTGGGAGCGCATCGGTCTGGCACGCGCCATCGATGGCGACGGCGACGCGGCCGCGCCGGACAACAACTTCACGCTGAACGGCGCGCAAGCCGTGGCGGCCGAGGCGCCGACGCTGCGCGAGTTGCTGGCGCTATGCCTGCAAGAGAACGAACGGCGCTTTGCCGGCTACGACCAGCGTCTGCAGCGGCCGCTTACGGTGCCGCGCATGGTCCGCCTGGCTCTACGGCTGCTGCCCCGCGGCAAAACTAGCGCCCCCGCCCGGCGCGCCGAAGGGCCGAACTGAGAACCAGCGATGCCAGCGTCGATATCCCCCTTGCCGGCCGGCATCCTACCCCAAGTAGCCGGCGCCTTCGAACCAGGCGAGCGCCGCCCGCAGCGCCTCCGCGTGGGCGCGCGGCCGGTATCCCAGCTCGCGCTCGGCCTTGGCGGAGGTAAAGAACATCCGGTTGCGCGACATGCGCAGGCCGTCCACGGTCAGGAAGGGCTCGCGCCCGTTCAGGTGGGCAATGCCCTCGGCCGCATGGGCCAGCGGAATCAGAGGCGCCACCGGCAGCCTGACCCGGGCCGGACGGCGTCCCATAAGGGTCGCAATCTCGCCGAGCAGCTCGCGCAGCATGAGGTTGCTGCCACCCAGTATGTAGCGCTGGCCGATACGTCCGCGCGCGAGTGCCAGCAGGTGGCCCTGCGCCACATCTTCCACGTCGACGAGGTTCAGGCCGGTCTCGACGAAGGCCGGCATGCGTCCGCGCGCCGCTTCGACGATGATCCGTCCGGTCGGCGTCGGCCGCAAGTCGCGCGCGCCGATCGGCGTGGACGGATTGACGATCACGGCCGGCAGGCCTTCCTCGGCCACCATCCGTTCGACCAGGCGCTCGGCCAGGATCTTGCTGCGCTTGTAGGCGCCGATCGCCTGCTCGGGCGCCGCCGGTTCGTCCTCGCAGGCCGCCACGGTGTCCGGTCCGACGCGCAGGGTGGCGACGCTGCTCGTGTAGACCAGGCGCCCGACGCCGGCGGCCAGCGCCGCCCGCATGACGGCAGCCGTCCCCTGGACGTTGTTGCGCACGATCTCGTCGGGATCGCGCGCCCACAGGCGATAGTCGGCCGCCACGTGCAGCAGGCAGGAAACGCCGTCCAGCGCACGCTCGACGGCGGCCTGGTCCCTGACGTCGCCGACCGCGAGCTCCGCATCGAGCCCATCGAGGTTGGCACGCGGACTGCTTGCACGCACCAGCAGGCGTACCGGGTGGCCTTGCGCGAGGGCCGCGCGCGCCACGGCGGAACCGATGAAGCCGGCCGCGCCGGTGATCAAGATCCTTTCCTGTCCAGCCATCGGCACCTCCACGCGGCGCCCGAAGCCGGCGTCCGTGAGCCGATTGTAATCAAAACATCGCTTAACCGCCTTCATGGAGAGCGCCCATGCGAGTCATTCTTGCCCAACCGCGCGGATTCTGCGCCGGCGTCGTCCGCGCCATCGAGATCGTCCAGCGCGCGCTCGACCGGCATGGCGCGCCGGTATATGTGCGCCACGAGATCGTCCATAACAAGACCGTGGTCGACGGCCTGCGGGACAAGGGCGCCGTGTTCGTCGACGAACTCGAGCAGGTGCCGCCGGGCGCCGTGACCGTCTTCAGCGCCCACGGCGTGGCGCGCAAGGTCGAGGCGGACGGACAGGCGCGCGGCCTGCACGTGCTGGACGCCACCTGTCCGCTGGTGACCAAGGTCCACATCCAGGGCCGCCAGTACGTTGCCGGCGGCCGCACCGTGATCCTGATCGGCCACGCCGGCCATGCGGAGGTCGAGGGCACGATGGGCCAGATCGACGGCCCGGTCTTGCTGGTCCAGAACGAGCGGGAAGCAGAGGCGCTCGAGCTGCCGGCCGACACGCCGCTGGCCTACATCACCCAGACCACGCTGAGCGTCGACGACACCCGCGGCGTCATCGCGGCGCTGCAGCGGCGCTTCAGCGACATCGTCGGGCCGGAAGTGCGGGACATCTGCTACGCGACCCAGAATCGCCAGCGCGCCGTGCGCGAACTGGCCAGGCAGGTCGATGTGCTGCTGGTGGTCGGCGCCGCCAACAGTTCGAACTCGAACCGGCTGCGCGAACTCGGTGCCGAATGCGGGATCCCGAGCTACCTGCTGGCCGACGGCAGCGAGCTCGATCCCGCGTGGGTGGCGAGCGCCGCCACGGTGGGCATCACGGCCGGCGCCTCGGCGCCCGAAGCGATGGTCGAGGATGTCATCGACACCCTGCGGCGCCTGGGTCCGGTCGAAGTCGCGACCATGGACGGCCCGGTGGAACGCGTGGAGTTCCGCCTGCCTGCCGAACTGGCGGACTGCACCGCCTGAACGCCTAACGGAGGTTTCATGGCAATTCCCCTTCTCCAGAAAACCCTGGTCGGCGCCTACGTGCTGCGCAAGCACCTCGCCGGCCAGAAGCGCTATCCGCTCGCGCTGATGCTCGAGCCCTTGTTCCGCTGCAACCTGGCCTGCTCGGGCTGCGGCAAGATCGATTATCCGGACGAGATCCTGGACCAGCGGCTGTCGCTCGAGGATTGCCTCGGCGCGGTGGACGAGTGCGGCGCCCCGGTGGTGTCGATCGCCGGCGGCGAACCCTTGCTGCACAGGGACATGCCCGCCATCGCCGCCGGCATCGTTGCGCGCCGCAAGTTCGTCTACCTGTGCACCAACGCGCTGCTGATGGAAAAGAAGCTGGACCAGTACCGGCCCAGTCCCTTCTTCGTCTGGTCGGTACACCTCGACGGCGACGAAGAGACCCACGACCGCGCGGTGAGCCAGCGCGGCGTGTACAAGCGCGCGGTGGCCGCGATCCGGCGCGCCAAGCAGGCAGGCTTCCGCGTCAACATCAACTGCACGCTCTTCAACGATGCCGAGCCCGAACGGGTCGCCGCGTTTTTCGACGCGGTCGGGGAACTCGGCGTGGACGGCATCACCGTCTCGCCAGGCTATGCCTACGAGCGCGCCCCCGAGCAGCAGCACTTCCTGAACCGCAACGCGACCCGGCAACTGTTCCGCGACATCCTGGCACGTGGCGAAGGCGGCCGGCGCTGGCCTTTCAGCCAGTCCAGCCTCTTCCTCGACTTCCTGGCCGGGAACCAGACCTATCACTGCACCCCCTGGGGGAACCCGGCGCGCACCGTGTTCGGCTGGCAGCGGCCCTGCTACCTGCTGGGGGAAGGCTATGCGCCCACCTTCAAGGCACTGATGGAAGAGACCGACTGGGATGCCTACGGCACCGGCCGCTACGAGAAATGCGCCAACTGCATGGTGCACAGCGGCTACGAGGCCAGCGCGGTGGCCGACACCTTCGTCCACCCGCTGAGCGCCGCGCGGGTCGCCCTGAAGGGCGTGGCCACGAGCGGCCCGATGGCGCCGGACATCGCACTCGAAGGCCAGCGGCCCGCCCAGTACGTCCATGCGCGGCACGTCGCCATCAAGCTCGAGGAGATCCGCGGGCGCAAGGCGGCACAGGCGCCTGCGGCCGGCACCGCCGGGCCGGCCTGACATGCGCGGGAGCGCCATCCGATGCTACTCTTGAGCGCCGTCGCCGGTTCACTCCTCATCGTGCTCGCCACGCTGTATGCGCTGGCGGCGCTGCTGTGCCGTCCCCGTACCTGGCCGCGCGCACGGGCCGGCGCCCCCGGGGCGCGGGTTCCCGTGAGCGTGCTGAAGCCGCTGTGCGGCGCCGAGCCCCGCCTCGAACAGAATCTCGCCACACTCTGCACGCAAAGCCACCCACGCTTCCAGGTCGTGTTCGGCGTGCGGGCGCCCGACGACCCGGCCATTGCCGTGGTCGAGCGCATCCGGCTGCGCTATCCCGCACTCGACATGGCACTGGTGATCGACTCGCGGGTGCACGGAAGCAACCTCAAGGTCAGCAACCTGATCAACATGGCACCGCAGGCCCGCCATCCCTGGCTGGTGCTGGCGGACAGCGACGTCGCCGTCGAGCCCGACTATCTGGAACGCGTCACCGCGCCGCTGGCCGACCCGCGGGTCGGCATCGTCACCTGCCTCTACCGTGGCCGGGCGACCGGCGGCTTCTGGAGCCGCCTGGGCGCGCTCTTCATCGACACCTGGTTCGCCCCCTCGGTCGCCGTGGCGAGCCGCGGCGGCAGCAGCGATTTCGGCTTTGGCGCCACCATCGCCCTGCGCACCGAGGTGCTGCGTGCCATCGGTGGCTTCGACGCCTTGAAGGACAGGCTGGCGGACGACTTCTGGCTCGGCGAACTGGCGCGCCGGCGCGGACTCGCGACGGCCTTCTCCGACGTGCGCGTGTCCACCGACGTCACGGAAGCGAGCCTGGGCGCGCTCTGGCGGCGCGAGCGGCGCTGGATGCAGACGATCCGTTCGCTCAATCCGCCCGGCTATGCGTTCTGTTTCGTGACCTTCACGCTGCCGATGCTCGCACTCGGCCTGTGGCTCTCACCCGGCGCCTGGAGCTGGGCCCTGGCTTCGGTCGGCCTGTGCGCACGCCTGGGCCTGCAAGCGCGCACGGCGCCGGGCGCCGGAAACTTTTGCATGGCGCCGCTGCGCGACTGCCTGCTGCTGCTGGAATGGCTGAGCGCGTTCATCGGCGCCACCGCACAATGGCGCGATCACCTGCTGTGTGTCGACCGACGCGACCGCCGCGAGCGCGGCGCCGGCGCACCGCCATCCTCCCTCGACAAACCCGAACCCGGACGGAGCCCCCGATGACCACGAACCCGCAGCGCAAAACGCTCTTCCTGCAAGTGCCGTCCTTCGACGGCTTCGACGGCGGCGCCGGTTCGCGCTACCAGGCCAAACGGGAGATCCGCTCCTTCTGGTACCCTACCTGGCTGGCCCAGCCGGCCGCCCTGGTACCTGGCAGCCGCCTGCTCGACGCGCCGGCGGATGGACTGACGGTTGAACAGACCCTGGCCATCGCCTGCGGCTACGAGCTGGTGATCATCCACACCAGTACGCCCTCCTTCCCCAGCGATGCGCGCTTCGCCGAACTGCTCAAGGAGAACAGGCCGGCCATCCTGGTCGGCATGGTGGGCGCCAAGGTCGCCGTCGATCCAGGGCCATCGCTGGCGGCGAGTCCCGCGATCGACTTCGTGGCGCGCGAGGAATTCGACTACACCTGCCGCGACCTGGCCGCCGGCCTGCCCTTCGCGGAAGTCGACGGCATCAGCTGGCGCGACAGGGATGGGAGCATCCGCCATAATCCGCCGCGCGCGATGATCGAGAACATGGACGAACTGCCCTTCGTCGCTCCAGTCTACAAGCGGGACTTGAATATCCGCAATTATTTCATCGGCTACCTGAACTATCCCTATGTCTCGCTGTACACCGGACGCGGCTGCCGCTCGCGCTGCACCTTCTGCCTGTGGCCGCAGACCGTCGGCGGGCATCGCTACCGGATCCGCTCGCCGGAAAGCGTGCTGGAGGAGGTCCGCTGGATCAAGGAGAACATGCCGGAAGTGAAGGAGATCATGTTCGACGACGATACCTTCACCGATTTCCGCCCGCGCGCCGAGGAAATCGCGCGCGGCCTCGGCGCGCTCGGCGTCACCTGGTCGTGCAATGCCAAGGCCAACGTACCGTACTCCACCCTGAAGATCATGAAGGACAACGGCCTGCGCCTGCTGCTGGTGGGCTACGAATCCGGCGACGACCAGATCCTCCTGAACATCAAGAAGGGCCTGCGCACCGACATCGCGCGGCGTTTCGCCGCCGACTGCCGCGCCCTCGGCATCACCGTGCACGGCACCTTCATCCTCGGCCTGCCCGGCGAGACACGCGAGACGATCGAAAAATCGATCGCGTTTGCCAAGGAAATCAACCCGCACACGATCCAGGTGTCGCTGGCGGCGCCCTACCCCGGCACCCGGCTCTACGAGCAGGCGGTCGAGAACCAATGGATTCCACCCAACCGGACCATCAACCTGGTCAACGAGAGCGGGGTACAACTGGCCGCCCTCAGCTATCCGCACCTGTCGAGCGAAGAGATGTACCACGGCGTGGAACGCTTCTACCGCAGCTTTTACTTCCGCCCCTCGAAGATCTGGGAGATCGTGCGCGAAATGATGAAGAGCTGGGAGATGACGAAGCGGCGCCTGCGCGAGGGCGTGGAATTCTTCCGTTTCCTGCGCGCGCATCAGGCATGAATGCCGCACCCGGCCCCGGCCTGATCATCACCGCCGACGATTTCGGCCTCCACGCCAGCGTCAACCAGGCGGTCGAGCGCGCGCATCGCGGCGGCGTCCTGTCCGCCGCAAGCCTGATGGTCGGCGCGGCTGCCGCAGGCGATGCGCTGGCGCGCGCGCGCGCCTGTCCCGCGCTGCGGGTCGGCCTGCACCTGGTGCTCGCCGATGGCGAACCCTGCCTGCCGCGCTGCCTGATCCCCGACCTCGTCGACGCCTCCGGCCGCTTCGGCTCGCGCATGGTGCGCGACGGCTTCCGCTTCTTCTTCCTGCCTCGGGTCCGGTCCCAGCTGGCGCTCGAGATCCGCGCCCAGTTCGAAGAATTCGCCGCCACCGGACTGGCACTCGACCACCTCAATGCACACAAGCACTTCCACCTGCATCCCACCGTGCTGTCCCTGATCCTGGAAATCGGCCGCGAATTCGGACTGCACGCGGTACGCCTGCCGCTCGAAGACGGCCTGCCGTTCTGGCTGAGGCCCTGGCTGCTCCTGCTGCGAGCCCGGCTGCGGGCGGCCGGCATCCGCCACAACGACTATATCGTCGGCCTTCGCCTGTCGGGACGTTTCAATGAAGAAGCACTCCTGGCTGCGCTGCGGGAACTGCCTGCTTCCGGCGTCGGCGAACTCTATCTGCACCCCGCCCTGGAGTCGGGCGCGGCGATCGCCGCTTCGATGACGGGCTACCGCCACGCGGACGAATACGGCGCACTGGTGTCGCCACGCGTCCGCCAGGCGCGCGACCGCCTGCGCGCACGCGGCTTCCGCTTCGGCGGCTTCGCCGACCTCGTGTGCGCATGAGGCGGCTGGTCATCGGCGCAGCGATCGCCGGGCTGGCGCTGCTGTGCGCGCTGGTCGCGTGGCAGGGCTGGCGGGACGTGCTGCGCGCCTTTGCCCATGCCGGCTGGCCGCTACTGCTGCTGGTACCCGTCCGCCTCGGCACGCTGGCGCTGGACGCCTGGGCCTGGCGAATTCTGCTCGAACCCTGGTTCTCCCTGCCGACCGGGCCAGGGCGCGACACCGCACCCGATGCCGCGCCGCCGCGTCCGCCCGGCCTCGCTTACCTGCTGTGGGTCGCTTCGGTACGCGAAGCCATCAACCGCCTGTTGCCCGCCGCCGGCGTCGGCGGCGAGCTGGCGGGGGTGCGCCTGGCGCGCCTGCGTGTTCCCGACACCGCCGGCGTCACCGCCAGCGTGATCGTCGAAGTGCTGATCACGATCGCCGTGCTGTACCTGTTCTGTGGCCTGGGCCTGGTGCTGATGGCGCATGTGGCCGCCGGCATGGGCCAGGTCTGGGTGATCGGGGCCAGCCTGCTGCTGTCGCTGCCACTGCCGCTGCTGGCCTGGTGGCTGCTGCGCGGCGGCCAGGCCTTCCGGCGGCTGGAGGCCCTGGCGCTGCGTCTGTCCGGCGACCGCATCGTGGCCGGCCTGGGCCTGGACGGCGCCGCCCTGGATGCCGCCGTCGCCCGGCTGTTCGGACAGCACGTCCTCCTGCTGCGCGCGCTGGGCTGGCAGCTGCTGTCCTATTTCGCGGGATGCTTCGAGACCTGGTATGCGCTGCGCCTGCTCGGCCATCCGGTGGGCCTGCCGACGGCGCTCGCGATCGAGTCCCTGACCCAGGCGGCGCGCCATGCCGGCTTCATGGTGCCGGCCGGACTCGGTGTGCAGGAGGCGGCCACCATCCTGTTCGGCCACCTCGCCGGCGTGGGCGGCGACGTGTCCCTGTCGCTGGCCCTGGTCAAGCGCATGCGCGAAATCCTCATCGCCATTCCCGCACTGTTGTCGTGGCAATGGTTCGAAGCGGGCCGCTGGCGCCGGGAAAGCATCAAGGGGCCGCGTTGTGCGCCGCCAGGTAGCTGATCAGTCCATCGACGCCGCCCGCAGACAGCCGGGCTGCGAACTGGCGGCGGTAGACCTGGATCATCCAGGCGCCCATCATGTCGATGTCGTAGATCTTCCAGCCGGCGCCGGTCTTGCGCAGGCGATAGGCGATCGGCATGACTTCGCCACCGGTCACGACGCTGGTCTTGACCACCGCGTCGCTGGCGCCGGCCGGCAGCGGCGCCGGCTTCGCATAGCTGAAGCTCGTGTCCTGCTCGCGGATCTGGGTCAGCTGCAGCGCATAAGTGCGCGCCAGCAGGGTCTGGAACTGGGTGAACAGCGCCTCGCGCTGGGCCGGAGTCGCCGAACCCCAGGCCGGACCGACCGCGTACTGGGTGGTCAACATGAAGTCGGTGGACGGCAAGAAAGTTTGCCGGACCACCTGATAAGTCCGCTCCGGATCGCCGGCGCGGGCGCCCGCGTCGCTGCGGATTGCCGCCATCACGCCCTCAATCGTGGATTTCACCACTTGCTCGGGCGAGCGGCTCGCCTGCGCCGATGCCAGAGGGTCCGGCTCGGCCTGCCCGGCATGGGCGCCAGGCAAGGCCGCCAGGCACAGCACGGCGATCGACAATAGCAAGGAGGGCCTCGAAAGCTTCATTCTGCGTCTCCCGATGAGTGGCCCGACGCGGGCCGCACCAGTGTAGCGCAAAGGGCGGCAAGGGCCCGCTTCGGTGGCCCGGCGGCGCGGCGAATCGTGCGATGCGGCGGCGTGTTCTCGGGTTTAATGAGCCAGACTCCATTATCACGAGCACATGCTGACCACACTGATCGCCAGGATCGTCGACCTCTCGGTGCGCTACGCCTGGGCCGTCGTGGCGGGGTTCGCACTGCTGGTGGCCGGTGCCTGCCTGTATGTCGCCGGCCATTTCGCCATCACCACGGACGTCGGCCGCCTGATGGATCCGGATGCGCCCTGGGCGAGACGCGACGCCGCCGTCGCCGCAGCCTTCCCGGGTCGCAGCGATACGACGCTGGTTGTCGTGCGCGCCCCCGCGCCCGAGTTGGCCGCGCAGGCGGCGCGCGAACTGGCGGCCAGCCTGCGCCGGCAGCCGGACCGCTTCCGTTCTGTCAGCCTTGGCGAGGGCGAGGACTTCTTCCGTCGTAACGGCCTGCTCTATGTGCCGGAGGCCGAGCTGGGCCGCCTGACCGATGGCCTGCGCGATGCCCGCCCTCTGCTCAACGCCCTGGCCCGCGATCCCTCCCTGCGCGGCCTGGCCAACCTGCTGTCGGTCTCGCTGGGCGCGCCGCTGCAGAGCGGCCAGATCGGATTGCCCGGCATGGCGCCGCTGCTCGCGCAGAGCGCCGACGCGGTCGAAGGCGTGCTGGCCGGACGCCAGGCCGCGCTCTCCTGGCAGAACCTGGTCGACACCGGCCCGGCGGGCAGTGCCTTCAGCCTGGTCGAAGCCATTCCAGTGCTGGACTTCAAGGACCTGATGCCGGGCTCGGCGGCGGCGGCAGCGGTCCGGGCCAGCGCGCGCGAGCTGCGCCTGGCCCAGCGCTACCAGGCGAATGTCAGCTTGACCGGGCCGATTCCGCTGTCGGACGACGAATTCGCCTCGCTGCAGGAAGGCTCATTGGCCACCAGCGTAGCCGCCTTGCTGCTGGTGCTGGCCCTGCTCTGGTATGCGCTGCGCTCCGGGCGACTGATCCTGGCCGTTTGCCTGACCATGGCCGGCGGCCTGGCCCTGACGGCGGCGCTGGGCATCATGATGGTCGGCGCACTGAACCTCATCTCGATCGCTTTCGCCATCCTGTTCGTCGGGATCGGCATCGACTTCGGCATCCAGTTCGGCGTGCGCTTCCGCGAGATGCACCAGCGCCGCACCAGCACCGCGCAGGCCCTACACGAGGCCGGTCGGGCGATCGCGCTGCCGCTCCTGCTGGCGGCGATCGCCACCGCCTTCGGTTTCCTCGCCTTCCTGCCGACGGCCTACCGCGGCGTTGCCGAGCTGGGCCAGATCGCCGGCTGCGGGATCCTGTTCGTGGCGCTGCCCTCCTGCCTGACGGTACTGCCGGCGCTGATCCGGCTGCTCGATCCGCCGCCCGGCCGGACCGCGCCGGGCTTTCCCCGGCTGGTGCCGGTCGACCGGGCGCTGCAGGCGCATCGCAAGCCGCTGCTGGCCGGCACCCTGGCCATGGTGGCCGCCGGATTGCCGCTGCTGGGCAATCTCGAATTCGACTTCAATCCGCTGCACCTGAAGGATCCCCGCAGCGAATCGATGACTTCGCTGCAGGCGCTGTCGCGCAGCACCGACATCGGCCTCGACAATGTCCAGGTGCTGGCGCCCTCGCTTGAGCAGGCCCGGACCGTCGCCGCACGCATCGAAACACTGCCGGAAGTCGCACAGGCGCTGACCCTTGCCAGTCTGGTGCCGGAGCAGCAACCCGCCAAGCTCCAGCGCATCGCCGCGACCGCGGCCGTCCTGACGCCGGTACTGTATCAGCAGCCCCTGCCTCCGGCCACCGACGGCACCCGCGTGGCGGCGCTACAGGCCGCCGCTGTCTCGCTGCGCAACGCGGCACTCGACCATCCCGGCCCTGGCGCCTTTCATGCCACACGCCTGAGCCATGCCTTGGCTGCGCTGGCGCGTGCCGATGCCGCCGCGCGCGATCGTGCCGAGGCCGCCATCGCCGCCCCGCTCCGGCTGGCACTGGACGGCCTCAAGCTGGCGCTGCAGGCCGCCCCGGTGACGCTCGCCAGCCTGCCCGGGCAGCTGAAGCACAACTGGATGACCCCGGATGGCCGCGCGCTGGTCGACGTCAGCCCCCGCCGCGCCACCGGGGCAAAAGCGGACAGTGCCGCCGAGGAAAGCGCACGCCTGCGCCGCTTCGCGCTGGCCGTGCAGCGCGTGGCGCCGGACGCCAGCGGCGGGCCGATCTCGGTGCTCGGTGCGGCCTCGCTCATCGTCGATGCCTTCGTGCAGGCAGCGGTGCTGGCCGTGCTCACGATTACACTGCTGCTGTGGCTCGCCTTCCGCCAGTTCGGCGACGTGCTGAGGACCATGGTGCCACTGCTGGTCTCGGGCCTCGTCACGCTCGAAGCCAGCGTCCTGCTGGGCATATCCCTGAACTTCGCCAACATCATCGCCCTGCCCCTGCTGCTCGGCGTGGGCGTGGCGTTCAAGATCTACTATGTAATGGCATGGCGCAGCGGTGAAGCCGCTCTGCTCCAGCACGGGCTGACCGAAGCCATCGTCGTCAGCGCCGCCACCACCGGGACTGCCTTCGGCAGCCTGTGGCTGTCCGGGCATCCTGGCACCGCCAGCATGGGCGAGCTGCTCGTGCTGTCCCTGATCTGTACGCTGATCGGCGCCGTCTTCTTCCAGCCTATCCTGCTTGGCCAGCCGCGCGCGCGGCAGCGTCAGGCCAGTAGCGCACGCGCGCCTTCGTCCACCTGAAACGTCCAAGGCCAGAACCGTATGCGAACACACATCCAACCCTCCGCTGCGCCACCCGCGATCCGCCTGGCCGCTCTCGCCGGCCTCGCCGCACTGGGTGGCTGCGCCACCGGCCCGGGCAGCAATCCAGCCGATCCTCTGGAGCCGCTCAATCGCGTCACCTGGCGCGTCAACGACGCCGTCGACCGCACCGTCGCCCAGCCGGTGGCGCGCGGCTACAACCGCGTCGTGCCGAGTCCGATCCGTACGGGCATCGCGAATTTCTTCGCCAACCTGGGCGATGTACCGGTCATGTTCAACAATTTCGCCCAGCTGCGCCTCATGGACGGCATGTCCGACCTGATGCGAGTGGCCGTCAACAGCACGTTTGGCCTCCTGGGCTTCCTCGACATCGCGACGCCGGCCGGGATTCCCAAACACAACCAGGACTTCGGCCTGACCCTGGCCCACTACGGCGTGGCGAGCGGTCCCTATCTGGTGCTGCCGCTGTTCGGGCCCAGCACCTTCCGCGACGCCGCCGGCTTCGGCGCCGACCAGTTCGTTACGCCCGTCAACTACGCCCGCCCCGCGGTTCGCAATTCATTGTGGGGAATCAACTTCGTCAGCGAACGTGCCCGCTACCTGAACGCGACCAATCTGCTGGAACAGGCGGCCCTCGACAAATACCTGTTCGTACGCGACGCCTGGCTGGCGCAACGGCAGTCCAAAATCGAGGAAGAGCAGCCGCGGGCCCTGCCCGACTACGAGGCGGACCAGAAGAGCAATGCGACCGGAGGCGGCACGGCGGGCGACCGCCCCGCCGGCAAGAACAAGTGACTCAACGCGGCGGCGCCAGCGCCCCGCCGAGCCGCACGGCCAGGCGCAGCAGGGAACGCCGCGCGCGCCAGGCATCCAGCGCCAAAACGGCCAGTGCGACGGCTTCATGCGGTGCCGCCGCGAGGCCGCGCAGGAGCGCCGGGATGTCGGTGCCGCCGCCAGGGCGCATCGCAGCCAGGGCGCATGCGGGCAGGCTGCGCCAGGCGGGGTCCAGCACCACCCGGCAGGCTGCGAACGGCAGGCCATGACGCCTCGCCGCCAGCGCCGCCGCATGCGATTCCATGTCGACCGCGCGCACGCCCGTCTCTTGCCACAGCCTTGCCTTGTCCCTGCTCGTGGCGAGCGGGAAATCCAGCCCTGCGAGCAGGCCTTCGCGCGCCTGCGGCAGCCGGGCCCGCAGTGCACGCGACCAGGCGCGATCCACGGGAAACGCCCCGGCCGCGCTCCACACGCTTGACGCCAGCAGGCAGTCGCCCGGCCGCAGTGAGGGATCGGTGGCGCCGGCGCAGCCAAAGCTCAGGATGCCGCCCCAGTCCCCGGCGCGCCCGCCCTGCCCGGCGAGCAGGGCATCGAGCCCATCGGCAATCCGCTGCGGTCCGGGCCCGCGCACGGTGGCCACGCCCAGCCTGGACACGATCGCCGCTTCGAAGCCCAGGCCGCAGACGACGATGACCCTGGCATCCCGCTCGCCCGTGTCCCTCACATGCCATACCCCGGCTTGCCGCCGCCGCTAAAGCGCAGCTTGCGGTAGCGCGCCAGCGCCCACAAGGGGAAATAGCGCGCATAGCCGTGGTAACGCAGATAGAACACGCGTTCGAAGCCGGTCGCGGTGTGGTGTTGCTCGTCCCACAGCCCATCCTCGCGCTGCCGCTCGAGCAGCCAGGCGATGCCGCGGGCGACGGCCGGCGAGTCGACCGCGCCCACCGCCATCATCCCGAGCACCGCCCATGCGGTCTGCGAAGGTGTCGACTGGAATGGCCGGTGGCCGTCGTAGCCGAGACGGTAGCTGTCGCCGTCCTCGCCCCAGCCGCCATCCTCGTTCTGGATCGATGCCAGCCATGCGACGGCGCGCACGGCCGCCTCGTCCTTCATGTCCAGGCCGGCGGCGCCGAGCGCGCACAGCACGCTCCAGGCGCCATAGATATAGTTCATGCCCCAGCGTCCATACCATGCGCCGCACGCTTCCTGCTCGTCGAGCAGCCATGCCAGCGCACGCCGGGCCGGCGCCTTCCGGTCGCGGCAGGCAGCCGGATCGAGCTGGGCCAGCATCGACACGCAGCGCGCGGACACGTCCGCAGTGGGCGGATCGAGGAGCGCGCCGTGATCGGCGAAGGGAATGTTGTTCAGGTAGAGGTGGGTGTTCTCCGGGTCGAAGGCACCCCAGCCGTGCCCGTGGCGCCCGCCGCGGCACTGCATGCCGAGTACCCATTCGCGGGCGCGCTCGACCGCGTCCTGGAAACCGGGCTCGGGCTGGAGCCGGTCGTAGCGATGCATGGCCATCGCCACGACCGCCGTATCGTCGACGTCCGGATAGTGCGCATTCGCATACTGGAAGGCCCAGCCACCGGGGCGCAGGCCGGGGCGGCGCTCCGCCCAGTCGCCGTGCAGGTCGACGATCTGCAGGGGACGCAGCCACTCGAGGCCGCGGCGCGCCGCCTCGAGCGCTTCCGGCGTGCCCGTTTCGAGGAGGGCATGGCTCATCAGCGCGGTATCCCACACTGGGGAAAAGCAGGGCTGGCAGTAGGTTTCGTCGCCACGGTCCACCAGCAGCCTGTCGACCGCACGGCGCGCACGGACGGCATCCGGATCGTCGCGCGGGACGCCCATCGCATCGAACATCATGACGGCGTTGACCATGGCCGGAAAAATGGCGCCGAGCCCGTGCTCGCCGTTGAGCCGCTCGCGTACGAAACTGCTGGCGCGTGCTATCGCGCGGCGCCGCAGGCGGGCCGGCATGCCGGGCTGCAGCAGTCGGACGCAGGCCTCGGCCTTGCTGAAGAAGGCGAACCAGAACGGATTCTGGTGCGGCGCGCAAGCTGCCGGGCCAAGCTCGCGCGGCGGCGCCAGGAACAGCTCGTCGATGCCGACCCCGCGCGGGTTGCGCGCGCGCGGCTTGAGCGCGTCGAGCACCAGCAGGGGCGTCAGCACGGTGCGGGTCCAGTAGGAGACCTTGGACAAATGGAAGGGGAACCAGCGCGGCAGCAGCGCGATTTCGACCGGCATGACCGGCACGGCATCCCAGCACACGACCCCGTACAGCGCCAGCAGGATGCGGGTAAACACGTTGCTGCGTTCGGCGCCGCCGCGCGCCCGGATCGCCTCTCGCGCCCGGACCATGTGCGGCGCATCCGGCGAATCGCCGATCATTTTCAGGGCGAAATAAGCTTTCACGCTGGCGCTCGGGTCGTAGGCGCCGTCATGGAACAGCGGCCAGCCGCCGTGCGCGCCCTGCTTGCGGCGAAGGTAGCGGCCGATTCGCGCTTCCAGCGCCGGGTCGGCCGGCTCGCCCAGCGCGTGCACCATCAGCACGTACTCGGCAGGGATGGTGGCATCCGCTTCCAGTTCGTAGACCCAGTGCCCGTCCGGCCGCTGCTCGGCCAGGACCGCCCGGAGCGCGCGCTCGATTCCCTGCTCGAGACCGCGGCTGCGCGCCTCATGCGCGACCCCGCCTGCACCCGCCGTCCCCACATGCAATGCCCGGAACGCTGAATATCGCATCATGATTCCTTTACAGAAATGATGGGCTATAGAACGGCATGCCGCAGCAGGATGCCGAGCCGTTCGAGGCTGCCGACCCTGACCGCGTCGCGAGGCCCGGCCCAGCCCCGCTCGAGCATGCGCGCCAGCAGCGCCTGGTACACCGCGCCCATGATGCGCGGTGTCCGCACGCAGCCGCCGCGATGACCGCGCATGACATTCGTGGCCTCGTCGAAACAGGCGCGCGCCTGGCCGGCTAGCCGGACACAGGCTTGCGGCAGTGCGGGATCGGCTGCGATCGCCGCCGCCTTCCACCCGCCGTCGCCAGGGGCAATACCCGCTTCCATCAGCAATTCACGCGGCAGATAGGCGCGACCGATGCCGGCGTCCTCGTCGATGTCGCGCAGAATATTGGTCAACTGCAGGGCGCGCCCAAGGTGATGCGCGAGCAGGATGCCGTCGTCGTTCGGCAGGCCGAACACCCTGACCGACAGCCGGCCGACCGCACTGGCGACGCGGTCGCAGTACAGGTCGAGCGTCGCCGCCGGCGGCGCGCAGATAGGCTCGGACTGTGCGTCCATGAGCATGCCGTCGATGACGGCGTCGAAATCGGGGCGTGCGAGTGAGAAAGTGGCAATATCACGCTGCAAGTTCGCCAGATGCGCCGGGCCGGCGCCGTCGATGCATGCGTGCACGTCCTCGCGCCAACGCTCCAGCGCCGCACGCTTTTCGGCAGGCGGCGCCGCGCCATCGGCGATGTCGTCCACCGCGCGGCAAAAAGCATAGATATCGAACATGGCGGCGCGGCGCGGCCGCGGCAGGATGCGGAGGGCCTGGTGGAAAGAACTGCCGGGCCTGGGAGCCGGCTGGACGGTCACCTGCGACAGGTTCATATGCCCTCCTCCTGACGAGACCACATGCGGCAGACGAGATGGATCGGGGGAATTCTAGAACATCCTGGACATTCGGGGCGGACGACTGGACCACGCCTCAACTCACGACAATCATTCCGGACATCGTTTCATGGCCGGATCCGCAAAAGATATCGCAATGAAACGGGAACTGACCGGCCTTGTCCGGCGTCAGGCGGAGCCGTGTCACCATACCGGGCAGGATATCGCTTCGCACACCGAAGTCCGGCAAATTGAAACCCATCGGGACGTCCAGCGAAGTGAATTCGAAGCTGACCGGTACGCCAAGCGCGAGCCGGATCTCATCCGGCTCGAACGTGAATCGCCGGGCGCGCACTTGCACCAGGCGCTCCTGCTCGCGCCTCGCGCTTGCGGGAACCAGCATGCTCAGGGTAGCCGCCGCCGTGCCAAGCACGAACAGGCGCCGCTGCAGGCAGGGTTTCATGACGAGCCTCCCTGGACGGGGAATTCCTGCAATTGAAAGGCCTGCCCCGCCTGCTGCGCGGCCACCTCGCGGTATCCCAATCCGCGATAGGGATGCGCGGCATCCCATGGCAGCGGTGCGCGCTTGGGTTGCGATCCTGGCGCCGGCAAGGGATAGATCAGGGAACGCGCCGCATGGTGGGCAATATGGCCGGTCATGTGATGATTTTCTTGATGAATATGGCCGTAGAAAACAGTGACGTTCGCGCGCGGCATCAACAGCTCGACAGCCGCCGCGCCATCCCGCGTGGCCCAGTCCCATTGTGGATACAGGTCGAACAAGGGACGATGCGTGAACACGACGACCGGCAGGTTCGCTGCTGTCTTGCCGAGGTCGCTGGCCAGCCACGCGAGCTGGGCGTCGCCGATTCTTCCTGCGGGGTCGGAGACATTGTCCAGCACAATGAAATGCACGCCCTTGTGGTCGAAGCTGTAGTGGGTGTCGCCAAAGAATTCCTGGAAGGCGGCACCATGGTCCAGCGATGCGTCGTGCTCGCCTGGCATGAAATGCAGATCCTTGACCTTCAAACCGTCGATGATCCCCTTGAATTCGCCCAGCCTCTTGCGGCGCTCCACCGGATCATCGGTCGTGTGCGTCAGGTCGCCGGTAAACACGATGAAATCGGGCGGCGGCTCCAGCTTGTTCACGGCCGCGACTGCTTTCGGCAGCGTCCCGCGGGCATCGGGATTGGGCGATCCCTCAAAACCCCAGTGCGCGTCCGACAGCTGAACAAAATAAAAATCCTTTTCTGGTGTACCTGCGCTGGCCCAGCCGGCCAGGCCGGACGCAAACACCACGCCACCCAGCCCTGCCAGCTTGAGGAAATCGCGCCGGTCGATAGTGTGTTCCATTGCTTCCTCCATGTTCATCCCCGATTCGATCGGATCGGTAAGCCGTATACCGGCGGCAGCGACGTCTTATTCCCGGACCACCCGACGAATCGGGAATAAAATCCAGGCGAGCGCAGTCTTGATGGGATGACAAGCGAAGGATGCGTATGGACAGCTCGGCCCTTGAAGTGCGATTCCGGGAATTGATCCTGCCGCATCTGAATTCGGCCTTCAATCTCGCTTGCTGGTTGACCCGCAACCGCGAGGATGCGCAGGACATCGTGCAGGAGGCCGCGATGCGTGCGTTCAAGTATTTTTCAGGATTTCATGGCAGCGACGGACGCGTGTGGCTGCTTCGCATCGTGCGCAACACCTTTTACAGCGGATTGCGTGAAAAAGGCGTGCCGCCAGAGACGGCATTCGACGAAGAACTCCACGGCCTGGACGAAACCCGTGGGAATCCGGAGGCCCGGCTGATGCAACAGGATTGCGATCGGGCCGTACAACAGGCGCTTGCCGCCCTGCCTCTTGAATTTCGCGAGGTCGTCGTCCTGCGCGAACTGGAAGAATTGTCGTACAAGGAAATCGCCGAGATTGCCGGTATTCCGATCGGCACGGTGATGTCAAGGCTGGGACGGGGCCGCAAGCTTCTCGCGAGAAACCTCGGCGAGGCTATCGGAGGGAATGATGGAGCATAGCGAGATCCAGCAACTCTTGCCCGCCTATGTCGACCGGGAGCTGGGCATCGTCGACACGCTCGCGGTGGATCGTCATCTCGAGACCTGTCTCGCGTGCCGGCGCGAGATCGAGGAACAACGCAGCGCCGGCATGCGGATACGTGAGAAAGCGCCGTATTTCAGCGCACCGCCGGCGCTGCACGCGCAGGTCGTCACGGGCCTGCCGTCCAGTCGGATGCCTCGCACGAGCCCGCTTGCACGGCGAAGCTGGTGGCCGCAAACCGCCGCGGCGCTCACCGTGGCGCTGGCAGCGGCCCTGGCCTGGGGTGTCGGCGAGTACCGCATGGCGCGGTCGCCGCAACAGATCCTGACCGATGAACTGGTCGCAAGTCACATACGGTCCCTGCAAGTCGACCACCTGACCGACCTTGTCTCGTCCGATCAACACACCGTCAAACCCTGGTTCAACGGCAAGCTGCCCTTCGCTCCCCCAGTCATCGACCTCGCAGCGCAAGGATATCCGCTGATCGGTGGCCGGCTCGACTATCTGGCGGGCCAGAATGTCGCGGTCCTCGTCTACCGCCGCCATCGCCATCCGATTAATGTGACGATCTGGCCAGGCAAGGATCTGCCTACAAGGCCGCAGATGACAGACAGGCAAGGCTATCACCTGGTCCGGTGGAGCGCTGGCGGGATGAATTTCTCGGCGGTGTCGGACCTTGGCGAAAACGAGCTCATGCAGTTCGTGGCCTTGCTGCATACCTAAGCGCACACCAGCGTTTCGGCGCCATTGCACGCGTTATTACAATTATTTTCGAATGTAACGTTTTCAAACTTTCGCGTGCGCACCTCAGCAAGTAGTCTAATAGGCTCGGCACCAGCATGCGCTTGTCGCGCAGCAATTACAGCCGGTCGAACACACAATTTCAAACGGAGTATTCCTTGTCCGAAACAAACATTCCCCAACCGGCAACGGTCATCAAGATAATCGGGGTTGGCGGTGCCGGCGGCAATGCCGTCAGCCATATGGCCTCCTCCGGAGTGTCGACCTTCGAATTCATTTGCGCGAATACAGACGCGCAAGCGCTGTCGAACACCAAGACCGAAAAACGGATCCAGCTCGGCGAGAGCGGACTCGGCGCAGGCAGCGACCCGATCGTCGGACGCGAAAGCGCCACGCGCGAACGCACCATCATCGCCGATGCGCTCAAAGGCGCCGACATGGTGTTCCTCACCGCCGGCATGGGCGGCGGCACCGGCACCGGCGCCGCGCCCGTGATTGCCGAAGTGGCGCGCGAGCTGGGCATCCTGACCGTCGGCGTGGTGTCGAAGCCCTTCGAATTCGAAGGTCCGCGGCGCATGCGCGTAGCGGAAGAAGGCATCGCCACCCTGGCCCGATGCGTCGACTCGCTCGTCATCGTCCTCAATAGCCGCCTCGAGGAAGTCCTCGGTGGCGACATCACGCAAAAGGAGGCGTTTGCCGCCGCCGACGATGTGCTGAGCAAGGCGGTGACCGGGATTGCCGAAATCATCACCGTGCCTGGAATGGTCAACGTCGATTTCGAGGACGTGCGCACGGTCATGCGCCAGACCGGCATGGCCATGATGGGCTCCGCCCAGCACAGCGGCGAAGACCGTGCCGTCAAGGCGGCCGAAGAAGCCATTGCCTGCCCGCTGCTCGACGGCTCGAACCTGCGCGCCGCGCGCGGTGTGCTGGTCAACATTGCCGCATCCGAGGAAACGCTGAAGCTGCGTGAAACGAAGGCGGTAATGAACGCGATCTGCTCGCAGACCGGCGACGAGGCCATCATCAAGTTCGGCGCGGTCTACGACGAGTCGCTGGGCGACGCCATGCGCGTGACCGTGGTGGCCACGGGCCTGAACCGGCCCAGCGACTTCGCACTCGGCGCCAAGCGTTCGCCGATCACGCGCCCGGTGTCCCAGTCGCAGTCGATCCTGCGTCACGCCGCCGTCCAGGCGCCGGTGAGGCCGGCGCCGTCGCAGCTTGAGTCGCGCACCGGTCAGGACGTCCAGAGCCGCTGAACGTCAGCGTCGCCAGGGCCAGCGCCAGCGCAGGCCCCGGCGCACGTCCGCATACGCCAGCGCCGCCTTGATTTCGATCCGCCAGCTCGTGCCGGCGCCGGGCGCCGTGCGCAGGCACGCGTCGGCATGGATGCGCCGGGCGCGCTCCTCGATGCCGCGCAAGCCCCAGTGGCCCTGCTTGTCCCTGGCGCCGGCGTCGATACCGCGGCCGTCGTCCCGCATGGTCAGCACCAGGGCGCCTGCACCGTACTCCACGACCGCTTCGTGCAGTTTTGCATCCGCATGGCGGAAGGCGTTGCGCAAGGCTTCGCGGCCGATGGCGCACAACTCCTGCTCGACGATCGGATGCAGCGGCCGCGCCCTGCCCACGCAGCGCAGCGTGAAGTGCTGGCCCGGGCCGGCGTCCTGCTCCCCCGTCGTGCGCAGATAGTCGCACAGCGAGGGCTCGTGGTGCGCGCCGTCGCGCAGGGCTGCGACCTTGTCGCGCCCTTCCTCGATGGCGGCCTTGGCGTCGCGCAGGCTGCGCCTCAAAGAGTCCGCCAGCGCGGACTCCGATGCGGGCAGGATCGTCGTCACCTTCATCACGAAACCCTGGAAAGTCTGCAGCACGGTGTCGTGCAGGTCGCGTGCGATGCGTTCGCGCTCTTCCATCCGCGCACTCATACGCTCGGTCAAGGTCCGCGTCAGGAAGCGCAGGCGCAGGCGGTAGCCGAGCCAGAGCAGCAGCAGGCCGGCCAGCACGCACGCCAGCTTGAACCAGGCGGTCTGCACCACGGTCGGCGCCACGTGCAGGTCGAGAGTCCGTTCGCCTTCGCTCCACACGCCGTCCTCGTTCATGGCGCGCACCCGGAAGCGGTAGTCTCCCGGCGCCAGCCCCGTATAGGTGGCGCTGCGTTCGGAGCCGGTTTGCCAGGCACGGTCCACGCCGTCGAGGCGGTAGCTGAAGACGATGCGTTCGGGCCGGCTCAGCGCAGGTGCGGTGAAGTCGAAGCGCAGGCGCGTGGTGCCGGCGCGGATCAGCGGCGGGCGCGTCAGCGGGTAGGCAAGCTCATCCCCGGTCACCGCCAGCAGCAAGGGCTGCGGCGCCAGCGGATTGCGTTCGCGCCGCGACGGGTCGAGCTCGACGATGCCGTCGGTGGTCGTCACCCACAGGTGCTCGCCCACCAACCTCAACGACGCTACACCCGCCGCAGTGCCCGAGTAGCCGTCGCGCGCGTCCAGCAAGGCATAGCGCAGCGGCGCACCGCTATCCACCGCCCGGCGCCAATCGCTTGCTTCGACACGCAGCAGGCCGATGCCGCCGTTCAGCCAGCGGGTGCCGTCGGCCGCCACGAAGAAGCCGGTGACACGGCGCAGCACATCGTCGCGCTCCACGCGCAAGCGCCGGAAGCGCCCTTCGTGCAACACTGCCACGCCAGCTTCGCCGCCCACGACGAGTTCGGGCGCCGTCGACACGCAAGTCGCCTGGCCGATGTTGCCCAGCGCAGCCTGGCCGTATTCCCCCCGCAGGCGGCCACCCTCGAACAGCACCAGGCGGCCATCGGCGAGTCCGCGCCACATCTGGCCGGGCTGGCCCGCCGTGCTGAAGACGAATTCGGCGCCAGGCAGGTCGGCCAGCGGCCGCCAGGCGTGGCCGTCCCAAAGCTGGACCGGGACGTTCACCCCGCCGAGCCAGACCCGGTGGCCGTCGCCGCGTGCCCAGGCCGCCATCGGCAGCGGTCCCGGCAGGTCGATAACGGTCTCGACGCCGGCGCGGCGCACCGTAATGCCGTCCTCCCTGAGGAGCACGACCGCACCGTCGGGCGCAAGCGTAGCACCGCGATACTTGCCCGGCAACGCCGTGAGACGGCGCGACGCAGGATCGTAGCGCCATCCCCGCATCTCCTGGGGAGCGACCACCCACACGCTGCCGTCGGCGTCGGGCGCGACATGGAAATCTCCCTTGATGGCCGGCAGCCCCAAGGGGCGCAAGGTGTTCCGGCGGAAGCGCTCGATACCGGTCGCAGAACCGAGCCAGATATCGCCTTCACGGTCTTCGAAGATCACGCGCGGCGCCAGCGAGCTCAGCTGGCCAGGCTGGTCGAGCCGGCTCGTCGTCGCCGCAGCCACGTCGATGTAGCTCGCCTGGTCCACGCCGGCGTACGCGGCCAGGCAGACGCCGGTCGGACAGCGCAGTGCCCACAGGTTGCCGGCCCGGTCGAAGATGGCGGTACTGCCCGATCCCTGGCTGAGGTAGCCCGGTCGCGCGGTAGCACTGGGCGCCGCCGCCGATACGAGCGCAAGATAGCTATCCGCTCCAACCCAGAGCCGGCCGTCCTGCGAGGTCCGGAATCCCAGCATCTTTTCGGAAGCGTCGCGGTTTGGTGCAGTCAGGCTGGCGGGGACGCAACGCTCGGCGTCCCGGTCGTAGCGGAACAGGTGACGGCCATTGGTGGCCCATAACCGGTCGTTGCGATCAAGTGCGATCGTCAACGGCGCATCGGGGCAGCCTTGCGCCGCTCCCAGCTTCGACCAGCGCCCCTGCTGCAGGCGCCGCAGACCGGAGGATGTGCCGACCCACAGCGCGCCTTCGCCGTCGCGTACCACGTCATTGGTCCTGCTGACGGGACTCTCCTTCGTTCCCGGAGCGAGATGCTCAAGCCGGCCGTCCGCGTGCAGTACACTCAGGCCCGGGGCCTCGTAAGCGATGTACAGGTCGCCGTTGGGCTGGGGTGCCAGCTCCCAGATCCGGGGGCTCAGCAAGTGCTCGCCGTTGGCTGCGACGAAGGGGTGGAAACGCACGCCGTCGAAGCGGTACAGGCCGTTCGGCGTCCCCAGCCACAGCCAGCCATCGGGCGTTTGCGTCATGCGCTCGACGTGTACGGGCGCGCCGTCGCTCGCGGTCCAGACGGCATGGTTGTAGTCGGCCAGAACGACGGAATGGCCCTGTGCGCAAGCAAGGGAACTCAATGCGATGCCCATCAGCGTGCTGCACAATCGTCGCGTTCGGGGCATTGCCCTGCTTTTCCTCATTCTCAGGATTCCGTCTTTTGTTCTCGTGAACATGAAAAAAAAGCCCCTGAAATCAGGGGCTCGTGTTGCCGTTACTGCCTAAGCTTTTCAGCCGCCGGCGAGCCTGGCGTCATTCCCATTCTATCAATGGATGAGCTAGCCGGTTGATTCGATGAAGCTTTTTTCACTACAAACTGATCCGTACCATTAGCAGTAGCATGTTGCACTTCCGCATGGCGGGACACTACGCCAGACCTGGGACTTCTAGTTGATCAAACAACACGCAGTTGCGACATCCGCTAATTCGGATTGCTCCTTTCTATGAGGAGCTGACGGTAGCTCATCAGTGAATCCCGGTTGATGAGCAACCGACAAGCAACCGTCGCTGGGAAGCGACATCGAGCATGACCAGCGGCGGTCGCCATTCAAATTGGTTCCGGCGCAAATTATGTACGCGAGCAGGCCACGCACGATTGCGGCGCGAACTGAGCCGTAAGTCGGCGATTTCAACGGCAGAGCCGACAACTCTGCAGAGATAGATCAACTGGCCGCGGATTCTCCCGTAGCTCTTGTCCACTTGCGAAGACGCGTAGGCCTGGGCTGAAAAGCGGCTCCAACCTTTGTCGTCCAACACTTAAGCATCGCGTCGTCCGACTCTACCGACCGCAAACCAACGGTAAGGCAGATCGCATCATCTAGTCAGCGCTACACGAGTGGATCCATGGTTTCGTCTACACCGATTCTGACGAGCGGACGGATGTCTTCCGCCAGTGGAACGACGATTACGACCGTGGCCGTCCCCGCCAAGGGATCGGCGACATAGCACCGCTATCCAGGCTCTCTACCGATGGCGACAATCTCCTGCAAATGCACGCCTAGAGAGCAGAGCCGTAAACCTCGTGCCGGTTGCGTCCGCCACGCTTGGCCCGATACATCGCCTGATCCGCCCGGCGCACCGCCTCGTCGCCAGCCATACCTGGCTCGAGAAAGGCGACACCAACGCTAGTGCCGGCCGCCACGTCGGCCGAGCCGAGTGGAAATGGCGCCTGCATCACCGCAACAAGCTTGCGCGCCACGGTTTCTGCGGTCTTGCGGTCGGGCAAATCCTCCAGCAGCACGGCGAATTCGTCGCCGCCGAGGCGTACCACGAGGTCCGTCTCTCGCACCACGTGCTTGATGCGCTGACCGAACGCCTTGAGCACCACGTCGCCTGCGTCGTGGCCATAGGTATCGTTGATCGCCTTGAACCGGTCAAGGTCGAGGTACAGCAGCGCCACTGTCGCATGACGGCGCTTCACGCGCGACGTCACCAATTCCAAGTGGTGGTAGAAGAAGGCGCGATTGGCCAGCCCGGTCAGACTGTCGTAATGCGCCAATTGCTGCAGCTGTCGTTCAAGCAACTTACGATCAGTGATATCTTCGTATAACCCGAGCAACGCGACGGTGCGTCCGTCAATGTCATAGAGCGGTATTTTGCTTGTACGCAACCAGGTCTCACTGCCATCATCACGCAGCTGACGCTCCTCGAAATTGATTTTTGGCTCGTTGGAGCGCATCGTCTCGATGTCGTCATTCCGGTACAATTCCGCGCTTGCCCGCCAAGCCAGTTCAAAATCGCTCTTGCCAACGATGTCTTCGGGTCGCGCCAAGCCTGCATCACGGGAAAACGCCTCGTTACAGCCCATATATCTGAGCTGCGAGTCCTTCCAGAATACCCTCTGGGGAATGTTGTCGATGACCAGTTTGAGCATCCGCTGAGAGTCCGCAAGGCGCCACTCGATCAATTTTCGTTCAGTGATGTTTTCGGCAATACCGAGAACACTGATCACCCGATCGTTAGCTATTACCGGAAGCATGATCATGCTCACCTCGATGCGCACGCCAACGTTATCGATCAGCGCCGATTCGAAGGACACCGAATCCCCATTCAAGACCTCCGCAAACGCCTGGAGAAAGCGCGACAGATTCTCCGGCACGATCATCTCCTCGATGGGCTTCCCGATCAGGTCTTGCTTGCTCAATTTAAAATCATTCAAGGCCTTCGCGTTTGCACTCAGGAAGCGGTGTCGGTGATCGAGGGAATAGGCCGCAAAAGGGTGTTTTTCGAAGATCGTGTCAAAGCGCATGACTTCTGCGCGCCGGCGCGAGCGCTTGGCCACACGCCGCATCCACGCTGCAGTGAGGTAGGCGAGTCCGATCGACGCCATAAAGCCCGCCAACAGGATCACTGCGCCGTAGGGATTGTAATAACGCTCGCGGTACACAGCCTTTGCGAAGAAAAACAGTTTCCACGTGCGGTTAGCGAACGTAAGGTCGGATTGGCGGGCCACAGGAAAATCACGGTCGCCCAAGCGAAAGTGCGGTCGTTTGTCGCCGTCATACAACTGATTCTCGGGGCGCACCGATCCATCGTAAATCTCAAGGTCGAATGACCGACGAAATCCCGGCCCCATTACCCGCTCCACTGCCTCGTCAACATCGACAACTAAAAAAACAAAGCCGCGCAATGCTGCGCGCCGCTCGGCAATCGTAGTTGGCGGGAGCGCCGTGCGGTAGACGGGCGAGAAAACGGCGACCACTGGCGTTGCATTCGAGCTGCTCAGGTAGGAATGCGGTTGCGTAGAGGTGGGCAAGCCGGAATCGCGGGCCACCTGCATTGCCCGCCGGCGTTCAGGTACTTTCGACAAGTCGGGCTCCCAGGCACGCAGCGCCTCTGCACTTCGCGGATACATGTACCAGTATGAGAACAAGGCATTGGTATTCAGGCTGGAGCCTGGCACCTGCTCAACATATCCAATCGAGCGAAGGCCCGGATGCTCGGCAAGCACATCGGCGGTGCGCGCATATCTTACGAAGCCAGCTTCGCCAGAATCACCGGCGGCCGCGACGTAACCCGCCAGGTCCCGGCTTAAATGCGCGTAAGCGCCGATGCCCTGCTCAAGTGCGTACTGGTACTGGGCCGCGTCGGTCGCCGCGTGAAGCGCGGTACGTTCGCCAGCGAGGCGATTTTCGAGTTCGAAAGCGGAGAACGAAACGGAGCATCCAAGCAGCAGTACTAGGAAGGCAGGTAGAAGTGTGCGATTTCGATCGGTATCTGGCATTCGATTGCATCAACTCCATAAAGCGCGGACCGGGCCATTCCTTAGCCCCCCAAGTTGCGGCAAAGAAAAAGACGGATTCAAGCGCCTCGTCGTCTTGCAATCTTTTTCGAACAATATAGCACCTGCATTGTCGAGGCCCCGACACGCGCTGCCACTTGTAGACTAAGCGGCAAGAACAGTGTTCTGTCCCGGTCTAATGGCGCCGAATGCCAGATTGGGCGGCCATGATCGAAAATTGACAACGTTTCAAAGAACTTGCGCGCCAGACAGGCGTAGCGCACCGGCATGTTGTAGCACTCGACGAGCACACACATAAAATTTGTCGCATTAGCTTGATTTCACTTTCAAGCGCGTTCTTTTTTTCGGCGGCATTAGGTTGCAAATGCCTTCCGTTCCGACAAAATGGTTGAGCTACTGATTTCTCTGCATTGCAAGCAATCGAAATGTCTTTAACTTTCCACATTGCACAGCTTTCGCAGGCAGCGCTGCTGGAAACTGTCGAGTGCATCCGAGATGAGGTTATCGTCTGCGGATAGGACACCGCTGTCGAGCAGCAGCCGCAGCTTGGCAATACAATCGCCCTGGCGAAGCGCCAGGGCAAGGTTTGACTCGCCAGGATCAGCTGCCTGCGCAATGGCGTCTGCGACGTCCTGCGGAAAATCCCAATGTCTTGCAATCGCCGCCGAGAGAGCCCGACTACAGGCCAGCAGCTTGACACCAAACTGGCTGGACGCAGGAACCTTGCCTGGCTCGCACACACGCTCAGCGAGCCGGAACGCGACGACCAGACCGACGTTCTGCATCAGGCCGGCCAGATAGGACTCGAACACGCCGGTGGTCAGGCCCGGCGCCACCAGGCTTGCGGCAAGCGCGCATTTTTCGGACTGGCCCCAGATCTGGGGCGCAACTCGCCGCAAAAATCCACCGGACTGCATTTTGATGACAGGCCGAAAACCGATACGGGCAAGTAACATGCGTAATCCATTTTGCCCAAGCATCATGATCGCGGCTTCGACGGTCTTGACTGCGGTCAAGGGCCGATAGTAGGCGCTGTTGGCCTCGCGAATGACTTCCGCAACCAGCACGACGTCTTGCTCCACCTGGCGCGACAGCTCCGCGACCGAGACCTCCTCGTCGCGCAGGCTACGCAACAGGCGCGGAATCACCTCGGGCACGCGTGGCACCAGTTCGGCCGCCTCGCCCGGAGAGTCGCACAGGCCTTGCACCTGATCGAGAATCGAGGTTTCCAACTCGGCAGGCGCGTTGAATCCCGCGGACGCGGTCAGCCATCGATAGTAGGCGGCATCGATCTCGGCGCAAGTACGCTCCGCCTGCCGCGCCTGCGCCGTGCCATCGGCATCCTGGCCGGCACCTTCGTTCGTCCCCGCTTCAGCGTTGCCTATCAAACGCGAAATCCATTTTTTCATATCGACAAGGTCTCGCTCAAGAACCCAGCATGTTTCAGTGCACCTGCGAAGCCGCTCGTCCGAGCGCGCGTGCTCGACGCATCTCGATCAGAAAAGCCGAATATTCCCATGTTCATCCCAATTCACGTGCGTAATGCCTGGCTCTTCCTGTTCAAGCTGTTGCAACTCGCACTGGTGCGGCGCGCATTCCTCCTGGTCGGCGCGGACTTCCGACGCTTGCGCGGCAGGCTGCCCCGGCCTAGACTGCATCAGGCAGTCCCGCCGCTCGAACGCTTCCCGCACCGTTGCGACCAATTCCTCGTGCTCCCATGGCTTAGCCAAGTAACGAAACACCTCGGCCCGGTTGACTGCCGCGATGATGTCGGCGTAATCCGTGGTCGCGCTCACGACGATGCGCGTCGCGGTGGGCTGCAGCCCCTTCACCAGCTGCAGCACGTCGGCGCCGTTGAGGCCCGGCATGCGAAAGTCTGAAATCACGACATCGAAGTCCTGGTCGCCAGCACGCAGAACGGCGCTTTCGGGATCGTCGAATGTTTCGATCGTGACGCTCTCCTTGGGGAATGCCGAGCGTAGCGTGCGCCTCAGCGCATTCAGTACGCCAGGCTCGTCGTCAAGAATCAGAATACGGCGCATGCGCTGCTCCAGACCTGATGAAGAGTTGAAGTTCGGTACCCGCCCTGTGCTCGAATTCGGCAAGCTGTTTCAGCATCCGCTCGCTCAGCACGTGATCTGTCGACAGCAGCAAGGCGCCTTCTGCGGACAGCAGGTCGCGGCTGAGCACCATCCCCGGCTTGAGCTGTGTTATCCCCATGGCAATCTCCGCGACTTCCTCGGAGATACTGCGTCCGGTCCGGATATCGTAGAATGCCCCAACCACGCCTGGGTCGTAGCGCTTGCCTCTGCTTTCCACCACCAGATCGGTTGCCCGCCTGGCGTCCATCTGCTGCTGAACAAGCAGGCCCTGCTGCAATGCTTCGAAGTCGTGGGCCACCGCCAAAATGCGCGCCGCGAGCGGTATGTCGAAGCCAGCCACGCCGTCGGGAAAGCCGCTACCGTCGAAACGCTCGCGATGGGCGCGCACGATGGCGGCGACTTCGCGCAATTCTTCGAGAGGCATGAGCAACTGCTCGCCAAGCAGCGGATATTTGCGGTAGCGCCCCAGGTTGTCCCCCCTCAGCATTGACTCCGGCATGCCGAGCAAACTGTCTGGAAACCCGGTCTTGCCGATTTCATGCAGCAGGCCCGCCACGAACACGTCCTGCGCTTCACGCGGGGTCAAGCCCATCCGCAGCGCGATCCGGCGCGCCAAGTCGGCGATCCGCCGTCCATGCCCCGCGACAGCTCCCCCGCGCATTTCGATCAGGCTCGACAGGACTTTGATCAATGTGAGGAAATTCGACTTCAGCCGCTCGTGCGAAGCCTGCAAGGAGTTCTGGGCCGCACTCAGCTCCGCTGTCCGATCACGCACACGTTGTTCGAGCGTTGCGTTCAGATCACGCAGCGCGTCGTTCTGCTGCCTCGTCAGCACCTCCAGCCGGAGTTTCTCGCGTTCCAGCCGCTGGCGCTCCAAGGCGTCGCGGATGACCAGCAGCAGCGCGCTTTCGTTCCACGGCTTGGTGATGTAGCGGTAGATTTCGCCACGATTGATCGCGCTGATGGTGGACTCGACGTCCGCATGGCCGGTCAACAGCAGGCGCAGCGTGTCGGGCCAACGGCGCCTCACACATTCGAGGAACTCTGTACCATTCATTTCCGGCATTTGCATGTCGGAAATAACGATGTCGACTCGCTCCTGTTCCAATACAGCCACGCCTGCCGCCGCGCTTTCTGCGCACAGCACCCGGAAACTTTCCTTCCGAAACAAACGCCGCAGGGCGGCCAGGATATTCGGTTCGTCGTCCACGCACAGGATCGTGGCTGCAGGCGTGTCCGATCCCACGGCGGCAATCGCGCTCATACCGGAACCTGCGCCGCAACCTCGGCATCGTCGTGGCTGATCGGCAATTCGATGCGGAAGACGGTACCCAAGCCTTCTTCGCTGTGCACCTCGATCCGGCCGCCGTGCTTTTGTATGATGCCGTAGGACAGCGACAGTCCGAGGCCGGTCCCGCTGCCGATCGCCTTCGTGGTGAAGAAAGGATCGAAGATGCGCGACTGGATCGCCTTGGGAATGCCGCTTCCGGTGTCGGCGATCTCGATCCACACATGACCGTCGCCGGTGCCGGTCCGGATCGTGATCCGCCCGCGCGGCCCGCTGATCGCCTGGGCGCCGTTGACGACGATATTCAGGATCACTTGGTTGATCTGGGACGGTAGACATTCGACCTCGGGAATGTCGCCGTATTCCTTGATGATATCGGCCTTGTACTTGACTTCGTTATTGACGATGTTCAGCGTCGAGTCGATCCCGTGGTGGAGATTCACCCACTGCCAATCCTGGTGCGCGTCGACCCGCGAGAAATCCTTCAGATCCTGGACGATCTTGCGCACCCTCTCGATGCCTTCGCGCGACTCGACCATCAGGACCGGGACGTCGTCCTTCAGGAAATCGAGGTCCACCTGATGGCGCAGCGCCGCGATCTGCTTGACCACCTCCGGGTTCGCGATGAACTGCTCGGCCTGTTCGTACTGGACCAGCACCCGCAGCAGGTCGGCGACATAGGTCTGCAAGGTGCCGAAATTCGAGAAAACGAAACTGATCGGGTTATTGATCTCGTGCGCGACACCGGCAGCAAGTTGCCCGATGGAGGCGAGCTTTTCCGACTGCAGCAATTGCTCCTGCGCCCTGGAAAGCTTTGCGTTCAGTTCGGTAAGTTCCTGGTTGCGGCGCAGCAGTTCAGCCTCCACCGATTCCTGGCGCACCACGGCGCCGGCCCCGCATGTGATATCAACGGTGTGTGTCATGGTCCTAGCCCTGCATGAAAAGTCGGGACGCTTCCTCGAACTGGCCTTCGGTCTCGCGGCATACGGCCTGCAGATGGTCCGGTGTCAGACGAAGGCTTTCCCAGGTCGCGTCGTTCAAACGCGGCACGGCGATATGCGCGCCGCCGCCCAGATCCAGTGCCTGCACCAGCGCGTTCGCCGCATGCACCAGGCCGGGGACGTTGCAAAGGTCGGCGCCGGCCGGCGCATGGTGCTGACCGATCGCACGCTGGATCAAGGGCGGGAACTTCCATATCTCCGCCAGCATCTCGCCGACGCGCTGGTGATCCACGCCGAGGATGCACAGCTCGGCCTCACTGGTGGTCGTGTCGTTGCGCTCACAGTAGGCGAGCACTTGCGCGTATTCGTCGGGAAAGCTGGACGCCAGCACGAGCCGGCCGATATCGTGCAGCAGGCCGGCAATGAAGGCGCAATCCTGGTCCAGCCCGGCATGGCGCGCGAGGCTCTTCGCACATAGCGCGGCCGCAATCGAATGACGCCAGAAGCCAGCAACGTCGATCTGCTGGCATTTACTGTCGCCAAAGGTCTCGATGACGCTGCTCGCCACCGCCAGCACACGCGCACTGTCGAAGCCGAGCACAACAATGGCCTGCTTGACGGTCCTGACCTTCGCCGCCAGGCCATAAAAGGACGAATTCGCAAGGCGAAGGGTCTTGGCGGCGAGCGCCTGGTCCCGCGAGATCTTTTCCGCCAGAGTCGTTACGTCGACATCCTCGCGCTCGAAGGAACTGATCAGATCGAGGGCGATCGAGGGCAAGGTTGGCAGGTCGCGGACGCGTTTCACCACTTGGGCAATATCGACCATGTTCACGACAACTCCGCCATCCGGTATCCTTCGACGACCTCGCGCAACAGCAGGTTTGCCTTCCCGCTTCCCGCATGGCGGCACAAGTACTCGAGCCGTTCCTGCGCGCGTGAGCGCTCGGCGGCTAGCTGCTCCGCCGTGATCGAATCGTCGACGATCAGCACCGTCTCGACGTCGCGCCGCAGCAGGGACCGGATCATGGCGCCGGTGAGCACGGTATCCTTTGGCAGCAGGACGTTGCCGGACCGGTCCCGCACCTCCGCATAGAGGCACTTGCCTTCTTCGGCCTCGGCGGTTGCAACTGCTTGAAAGCGTTTCATGACGCTGATACTCCTGTTTTGTTGGCGCCACCGGGCAGACACGCGGATGCGTCGCCCGGCGCGTGAATATCGATAGCCTGACCAGTGACGGCGATGAGCCACCCGCGCGACTGGCTCCCGCTCCCCATAGGACGCAGATCGGCCGGAAGCCGGCAGTTACCAATACGGTGCTCGAAAGTAAGTCCCGTACCGTCAGGTAACTGTGCTGGCAGGCTGGGAAATAACTGTCGCACGTCGCTGCCGAGGACCGGCCCGTGACCGGCAAACAGTTCCAGTGCGGCCCGATTTGCCAATACGATTGTGCCGAGATCGTCACTCGCCAGAACCGGCACCGGCACATTGCTGAGTGCCTCGTGCACGATGTCCAGGCTGATCTCGCCGCGCTGGATCTCGCTGCGCTGTTGCGCCAGAACAGACTCGAGCTGGTGATTCACTGCGGCGAGCTTCTGGTTGGCGGTGCGGACCTGCAGTGTCAGCATGCGGTTCTCGTCGGCCATCGCACCGTACAGGAAGGCCTCCTGGATATGGCCGCGCAGTTGCTCGTCATCCCAGGGCTTGGTCAGGAACTTGTAGATCGCCCCGGCGTTGACGGCATCGGTCACCGTCTGCAGTTCGGTAAAACCGGACAATACGATGCGCACCGTGTCCGGATAGTGCTGCCTCACGGTGCGCAGGAACTCCACCCCGGTCATCCCCGGCATGCGCTGGTCGGACACGATCACGTCGACCGAGTGCTCCGCCAGCACCTGCAGCCCTTCGCTCCCGCTGTTGGCAGTCAGGATGCGATAGCCCTCGTTACGCAACAGGCGCCTGAGCGAGGACAGGATGCTGGGCTCGTCGTCGACCAGCAGCAGCGTAGGTTTGGCACGACTGAAGCGCAGCAACTGTGGCGCCAGCGCGCTTCCCGCTCGCAGGAAGTCCGTCATGGCATCCGCGGGAATCGGCTCGCAGACGTAGTAGCCCTGCACCTCGTCGCACATATGACGCGACAGGAATTCGCACTGGCTTTCCCGTTCGACGCGTTCAGCGATGACACGCATGCCGAGACTGTGCCCCATCGAGATGATCGCACTCACGATCGCCGACGCACCTTCGTCCTCGGGGACGCGCAGCAGGAACGAACCGTCGATCTTGAGGACGTCGACCGGCAGTAGGCGCAGGTTCCCGAGGCTGGAATAGCCGGTCCCGAAATCGTCGACGCAGGTCCTGATGCCGAGGCGTCTCAAGGCATAGAGACTGTCCGCGGCCCCGTCCAGGTCTTCCATCAACAAGCTTTCGGTGACCTCGAGATCGAGGCAGCTCGCCGGCAATCCCGTGTCCGCAAGCGTTTGCGCGACAGACTTTTCCAGATCGCGCGTAGCAAATTGCCGCGCCGATAAGTTGACCGCGACCCGCAAGGATGTGAAACCCATCTCGCGCCAGCGCACGGCCTGGGCGCAGGCAGTGCGCAGCACCCACTTCCCGAGGTCGCCGATCAGGCCGCACTCTTCCGCAACCGCGATCAGCGTGGCCGGGGCCACGCTTTCCCCCGCCCTCGTCCAGCGCACCAACGCCTCGACGGCGCTGATATCGCCGGTCACGAGATCGACCTGAGGCTGGTAATGCACCTGCAGTTCGCCCCGCGTGAGAGCCTCACGCAAGGCGAAGCCAAGCTGCATGCGCTCGAGTTCGGCGCCATCGGGCGGGGTATCGTCCCAGCGCAGCATGCCCGCGCCGCCTTCCTGTGCCCGCGCCAGGGCATGGTCTGCGGCAAGCAACAGGCTGTCGACCGTCTGTCCGCTCGTGGGGAAGCTCGCAACGCCAACGCAACAGGTCAGATACATGGCGTCGCCTTCATAGCTGAACGGTTCCGCCAGGGCCCGGGCGACGTCGCGGATCCGCTGCGCTGCGCCTGTCTGGGACTCTCCTTCGAACATGAGCAGAAACTTGTCCCCGTTCTCGCGTGCGAGCGTCGCGTCGGGCCCGGCGGCCGCCTCGATCCGGCGCGCCACGTCAAGCAGGATGTGCTCGCCGCACTCGCGGCCGAGCAGGGCATTGATGCGCTTGAACAGGTCGAGATCGAGGGCCGCCACCTGGAATGCGCCCTGGACGCGCGCCGCCAGTCGCAAGGCGTGTTCGAGTCGGTCGCGGAACAGGGCATAGTTTGGCAAGCCCGTCAGGACGTCGTGCGTGAGGCTGAACTGGAGTTCGCGTTGCGAAATCGTCTCCATCGTCACATCGCTTCCCTGGACCAGCAGGCCAGCGGCATGCTGTCCATTAACCTCCGCGATCGGCTGGAGTACGAAGTCGATATACCGCAGCTGGGAGCTGCCGTCCGGCGTCAGGACCCGCACCTCGCGCGCGCGCTCGACGTGGCGTTCGCCGCGCGCCATGACCTCATGACAGAGAGCGACGACGCCCTGTTCGGCCACCTCCGGCAAGGCAATATGGAAGGGCAAGCCGACTAGTTGCTCGCGTCCCACCAATCGCTTGTAGGCGTCGTTCGCATGCGTGAACACCAGCTCGGGGCCGGCGAGAAAAGCGACGAACCCTGGTGCGTGCTCGAACCACTCCAACGCGACGAAAGCTTCGGAGCGCAGCGGCAGGGCGAACGGCACCGTTACGCCCGGCTGAGGCGCGATAGCGTGGTCCGTGGGTCCGGGCAAGTGGGTGATGACTGCTTTCATTGGGATCGGATAACAACTCGACAAGCGCTTGTGGAATGTGAAACTGATGTGTTCAGCCGGCAGGGCACCGGCTCGCCGCAAGGCATCGGCGACCGCGGCAATAGTGTCGTGACGTGGCGCCTAGCGCCGCACAGGTGGCGGGCGAGCCCGGCGTGGCGGGTCGGACCACCTTGTGAGCACGCGATCCTACTCGCCGGCATTATAACCAGGAACATGCAAATCAATTGCCTAAGAACAATGCTTGTTACCCCATAACAACACAACAGAGCACCTGGTCCATACGCGCGACGTGTCATGCCCTTTCCCGCGGCTGCAGCGGGCTCCGTTTGGTTTCAAATTCGGCAAAAGCGTCGCGCACCGCCGCCGCCAGGTCCTCTTCCAGCCATGGCTTGGTCAGGAACTTGAAGATCGCACCGCGGTTGACCGCCTCGGTCACCGAGTGCAAGTCGGTATAACCCGACAGGACCATGCGCACCGTATCCGGATACATGTGCTTGACGCGCGACAGGAACTCGGTGCCGCTCATGCCGCGCAACCGCTGGTCGCACAGGATGACGCCGACCCGGGTCTTGGCCAAAATCTCGTAGGCTTCCTCGGCGTTGCTCGCCACCAGCACCTGGTAGCCCGCATGGCGCATCTGGCGCCGGACGGCCGACAGCAGATTGACCTCGTCATCCACGTAAAGCAGCGTACGCTGGTAGGGTGCGCGCAGCAGTTGCGACAAGTCGAGCGAACGGTCCTCGCGCAGCAGGCGTGCGCAGGCCTCGGCATCCACCGGACGGCTGAAGAAATAGCCTTGCATTTCGTCGCAGCCGTTTTCCGCCAGCAGCGCGAGCTGGCCGGCCGTTTCGACGCCTTCGGCGATCACGGCCAGCCGCAGGCCATGCGCCATCGCAATCACGGCGCGCGAAATCGACAGGTCATCCGGGTCCGATGTAATGTCGCGTACGAAGGACTGGTCGAGCTTGAGCTTATCAACCGGAAAACGCTTCAAATAATTCAGGTTCGAGTAGCCGGTGCCGAAATCGTCGATTGCCAGGCGCACCCCCATGTCCTTCAGCTGGCGCAAGATGTCGACGGTCTTTTGCGGGTCCTCCATCGAAGCACTCTCGGTGAGCTCTAGCTCCAGCAGGGCCGGATCGATCCCGCTTTCCGCCAGGATGCGGCCGACGGTGACGGCAATGTGCCCGGAAAATTGCCGCGCCGACAGGTTCACCGACACCGGTACCGGGCGCAGGCCTGCACGCTGCCAGGCGCCCAACTGCTCACAGGCCTTGCGTAGCACCCATTCGCCGATCGGCAGGATCAGGCCGGTCTCTTCGGCCAGTCCGATGAAGCGTCCTGGAGCGGTCAGCCCCAAGTCAGGATGCTGCCAGCGCAGCAGAGCCTCGACGCCGATGATCGCGCCGGTGGACAGGCTGACCTGCGGTTGGTAGTGCACGCGCAGCTCCTCGCGCTCGAGAGCGCGCCGTAGCGCCGCCTCCAGCCGGAACCGTTCGTGCATGCCGTCGTTCAGGTCGGGCCGGTGAAATTCGTACCGCGCCGCCTTGCTGGCCAGCGCGCGCTGCAGCGCCGCCTCGGCGCCCTGGGCCAGGGTGTCGTAATCGTCGCCATCGTTCGGGAACATGGCGATCCCGATGCATGGGTCGACGTGCAATTCCTGATGGCAGCAGTCGAACGCCTGTTCCATCTCGGCCAGCACCTGGCGCGCGAGGGCGCCCAGTTCGGCCGCGTTCTGGCGCAAGGCGACGATTGCGAATACGCGCTGGCCGGTACGCGCGACGGTCGCGTCACCCTGCGACCAGCGGCCGAGGCGCTCCGCCGCCTGCTTCAGGACCGCACGCTCCGCGTCCAGGCCAAGGCTTGCTTTCACCATCAGCAGCCGCGGCAGCTCGAGCAACAGATAGCCCAACACCTGCTGGCCCTCCATCGCCCGCGCTTGCATCTGCCGCAAGCGGTCGCGCAGCAGCACTTCGTTGGGCAAGCCGGTTTCGGGGTCGAAGTTGCTCAGGTAACGGACCCGCTCCTCGGCGCCGCGCAGTTCGGTCACGTCGATCCCTGTCGCGACGAAGTACTGTGGCGCACCGGTAGCGTCGCGCAGCCACGTCGTCGACCAGATCAGCGTGATGATGCTGCCGTCGCGCGCGTACCATTCGCGGCGACTCTGGACCGGGACGCCGTGATCGGTCGGCAGATCGAACGACAGCGGCTGGTCGTCGGCCTGGTGGACGAAGTCCCGGAAATTGCGGCCGACCACCTCGGATGCGAGCCAGCCATAACTGCGTTCGGCTGCCGAATTGAAGATGCGGACCACGCCTTGCGGGTCGAGGACGACCACCAGCGCGCCACTGTTGTTGACGACTGCCGAGAGCAGCGCGCGTTCCGATTCGAGCGCAGTGGTGCGCTCGCGCACCAAACCTTCCATGTGCGTGTACAGGTGGGCGCGCTCGATCGCCACCGCGATCTGATTACCGACCGTCTCGAGGACCTGGCGTTCGTCGTCGGACAGCGCAGTTGCCGTGCTCATGCAAAGCATGCCACGGGTGTGGGCGCCCGACGCCAGCGGCACCAATAGGCGCTGGTGGGCGCTACTGCCAGGTTCGCGCACGGCACAACGGGCGGCATCGCACAGTGCCTGCTCGCACGCGCAGTCGTCCCCGGCGCAGCCGCCATCCCCTGCCCTGCCCATCAGGCGCAGCCGACCTTCGCCGTCCGCCAGCCAGATCGTGGCGTCGAGCACCCCAGGCAGTTCGAGCACGCGCTGCAGCGCGCGCTCCGCCACCTCCGGCTCGCTCAGCGCAGGATTCAGCGCCTCGGCGATCCGGTACAGGCTCTCGAGCGACTGGTACGAATGGGCGATCCGCGCTTGCTGCACCTTCAGCTGCTCGGTCATGTGGATCGCGTCTTCATAGGTCGAAATCAGCAGGTCGAAAATCTGCTGGCGCTCGGCCGTAATGAAATGGGTCTGTCCGCCCAGGTTGACCTGCATGCCAAGCTGCACGCGGTCGTTGCTTCGCAGCGCCCGGTTGGCCAGGATGAAGCGCATGCGGCCGAGTAGATAGCTGGATTCATAGGGCTTGCGGATGAAGTTGTCAGCGCCGGCATCCAGGCCCTTGATCACGTCGTACAGGCTGCTCAGCGAGGTGAGCAGGATCACCGGGATATCGCGCAGCGCCGGATCGCGCTTGATCTCCTTGCACATTTCGAAGCCATCCATCTCCGGCATCGAGATGTCGGACAGGATCATGGTCGGCCGTGCGGCGCGCGCGGCGGCCAGGCCCTCGCGCCCGTTGGCTGCGGTACGCACCCGGTAGCCGCCTTCCGCCTGCAGTAGCTGGGCGAGCAGGCGCGCCTGGGTCACACTGTCTTCGACAATCAGGATGTCGATGTCGTTGTCGTGACTAAAACGCGATTCCGTCATATTGTTCTTCAGATCCCATAAGTACGTGTCATCGCTGCAGCTTCGCTCGTGAGGCCGTGCAGCATCTTGCCTATTTCGGCCGGTCGCAGCACCAGCATGGCCGCGTCGAGGCGCACCGCTTCGCCGGGCATGCCATACACCACGGCGCTGGCGCGGTCTTGGGCGATCGTCAGTGCCCCGTCCTCGCGCAGTTGCTTCAGTTCGGCTCCGCCGTCGCGGCCCATGCCGCTCAGCAGGATCGCCACCGAATCGGCGCGCAGGTCCGGGTGCAGTGCACGGAACAGATGCGACACCGACGGGCGCATGCCATGTTCGGGCTCGCCATCGGTCAGTCGCATGCAAAGGTCGGCGTCGATCGCCGGCTGGCAGCAGTCCGGAACCAGGTGGGCCATGCCGCCGCGCAGCCGAAGCCCGTCGCTGGCCAGCGCGACCGGGTAGCCGCTTGCCGAGGACAGCCATTCGGCCAATCCGCGCGTGAAACCGGGCGCCAGGTGCTGAACCATCACCACCGGCAGCGCGAACCCCGGCGGCAGTTCGGCCAGAATGTCGCGCAGGACGGTGGGGCCGCCGGTCGACGCGCCGATCAACACCAGCCTGCGCTGGCGCCCGCGCACGGGCCTGGCCGCGCGCGCCGCCGCGCCCCAGCGCCGCACGACCCTCACCTCGGCCATCGCCCTGATGGCGCGCACCAGCTCGCGCGCGCTGGCCGCGTGGCCGGGGTTGCCGATGCCAAGGGGCCGCCGCACCTGCATCAGCGCGCCCGCTTCGATGGCGAGGAAGCTGGCGCCGATTTCGCCCTGATTCTCGGTGCCGCTGACGATGATCACGCGCGTCGGACACTCCTGCATGATGCGCCGGGTGGCGTCGAAACCGTTCAGCTTCGGCATCTGCACGTCCATCGTGACGACGTCCGGGCGCAACTCGTGCGCCATCCGCAGCGCCTCATCGCCATCCGCGGCACATCCGGCAAGCACCAGCCCCGGCGCCTCCGACACGATGTGTGCCAGCAGCTCGCGCACCGCGGGCGAATCGTCGACGACCAGTATCCGGATCATGCGCGCTCCGAGCCGGCAAGACGGCGCACCGTGGCCAGCAGCCGATCCTGGTCGAACGCGCCTTTGGTGAAATAGGCGTCGGCGCCCGCACGCAGGCCCGCCTCGCGCTCTGCAGACGTCTGCAGCGAGGTCACCAGCACGATCGGCAGGTGGACGGTCTGCGGGTTGGCCCGGATGCTGGAGGTCAGATCCAGGCCGTTCAGGTTCGGCATCTCGACGTCGCTGACCACCGCTTCGTACTTCGTGCCGCGCAGCCTGGACAGCGCATCGAGCCCGTCCACCGCGGTATCGACCGCGAACCCGGCGCCTTCCAGGATATGCTTGAGCAGCAGGCGCGAGGTGGCGGAGTCTTCGACCACGAGCACGCGCGCGGCGGCAGCGGGCGCGCTGGCGGTATTGCCGACGCCGGGCGCGCCACCCGCCAGACCATGGGTGGCGATGTCCTCCAGCGCCAGCACCGGCACCAGCGTCCCGTCCCCGAGCTGGGCGGCGGCGCTGATGTAGCGCACGCGCCGCAGCAGCGGTCCGAGGCGCTTGGGCAGCACGTCCTGCTCGGCCACGACCTCGTCGACCAGGATGCCGAAGTCCTGGGCGCCGACACGCGCCAACAGCACCACACCTGCCGCGCCGTCGGCGCCGTCCTGCCCCGGCCAAAGCAGGCTCGCCAGCCGCACCAGCGGCAGCACCCGGCCGCCATCGAGGATGGTTTCGCGGCCCTCGACCGTGCGGATGGCGGCCCGGCCCGCCGCCTGCACGGCATCCAGGCCCGCCAGCGGCAGCGCATAGCGCAGCCCGCCGGCCGCCACGACAAGCGCCCGCACGTTGGTCACGCCTACCGGCAGCAGCAGCTCGAACATCGTCCCGGCGCCGCGGCTGCTTTCGATCAGCAGCTGGCCGCCGGCCGCCGCCACCCGTTCCGCGACGATCGCCAGGCCCATGCCGCGGCCGGATACCTGCGTCACCTCCTCGCGCGTCGACACGCCGGCGCGCAGGGCCAGTTGCAGCCTCTGCTGCTCGCTCATTTGCGCCAGTTGCGCGGGATCCAGCCCGCAGCGCTGCCCGGCCACCCGCGCCAGCGCTTCGGTATCGATACCGGCGCCATCGTCGCTGATGCGCACCGAGACCTGGCGCGCATCGCGCTGAACCACAGCCACGGTGATCCGGCCGCTGTCCGGTTTGCCGGCCGCGCGGCGCTGCTCGGGCGCCTCGATCCCGTGGTCGGCCGCGTTGGTGACGAGGTGGATCAGCGTCTCCCTGAGCACCGGCAGCAGGCGCCGGTCGATCGCGACGCTGGCGCCGCGTAATTCGAGCTCGACCTGCCTGCCGTGGCTGCGTCCCAGCTTACGCACCAGCGCGGGCAGCTCGTCGGCCACCGCCTCGAAGGGCACCAACGCAGTCTCGAGCGTGGCGTCGAGTAGCCGCGTGCGCGTGGCGCGCAGCTCGGCCCCGGTCCGGGCCAGGCGGCTCGCCAGCTGGTTGCAGGCCAGTTCGAAGCGGCCGATGTCGGCGCCGGCGCCCGCCGCGCCGGTTTCTTTGCGCTGGGCAGCCATGCCCTGCGCGAGGTCGCGCAGGGCCTCGAGATGGTGGTGCAGTTGCAGCTCGACCGGCAGCAGCGCCTCGGCATGGCCACGGATGGCGTCGATGCTCTTGCCCTGCACCCGAATCCGGTCATGGCTGGTATCGGGCGCAGCCGCGCGCGCCGGCTCGGCCGGCTGGTCGGCGGGATCGGCAGTGCCGGCGAGTTTGGCGGGCGCAGGGGCCGGTGTGGCGCCGAGCTGGGTAGCCAGCGACGCCAGCTGGGCGGCGCAGGCGAGCGCCTGGTTGCGATTGCGCGCGCCGGGCGCCAGGGCCTGGGCCCGCGCAATCGCCGCCCCCTGGTGCAAGCGGTCGAACTGTTCGGCCGTGAGCACGGCGGCGCGCCCGAGCGCCGCGGCCAGCACGCCCTCGAGCTCGTGGCACAAGAGCTCGAGGGCCTCTTCGTCGACCGCGCGCGCGGCACCCTTGAGCGTGTGCAGGGGCCGGAGTACCTGCTGGACCGCCTCCTCCCCCGGCGGCTGCGGCCCCTGCTCGAGGGCGACAAGCGCGGCGTCGATCTGCCCGAGGTGCTCGTTCGCCTCCTCGCCGAAAATCGCGCGCAGGCGTTGCAGAAAGGCGGCGTCGGCCATGGCGCGTCAGAACTGGAAGCGTTCGCTGGAGAGCCGCAGCGACTGTCCCAGCGCATTCAGGCTCCTCGCAGACGACTCGGCCTGGCGCGAACCGGCTGCGCTTTCCGCGCTCGCCTGCTGGATGTTCTCCATCGCCAGCGCCACCTGGTCCATGCCCGCCAGCTGCTGCTGGCTGGAGGCGGCGATCTGCACCGCCGCCTGCGCCGCTTCCTCGATGCGCTCGGCCATCTGGATGATCGCCTGACCGGCGTCGGCCGCCTGTCCGACGCCCTGCGCCACCGACTTCGCGCCCTGCTCCGTGTTCATCACCGCGGCGCCCACGTGCTTCTGGATGTCGCCGAGGATTTCGCGCACCTGCCGGGTGGCCTGGCGCGACTGTTCGGCCAGGCTCTTGACTTCCTGCGCAACCACCGAGAAGCCCTTGCCGTGGTCGCCCGCCTTGGCCGCTTCGATCGCCGCGTTCACCGCCAGCAGGTTGGACTGCTCGGCCAGCGCGCCCACAGTGGCCGTGATCTCGCCGATCGCCTGGCTGCGTTCGCTCAGGCGCACGATGGTCGCTGCGATCGCCTCCATTTTCTCCTGGATGCCATGCATGCCCTCCGCGGTCTGCTCCAGCGCGCGGCGGCCGTCGGCGGCGGTGCGCGCGGCCTGCTGCGCCGACTCCGACACCAATCTTGCCTTCTGGCTCGACAGCAGCGCCGTCTGCTTGACCTCTTCGACGGTGGCCGTGGTTTCGCTGACCGCCGCCGCGGTCTCGGTGGCGCTGGCGACGCCTTGCGCGGTGCTGGCCAGGATCTCGCTCGCCGCCGCGCTGAGGGTGGCGATGCCGTCATGGGTTTCACCCACCGCCCGGCGCCACTCCCCGACCATGGCGCGCAGCGCGCGCATCAGCTGGCCCACCTCGTCGCTGCGCTCGTCTGCCGGCACCTCTGCGCGCAGGTCGCCGCTGGCGATCCGTCCCGCGATGCCAGTGACACGGCGCAGCGGCGCGGCGACCGAGCGCTCCAGCCAGAAGGCCTTACCGCACACGACGGCGAGTGCCGCCAGATTGATCAGCAGGAGACCGACCCGCGCACGCTCGACCATGTTCTCGGCATCCCGCATCCGACGAGCTGCCTGCTCCATCTGCACTTTGGACAGCTCTTCCGCAATATCCTTGAGTGCTTCGAACTTGCGCTCGAGCTGGCCGATCGCCGCCGCCGCCTTCGCCTGCTGGCCCTCCTTCAAGGCTGCCAACACCTGCAGGTCGCGCACCTGAGCATACTCGTCGTGCGTCCTCGAAAGCCGCTCGAAGGCGCTCGAGAATGCCACGTCGTCGGCCCGCTGCGCAGTCAGCTTTTCCATCCAGCGCCGCACCGCCGCCTCCTCGGCGTCCAGCTTGATCCCGATCCTGGCCTGGTCGGGCGCCGCCGCCACGACCAGCGACACCAGCTGCACCCGTTCGCGGTTTATCGCGTTGCGCAGCTCGACCATGTTCAACACGATCGACAGATCGTCCTTGAACAGGGCCTGTTGGGACGACTGCAGCTCGCTGATGGCGCGGTAGGACAGCGCGCTGATGGCGGCCATCATGGAGACCAGCACTCCCATTCCGAGCAGCAGCTTGCCTCTGGTGGTCAAATTCGAAAAAAAGGACATGGGAGCTCCAGAGTCAGCGGTCAGCATGCACGACCAGGGTGGAATCGGTCAGCAGGCGGCGCGCGTCCAGCACCGCTGTGCGGTCGGGGGCAACGCCCCGCAGAAATGTCTTGTCGAGCTGCGCCAGCGCCGGCAGGCTGTGATCGAGGCCCGACGCCGGCAGTTTGTGCACGCCGACCAGCGCATCGGCCATCAGCGCAAAGCGGCTGCCTTCGCCGCGCAGCACCACCAGTCCGCCGGGTTCGACGAGGTCCTTGATGGCCAGCGCGAGCAACACGCGCAGGTCGAGCACGGCGAGCACCTCGCCCTCTACCATGGTGATGCCGACGATATGCGCGGGCATGCCGGGCAACGCCGTCAGCGGCTGCATCGGCAGCGTTCGTTCGACCCAACAGGTCTCGAACGCATAGCGCTCACCGGCGCAATCGAAAGCCAGCACTTCCAGCGCGTCGGCCGCGCCCTCGTCTTCGGCAACCGGTGCGCATGCCAGAGCCTGGGCGCGCTGCCTGAGCAGGTGGGCACGCGCATCCTGGTCGTCGCCCGAGAGCGCGCCCAGCGCGGCCCGATGGCGCTCCACCTGCCGCATCAGCGCGGCCCAGTCGAAGCCGGACGGCTCCTGGGGGGGGCGGGTCATTGCACACGTCCCAGCAAGGAGGCGACCGCGTCATGCAAGCCGTCGGCATCGGGTTCGGCTGGCAGCAAGGCCTGGCACGTTCGCAGCAGGGGCGCCACGGCGTCGCTGCGGCCGTCGGCGTGCTCAACCAGGGCGGCCAGGTAGTGGCCATAAGCGCTTTGCGGTTCCAGGTACAGCAGCCCCTTGACCCACTGGCGCGCGAGCGCGGATGCCCCATGCTCGAGGGCGAGTGCGGCGGCGGTCTGATACAGTGGAGTCGATAGCGGAGCCGCCTCGATCGCGCGCCGCATCAGCTGGAGTGCGGCGCCAGGCTCGCCATGCCGCACCAGGAGGCTGGCGCGCGCGGCCATCTCGTCGTGCGCCGACACCAGCTGCGGCGCGGCGGCCGGCGCGGCCGAGGCGGCCCGCGCCGGTACAGGCTTTACCGCGACGGCAGCCGGCGCCTCGGCCCTAGCGGGCGGCGCGCGGTGCGCATGGTTCTGCTTCCGAAAGAACACGGCGTCGGCAAAGTACACCGGCGCGAAGCCCTCGAACAGCTCGGCCGATGCTTCGCTCGGGTTGACTACCAGCCAGCCTCCATCCACCAGGCAGGCACGCAGGCGCGCGATGACCTGCTTCGCCAGAGGCCGCGCGAAGTACATCAGCACATTGCGGCAAAAGATCAGGTCGATCCCGGAGGTGCCGGCGGCGGCATCGGGGAATCCATCCGAAGCCAGGTTAAGCTGTGCAAACTTCACGCGCGCGCGCAGGCCTGGGGAGATCCTGAAACGGCCGTCGTCCAGTGCGGAAAAATGGGCCGCCTGCCGCTGCGGTTCCGTGCGCCGGAACGACCAGGGCCGGTAGATGCCAGCCCGTGCGAAGTCGAGGAAGACCGGATTCAGGTCGGTCGCCAGGATTGCTACCATGTCCGGATCCATTTGCGGCACCCTGTCCTGCAGCGTCATCGCGATCGAGTAAGGCTCTTCGCCGGTGCAGCAGCCGGCGCTCCACACACGCAAGGGCGGCTTGGCGCCACGCGCGATATGCTCGCGGGCATAGTCGCACAACAGGTCGAGCGCGCGCGGTTCCCGGAAAAAATAGGTCTCACCAACCGTCAGGAAGCGCGCGCACAGCGCGGTCTTTTCGGCGTTCCAGGTTCCCGCTAGCAGCCAGGCGAGGCAGTCCGCCTGCCGTGCGTAGCCTTGGGCGACGGCCATGCGTTCCAGCGCAGCGCTCAGCTGGCGCCGCTGGGTTGGCGGGAAATGCAGGCCCGTTTCCGCTTCGATGCGGCGTGCTGCCAAGTCGAGCGCCACGTCCATCGGTATGTGCGCCCCGCGCTTAGTCATGCGCATGCTCCGCGAGTGCCGCCGCCAACTGGATTATGTCCTGCTCGAACAGGAATCTGTGCGGATCGATGACCAGGCACAGGCCATCGTCGAGCTGAACCGCGCCGTCGACGAAAGCGGCGCCGCCCGCACCAGGAGGCCATTGCCGTGCACTGGCGTCGTGACGCGCGATTCCAACGATGCGCTCGGCCACGACCGCGCAGGGGAAGCTGGCGATCTCCACCAGAAGAAAATATTGCTCCGGGTCGAGTACCGTCGGGCGGTATCCGGCCCGGCGCGCGAGGTCGAGTACGGTGACGGTCTGCCCGGCTACGTTCAGCAAGCCGATCACGACGTCGGATGCGCCCGGCAAGGGGGTCGGCTGGGCGCTCATTATCACGCGCCGCACGCTGTCGAGAGGCAGCGCAAAGCGCCCGCCCTGACACTCGAATTCGAGGACGTCGATCAATGCGCCCGCAGCACCGGGGCGCGAGGGCGTTGCGCGCGGATCCCGGAGCCGCTTCATTCCCCGGCTCCGGCTGGTTTGGCGGGTCGCGGCCAGCTACTGTTTATTCTTCGCATGCCTGCATCGTATCCAAGCAAGCGCGTCACTCATAGGCGCGACCGTCTCCGGACAAGCTGGCGAAAGGCCATCACCGCAACAAGAAAGTCGGGCTAAGTCATTGATTTTATTTAGATAGGTGAATGAAAAAAACACCTTGCCACGCCAAAAAGTGTCACAAATAAGACTTCTTTTTGTCACAAGATATGTGACACAAAGAAACGACATAGCTTTGCGACAGAGGAAGGTATTTGATCAGCTGACGTACCCGCTTTTGAGCGCATAACGGATCAGCGCCGCGTTCGTCTGCACGCCTAGCTTGCGGAAGATCCTGTTGCGGTAGGTGTTCACCGAGCTGACGCTGATCGCCAGTTCAGCTGCCACCTGCTTGACCTGCAATCCGGCGCCGATCAAGGAGACGATCTCGGTCTCGCGCTTGGTCAGGCGGCGCTGCTGTCGCGCTTCGCCAACTTCGAGCATCTGGCGCGCCATCAGTTCGGCAAGTCGCGGGCCGATATAGGTTTCGCCATTCACTATCTGGCGTATTGCGCGCACCAGTTCGTCGGCAGCCATGGACTTGGTGACATATCCCATCGCACCAGCGCGCAGCGCGCTGATAGCGTACTTTTCTTCCCCGTACATGCTGAGCAGAACCACACGCTGATCCGGAAAATGTCGGTGCAGCTCGGACAGCCCCTCGAGTCCGTCGTAATCGGGCAGGTTGATGTCGAGCACTACCACGTCCGGCCCATGCAACCTGACCAGTCCGAGCGTCCCTGCCAAGTCGGCTGCCTCGCCGACGATGCGCATGTCCGGATGCGAGCGCACGATTTTCTTGACGCCTTCACGAATCAGTTCGTGGTCGTCCGCGATGACAATGTTGATCATTGGTTTCCCTCATTGACCGCGCTGGCCCCTGGGACAGCGCCTCCGTCGATCGGTACCAGGACCGAGACAAGCGTGCCGCGTGGCCGGATCGAACCGACCAGCAACCGGCCGTGTGCGAGTTTCGCGCGTTCGGCCATGCCGGTCAATCCGAGCGAGCCTGCCATGCGCGCCACACTGCGCGCGATGCCGACGCCGTCATCGCAGATCCGCAGCAGTAGTCGCGGCCCGCGCAGCTCGAACGTGATCCGCACTTCGGTCGCGTGCGCATGCCGCAACACGTTGGTGAGCGCCTCCTGAAAAATGCGTAACAAGGCCTGGCCTGCCGGCAATGCCGGCTGCGGCAATCCGGTGCCCAGGTCCAGGTCGACGACGATCCTGGTACGCCGCTCGAAATCGCGGGCATGCCATTCGATGGCAGCGTACAATCCCTGTCCGTCCAACTCGGGCGCCCGCAGCTCGGTGGCGATCTGACGTACCACCATCAGCCCGCGATCGAGGGTCGAACTGGCCGAGCGCAGCTCCTGTGCCAGTTGGTCCGGCGTCATTGTTTCGCTGCCGTGCATGATGTTGTCTTCCAACAAGCGTAAGTCGATCTTGGCGGCCGACAGAATCTGGCCAAGCTGGTCATGGACTTCGCGTGCGAGCGCGACGCGCTCGGCCTCGCGCACCGTTTCCAGCCGCTGATAAAGCACGTTCAGCTCTTCCTGTGCGGCGCGGCGCTCCGCCTCTATGCGCCGGCGCCCCGTTATGTCCTTGGAAATATGGACCGTGTAGCGCGGACGTCGCTGTTCGTCTTCGATCACCGACATGAAGCTGAGCACCCAGATCCAGTCGCCCCGCGCATGCCGAAACCGCATTTCGGTCTCACAGAACGCGAGGTCGCGCGCCAGCAAACGCTCGAAGCGCGGCGTGGCGTCGGCGAGATCGTCCGGTTCGACGAGATCACAGAACCGCCTGCCTATCAATTCTTCTGGTTTGTAGCCTAGCATCGCCCCATACGCTGGGTTGACGCGCACAAAGCGACTATCGGTTTCGGTGATCGCGATTCCACCTGGCGCCCGATCGAACACCGCGRCAAGCAGCTGGGTCGCGGCGCGCAACTCCTCGGAACGTTCCTGCACACGCCGTTCGAGATTGGCATTGGCCCGCTTTAACGCCTGCTCAGCTTCCTTACGCTCCGTAATGTCGGTTGCAAAGCTGGCAACGCCATGCGGCGCGGGCACCATGCGCACGTGGAACCAACGACCTGATTCCAAATGCACGTGTTCCAACATGCGCGGCTCTCGCGAGGCCAGAGCCTCCTCCAGCTCCCGGGCGAACTCGGTATTTTTTAGATGAGGCGCGACATCGTACAGTTGCGCGCCTATGATTTTGTGACGTGGCCGCCGGAATAACTCCATGGCAGCGGCGTTCAGCGTTCGTATGTGCAGGGCTTCGTCGAAACGAATAAAAACATCGCTGGTGCCCGCCATCACACGCGCCAGATCGTCGCGGACCACTTCGACCTCACGGTTCAGTGCCGAACACTGTGAACGTGATTGGTCGAGCTCTGCCGACGCCTGAGCGTGCCGTCGTGCGGCCTCGATCGCATCGGCGCCGGCAACGGCTGTCGTGACAATGCCCGCGACGGTCTGGATGAAGCGGCGATGCACGTCATCCAGGTGAGCGTGCGGGTCGGTGCCGACGATCAGGAAGCCGCGCGGCCCGCTCTGGCCGGGAAGAACCAACGGCACCGCCAGCAGTGTGCGCGGCTGTTCTCCGTGGATCCCGCAGCGGTCGTCAGGCCCCAGCACAGCAGCGGCTTCCAGCACATAAGGCTCGGTCGACAGAGCGAGCCTTGCCAAAGGATGCAGCGCACGACCCGCCGGCCCGAGGGCACAGTCCAGCCGCCGAGGAAAAGGCTCTGCCGCCGTTTGCAAGCCGCAGCAGAATACGCGGTCAGCGTGCACGCCGTCGAGTTCGAACAGGTAGAGGACGGTCAGCGGCAGCGCATGCAGGTTCGCCGACAGTACGTCCCGCACCAGCTCGAGCGAGCATTCGGCCGTAGTACGCTGGGCCAAGCGGGTGGCCAGTTCGCCGAGTGTACGCTGACGCCGTTCGCTGAGCACACGCTTGGTCGTCTCGATGGTCGAGACGAATACGCCGGCGACCTGGTCGTCGTCGCCAAAGATTGGGCTGTACGATACGGTGAAATAGCATTCCTCGTTGAACCCTGCACGGTACAGCATCAGTACCAGGTCGTCGTGCCAGGTCGAGCGGCCGGATGCCATGACCGACAACAGGATCGGCCCCAGAGTGTCCCACGCTTCCGGCCATACGTCCTGCACGCGCTGCCCCAACGCCGCAGGATGCTTATCGCCGAAGATGGGAATAACCGCGTCATTGTAAACGTAGACCAGCTCCGGTCCCACAAGCACTGCCAGCTGGAACCGGGACCCGAGCGACAGCGACACGGCGGCGCGGATGCAAGAAGGCCACTCCGACGATGGTCCAAGCAAGGTTTGAGACCAATCCTTCCGGTTTACGGCTTCGACCATTTCCCCGTCACCCTTAAACTTCACCTGATTGGCGTCGGGAACACGCTTTTCCATAAGTCCTCATACTTCAGTAGCAGCCCACGGTTGTCGAGCTTGTCTCAAGATTACAGGTTTACGACGACGATTTTCGATAAAGTCGCAGAATATCCGACACATCGTCGCAAAAAGATTTACTTTTCCCGTTCGTAAACGCGATTCCAGGGCATCATGGAACCTGTTTTTTTCCCAATCGTAAACTGGACTCGGATAGGCTTCCCGTAGCTGCGCCGGATGAATCCGCCATGAGTTCACTAGGTACTCCTGAGCCAGCGACCGAGATAGCCGAGCGGCTTGGGTGAGCATTCATAGCATTTATGCCTGGACGAAGCTTTACAGCGTCCCTGAGGATGAGCGCAAGGCGCAGGACGCACAGGCCGACGAGGTAAAACGCCTGAAGGCCGAACTCAAGCGCATTACCGAGGAGCGCGACATCTTGCGAAAGGCCGCGGCGTACTTTGCCAAGGCGTCAGGGTAAGGTACGCCTTCATTCAT
>NZ_JBFRFV010000034.1:0-45642 GCF_052115005.1 Massilia sp. 2TAF26
ACATTGCTGAACTACTTGAAGCTGTACAACCACCACATTCCACAACGCGCCATCGACAATAAAACGCCTATCCTCGCACTCAAGGAATGGCAGCAGAAGCGCCCAGAATTATTCGTCAAACGCGTTTACGATCAAACGGGACTGGACAGGTAACGAGTTCTGCTCGTTCGCGAAATGCGCCTTCGTTATTTCCAGGAACGCTCGTGTCAACCGGCTGGGTTGCGCATAGGCTGAGGTGACGAACGAGTAGTCGTTGCTGAGCTGCGGCTCGAAAGGCAACACGAGGCCTCCGTTCCGCAAGTAGGGCTTCGCCAGCATCTCGTTAACCAGCGCGACACCAAGGCCGCGTTCAGCCAATGCACAGGCTGAGCCCACAGTATGCGTTTCCAGCCGTACCTCTGGTCGAACACCGGAGCGCGTAAACTCAGCCTCGATCTGCGCGCGCGAAGTTCGCCCCAGTCCGAGAAGGATCAAGGGGTGGCCACGCAAGAGTTGCGGTGTCAGCACGCGCCGGTCACTAAGAGGATGACCCGAGGAGAGAACGCAGACGGTTGCGCTCGTGACAATGTGCTCGAAATGCAGATCTGAACGCCCAAGAGGTAGTTTAACGAAGCCGCAATCGGCTGCGCGCGTGGCGATCATTGCTTTGGACGTCTCGATGCTGCGCGAATCGATCGACAAGCGTACCCTGGGAAAGCGGTCGAGGAAAGCGCTGACGATATCTGGAAGCACGCCTTCCGAGAAGCTGGGTGGCGCTACCACTTTGAGCTGCCCTACCCGATAGTCGGCGATATCACGTATCAGTGTATAAACGCGCTCGACGCTGCCCACCGACTGGTCGACCTCGTCAAACAGAAGTGTGCCGTCCTGGGTTGGCACTAACTTTCCATGGTCACGATAGAACAGCTCGAAACCGATCTGTTGCTCCAGTTGGGCCAGCATCCGGCTGACTGCCGGCTGACTCATCCCCATGCGCCGCGCGGCTTCCGTCACCGAACCGCACGACACGATCTCGTGGAAAGCCCGCAGGGACCTGAAGCTGATATCGTCCCTCAGGTTGCCCACATCCGCTCCTCAAATCGTGGGATCGCGGACCACCCTTTCGGAAGGAATGACAGGAAGGATAACGGACGATGGCCGGCCGTGCCCAACGAACACGCAATTACGCGCCACCACGGGAGTCGACACGATGCCGGCCGGCGCACCGGTGTTAGGATTGACGTCGAAGTGCGGGAAATTACTGCTTGAGATATCGACTCGGATACGATGTCCCGCAGCGAACAGGTTGCTCGTAGGATAAGACGGGATCTCAATTTGGTAGACGGCATCAGGTTCCAGCAAGGTCGGATGTTCGAACGAGTCACGAAAGCGCATCCGCAGTATGCCATGCGTCAAATTTATGGCGCAACCTTCCGGGAAGTCCTCATTGGGCGGATAGACGTCTAGCACCTTGATCGTGAAGTCGGTATCGAAAGCCGACGACGACACCCACAATTTGACGACAATCTGACCAGTGACTTCCAGCGCCGACTCCAAAGGGGCAGTCTGGAATACCAAGACGTCCTGACGATCCGCCAAGGGGCCGAAGGGAGATGTGGCACCGAATATTCCAGGATCTGTTCGCTGATCGAACGCGCCAGCGAACATCACGGGTGCACCGGAAGCAATCGCCCCTCCAATTGTCGGGACCGGATTGCACGGGTCGAAATCATATTCCAGAGCATCGCATTCGTTTCTCGGCAACTCCTCAGCCAGGACCCCATTGCCATGCAAGTATACCTCCGTATGCGTAGTTCCCGGCAGTGGCCAATCTGCTTCGTCGCGCCAGCGACCGCCGTGTTGCAGGCGGCCGGCGTTATCCTTGCGCCCGCTGCCTCCGCCCATGACGAAGATCTTGACGGCTTGCGGCAGGTACTCTGCCGTTTCTGCCTCGCCGCGCAGATGACGGTCGAACCAGGCAAGACGCAACGCAACGTAATCCGGTGCGATGTTATCGTCGAGCGTTGCGGCCGGCCCGAAATCCACACCGCCAGCAAACGTCACGGAACGCTGACCGTGGGTCCAGGGCCCGAGTACCAGCTTTACCGGCGACTTCTTCAGGCGAGACAATCCAATGTAGTTTTCAGTGGCCGTCAGCGCGTATGGGTCGAACCAGCTGCACATGTGGACCATTGGAACATCGGCCCACTCCGCATAGTGCGCCTGCGCGCACAGAGCTGGACTACGCCAGGATTCGTCGAACACTTCACTGCGCCATTGCTGTAGTACATATTCTTCGTATTCGGGAGCGGCTGCGACCGGCGAGCGGCCCTCGGACCATGGAGTTACACCAATCCAATCGCGGATATCTTGGGCTTCCAGCGCCGCCTTGCGTGCAGGATCGCTGGCAGTGTCAGGCGCGAGCTTGGCATGCTTGAATGCCCAGGTAAGTTGCTTGAGCTCGAATGCGCCCCCTTGGCGGATCCCACTGTGGAATGCGCTAGAAAATCCGCCAGAGTCGAGAAACATCGCAGCCAGGCCCGGCGGCGCCAACGCGGCCATGGCGCTTTGCGCGTGCGCGCCGTAGGACAAGCCAAGGGTACCGATCCTGCCATTGCACCACGGTTGCTGCATTAGCCACTCGATGGTGTCGAAGCCATCCTCGCTTTCATTGGCGTACTTGGTAAAGTCGCCTTCCGATGCGTAGCGTCCACGGCAATCCTGGATCACATAAACGTAGCCGGCGCGCGCGAATTTCTCTGCAATCTCTGGCTTCGAGCGCGCGACCGGGTCTGCCTTGCTGCGGTCGGCATGGTTGGTACCCAGTTTGTTATACGGCGTGCGTTCAAGAAGTACCGGATGGCATCCGCTACCGTCATCCGGGAAATAAATGTCGGCTGCAAGGCGGCAGCCATCGCGCATCACAACAGGTAGGTTGTGCAAAATCTTTCCGTTCACAGCTTCTTCCTGCTAACTCAGTAGTCGATGAGCACGGCGATCATGACCGCCGCGGTTGAAAGTGCAGTGAACACGCAGAACACCGGGAGCACGAAGCGGAACCAGGTGCTGTAAGGGATATTCGCTGTTGCCAGGTAAGCCAGCAACATGCCCGAAGTGGGCGCAAACATATTCACCAGGCCGTTACCCAACAAGAAGGCGAGAACGGTAGTCTGACCGCTGACGCCGACGCTGTGCGCGATCGGCGCCAGGATCGGAATGCTCAAAGCTGCCTTGGCCGAGGTCGAAGGAATCAGCAGGGTCAGGAACATTTCGAACAACATTACCAACGGTGCCACGATCACCGGCGGCAACATGGCTACATGGTGCGAGGCGAAAGCAATGATGGTGTCGAGGATCATCCCGTCACGTAGAACCAGCTCGACACCGCGGGCCATGCCAACCAGCAGCGCCGCCAGCATCATCGACTTCATGCCGTCCACGAAAGCGTGCGCGCCTTCTCGCGGCGACATCCCGGCAGTAGCGCCTATCAGCAGTGCGCTGACAACGAACAGCGATGCGAATTGTGCATCGCGCCATCCGAAGTTGGCCGATCCGACTACCAGCAACAGAATAGTGGCGGCCACGACCAGCAGTACAGCGAGATGGCGAAGCGATAGTGCGCGGTGATCGCAGTGCACTTGCACCTTGCCCACCTGTCTCCCCATTCGCAGCACTACCGCGATCGCAATGGCGAGAAACACAGCCCAGATCGCAAAACGGAGGCCGGCGCCGCTGAATGCCGGCGCGCCGACGATCGGCTGAGCGATCAGCAAGGCCACCGGATTCGTAACCGATGCAAGATAGCCGACCTTTGCGGCGAGCGTCAGCATCGCAAAACCGAACAGCTTGCTGCGCCCCATGCGTTCGGCAAGCGCAATGACGATCGGGATGATCAGGAGGTATTCCGAGATCAAGCCGAGGAAGGTGCTGCCCGCAGATATTGCAATCATGACGACCGGGGTAACGATACCGACCCGGCCCCCTGTTAAGGAAAGCAGCCGTTCGATGCCGGCGTCAAGCGCGCCGGACGTACGCAGGACGCCGAACATGCCCCCCAACAGCAGGATCATGAAAATCAGGTTGGACGATTTGACCAGGCCCTCTGGTATCGCAGTCACGAGTGCGACCGGAGAAACCGGCCGGGCGGCAGTCGGTGCCACGGCTTTCGGCTCCTTGCCGCCATCCTCGGCCTTTTTCGATGCCGGGGGTGGCAGCAAAGCGTTACCATTCAGCGCTTTCGGCAACTCCCGGTAAGTTCCGGGAAGGACGAGCCCGTTTGGCGCGCCGCCTTTGCGCTCGAATTGGCCAGATGGGATCATCCATGTCAGAGCGATTGCCACGGCGAGCGCCGCGAACATCATCATGACCGGATCGAGCGCCCAACGTCGCGTTCCTTTGTATTGTGTACCGTGGTTCATGGACGTCCAGTCTGTTTCTTAGAACTTGCTCGATATCTTCGCGTACATGTACCGGCCGCGTACATCGTAGGTATACATATCGAAGTTAATCGGATTGTTGGCGGCCGATGCAGGCGGCTGTTTATCGAAGACGTTGTCGATACCGAGCGCGAAGGTCACATTCTGGCCGGGCAGGGTGTAGCCCAGCTGAAGGTCGTTATACGTGACAGCGCCGACCGTCCCGCCATTGATGGCATTGCCCGGCAAGTCGGCAGTGTGGCCGATGTAACGCGCTTTCCAGCTTGCCGTCCAGTTCGCTGCGATATAGCGGATCGATGCCTGACCTTTCAAGCGCGGGAAGGTCGAGCGCGGCAGGTCCGATTTACCGGCCCGGTCGTCGATGACCACGGATCCGTCCGGTTGCGGAACGTACGAACGGTAGCGCTCAAGATAGGACAGGTCGAGCGCGGAGTCGATCTTGCCGCCAGCCACCGGGACTACATAGCGAGCAGTCGCGTCAATGCCCGACACTTCGATGCGCGACAGATTGACCACTGCCTGGGTCAGCTGCTGCACTTCGCCAGTAGGGGCACGAACGACCAGATTACAGAAATTGCCCGTCTGTGCGCACGATTGCAGGATCTGGGTCGCGGTTTGCGAAGCAATGGCGTCCTTCACCTTGATCAGGAATTTGTCCGCGGTCAGGCTAAATCCGTTCAACACGCCCGGCGTCCAGGACAGCCCAAGGCTGTAGGTGTCAGCAGTTTCTGGCTTCAGGAAGCGGTTGCCCGCAGTGATGCCGCGGGTGAGACCGCCGTTGTATTGGCTCTGGTTGTAGCTGGAAGGAACGCCCGCACAGCCAGGCAGACCTGCGCCGCCACCGTTGCAAGGATCGACGGTCGGGAAGTTTGTCTGGCGCTGCCCCTGGTACAGCTCGAGGATCGAGGGAGCACGGAAACCTTGCGAATAAGTGCCACGCACCAGCAGCGATTTCACCGGACGGTACAGGATGCCGAGCTTGCTGGTCGCCTTGCCGCCCACGGTAGAGTAACGTGAATAACGCACTGCCCCGTCCAGCTCCAATTTTTCGATACCCGGCAGATCCGACAGGATCGGTGCGCTCAGCTCGGCATAAGCTTCGTGCAGGTCGTAGCTGCCGCGCGTCAGGTCGCGGGCGGAGGCGGTGGTCGGTGCCTGTGCTACGCCGTTGACTAGTGGAAGAACGCTCGACAATTGGTTGGCGAAAGCATCAGGCAGATCTTCTGCGCCTTCCCGGCGATACTCATAGCCAGTTGCCAGGCCCAGCGAGCCACCGGGCAGTTCCATCAGGGTGCGGGTCGCGTTGAAAGCCAGGTCGGTTTGCTTCGTGCTGTTTTCATCATGGCCGTTGAAGCGGATGTAGTCGGCCATGGCAGGCGTGATAGCGCCGAAGATATTCAGGGGCACGCATCCCGACGCGCTCGCACAAGCTGCGGCCGGGCCGAGCGCGCGGTAGACGTTCTCCATATTGATCTGGTTATAGGCATCGAACGTAGCCCGTACCTTCGAATGGGACAAAGTGGCATCCCAATCCCACCGACCGAAGAGGTCCACACTACCGTCCAGGCCAACCAGCAAACGCGACGTGTCTACATGCTGGACGTTGTCGCGGTTGCCCACCTCCACCGGAACACGCTGGATGCGGAAGGTCGAACCGGAAAAGCCGAGCGCATTCGCCGCCGGCACCCCATTGGCGATACCGAATGCGTTATAGGCCTGGTCGCTGGGAATACTAAAGCCATTGCTGCCACGGATATCCAGCGGATAGGGTGCGAACAGCTGGCTCGACCTGCGCGTCGAATACATGGCCTCGACGTGGGCACTGACGTTTTCGTTGATACGGTAGGTCAGGCGGCCAAACAAGCCACTGGTCCTGCTCGGGCCGGTAGCATAAATGCCTTGGGTTTGCGTATTGTAATAATCGTCCGGCAGTGCGGCCCGGTGAAAGCTGTCGTCCGCATTTGCAGCGTTTCCGATCGACGTGACGCCAGAGTTCCGGGTAATAGCGTTAGCAGCGTTGGACGCAAAGCCAGCCGGCGTGCCGAAGTACTTGTTGTTCGAAAGGCCAGGCAGAACGTACAGGCCTTGCGGGCTGGTTGGCGGCGCAGTCAAGGGGGCCAGTGCCGTACGGCTGATGTCGCGGTCCGCGGTCAGGATCGGTTTCGAATCGTTGAAGCTGGCCGACAGGAAGACAGAGGCATCGTCGAATTTCTTTCCCCAATTGATGAAGCCATTGTAGTTGCGGTTGTCGCCGCGCGAGGTTTCGCCGACGCGAAAATCGGTCTGAAAGCCATTGAGACGGCGCTTGGTGTGAATGTTCACCACGCCCGCGATCGCATCGGCGCCGTAGATCGCTGAGGCGCCATCCTTCAGCACTTCGATGTTGTCGATGATGCCGAGCGGGATCGAGTTGAGATCGACGAAGTCGCGGAAGCCCCGGCCTCCTGCCGCACTGGGCCAGCGATGACCGTCTACCAGTACCAGTGTCCGGTTGCCGCTGCCTTCGGCACTGCCAAGATAGCGCAGGTTGATGGAGCTGACGCCGAACGACGTGCCCTGGGTGCCGTTGGAATTCAAACTCACGCCAGTGTTCGGCAGGCTCTGCAGCATGTCGCCAACAGAGGTCGGAGCGGCAAACTTGATGTCGTCGCCTGTCATCGTCACCATTGGCCCGACCGTGTCTGCGTCACGTCGTGCGATACGACTGCCTGTAACCTTCACGACTTCAATTTTTCCAACCGGTTGCGCCGGCTGGACATTTTCCTGCACGGGTACGGTCCCTGCCACCTGCGCTGAGGTAGTCCCTACAACCGTTACCCCAAGGATGGTTGCCGCACAAACTGACCAGTGACTTCTTGGCTTCATTACGATGTCTCCACTGTTGTCTTTTCCCGCCAAACTATTGTTCAGCACCAAGTATTGAAGAGTATGGACAACCAATAACAACATCAACCTTATGGCAAGATTTCATAAGGCCATGCAAGTTTGGTATGAAGATCAAAAGATCGCAAAGGGAGCCCTCAGCAGACGAGCAAGGGCTTTAGAGGTGAATGGCCACGGCTTTTCCAGGAACTCGAGAGCCGTTGAAAATACCGCTTTTCGTACTCTACCGGCGGCAGATCGTTGCTGAAACCATGTCGGCGCTTCGGATTGTCGAATATCTCGATATAGTCAAAGACATCCTGCCTTGCATCCGGATCCGGTTCTGTTGGCCAAAATTCACATTTATTCTGGCCAGGTACTTAACCCGCCTGCTCCACCAACGCAATACACACCCCGCTCGGATCGATGATCGAGAACTCGCGCGTGCCCCACGGCCGTGTGCCGAGCGCGCCGTTCGGATGCACGCAGCCGGCCGCCTGGCAGCGCTCATGCAGCGCATCGACGCCGTCGACGACGATCCGCAGGCTGGTCTGGTCGGCCAGGTACTTGTCTTCATTGAAAAACAGGTTCAGCCAGGCCGAATCGCGTCCGACGATCGCGAATCGGGCCGGTTCGGCGTCGCGGTAATCGAGTTCGAAGCCGAATGCGTCGCGATAGAAGCGAATGGCTTCTTCGACGTCGCGGGCAGGAATCAGGGGTGACACACGCAGGAAACGGGTGGCCATCGGAGCCTCATGTCAGGAGCCGGCCGGGATGCCGGCTGATCGTCCACGATACCCCTGGGTTATCGGATGGTCAACAAAGCTAAACGACCTGCTCCTGAAAAGGCCGCGCTGCCGCCGTGGCTCAGCGCTCCCGTACGCGGCAGGGCGTCGCGCAGGGACAGCATGCGAAGGGAGCCAAGCGAGAAACGGTCGGTCGGAATGAGGGATGCCGTCACAACTTCCTCTGCGGTTCAGTTGCAGGTTTTCCATCATACATAAACGACCCGTGTCGGGTCGCACGCGGAAACTCAGCGTTGCGCCGGCATGCCGATCGCGTCGTAGCGGTGCGGGATCTGCTGCAGGGTGCCGTCGCGCTCCATCGATTCGAAGGCCGCGTTCATGCGCGCCGTCAGGGCGTCGGGCACGCCGCGGTTGCAGGCCAGGTAGACGCGGATGCGGTTGAAGACCAGCACCGGCACGATCTTGTCGCCATAGCCCAGGCGCGACAGGGTGGCGCTGCCGCGCCGGAAGCTGGCGGCCCAGAGGTCGATGCGGTCCGCCATCAGCTTGCGTGGATTGAGCAGGTCGTTCGGCGCCGGGTCGACGTCGAAGCCGCGCGTGCGCAGGTATTGGTCACGGGCGTCGCCGTTATACGTGCCGATGCGGTATTTGCGCGCCTCCTCCAGGCTGTCCAGATGCAGCTTGCGGTCGGCGCGCGCCATCAGGACCCATTCGGCCTCGCCGATCGGTCCGATCCACTTGAACAGGGCTTCGCGCTCGGGCGTGCGGGTGGTGGAGAACACGCAGGTGTCGTCGTGCTCGAGTGCCGCGGTGTAGGCGCGCTTCCATGGCAGCAGCTCGATCGTGTGATCGATGCGGGCGCGCGTCATGATCTCGCGCACGGTGTCGGCGCCGATGCCGATCACGCGCGGCCCGTCCTGCATGCTGTGCGGCGCCGCGGCCTCGGTGGTGAGATGCAGACGCGGTACCGGCTGTGCCTGCGATGCGGCACAGCCAAGGGCAAGCATTGCGGAAACAATGATTGTGTCGATTCGCATAGCGCACCCGATGCCAACGCTGCCGTCTGGCAGCGACCTGTGCAACTAGCATACCAGCAACATCCGGCCTGCGGCAATTCATAACAACTCGACAATTTTCGTCAAATTGGTGGTGCCAACGCGACAGGATTTGCTACTGATCCTTCACTATCTACTTGTACCATAACATTTTCCTGTGAGAAAGTGACATACTTGCGTGCCCATTGACAACAATCGCCGTCATTTTCATCAAATTTATGCTGTTTTCATTGTTTAACGTGCCCGACGATCCGTCCCTGCTGAGTTACGGGATGTATACGCCTGGCCTGGTGATCCTGTCGGTGCTGGTGGCCATCTTCGCTTCCTGGATGGCGCTGCTGATCGCCGGCCAGGCGGCCGCCAACCGCAGCCAGCGCTGGATCGTGCTCGGCACCGGCAGCATGGCGCTGGGTACCGGCGTGTGGGCGATGCACTTCATCGGCATGCTGGCCTTCGACCTGTGCACCGACGTCGACTACGATCCGGTCGCCACCATCATCTCGGGCGTGCCGAGCATCTTCGCGTCGCTTGCCGCGCTGTGGCTGATCGCGCGCGAGCGCCTGGGCGGCTGGGGCCTGCTGGCGGGCGGCGTGGTGGTCGGCGCCGGCATCGGCACCATGCACTACGCCGGCATGGCGGGCATGCGGATGGGCCTCGAACTGCATTACAACCTGCCGATGTTCCTGCTGTCGATCGTGGTCGCGGTGGTGCTGGCGACGCTGGCCTTGTGGGTGCGTTTCGGCCTGTCCAGCCTGTCGCACCGCCTCAGCGAGAGCCGCCGCATCTTCCTGGCCGCCGTCGTGATGGGCTGCGCCATCGCCGGCATGCACTATACCGGCATGGAAGCCGCGCGCTTCGTCGGCCGCGCCGCCCAGACCACCCACAAGGCGCAATCCGATACCTTCCTGGCGCTGGCGATCAGCCTGATCACGGTCGCCTTCACCATCTTCGTGCTGGGCGGGAACGGCCTGCTGCGCTACCGCCAGTTGTTCCGCGAACTGTCGCGCAGCGAAGCCTGGATGCGCGCCCTCCTGACCACCACGGTGGACGGCGTGGTCACCGTCGACCGTTCCGGCACCATCCTCGAATTCAATGCCTCGGCCGAGCGCATCTACGGCTGGACGCGCGAGAAAATCCTCGGCCAGCACATCCGCGTCCTGATCGGCGACGAGGAAGCCTCGGCCCAGGTCGGCCTGCTGCGCACGCTGCAGACCGGCGAAATCTCGGCCGGCGCCCAGAGCGCCGACGTCACCGGCCGCCGCAAGGACGGCAGCATCGTGCCGATCCGGCGCGCGGTCGGCCATGCGCGCCTGGACGACAAGGAGCTGTTCGTCTGCTTCATCACCGACATCAGCGAGCGCCGCGCGATGGAACAGGCGCTGCGCGCCAGCGAGCAGCAGTTCCGTTCCCTGATCGGCAATATTCCCGGCATTTCCTACCGCAGCCTGCTGGAAGGCGACCGCCCACTGGTCTTCATCAGCGACGCCGTCGAGCGCATCACCGGCTACCGCGGCAGTGACTTCGTGCCGACGCAGCCCGGCAAGCCGGCGCGCCGCAGCTTCGACGCCCTGATTCACGCCGCCGACCGCGTGCGCGTGCTGGAGGCGATCGAGACGGCGCTGCGCGACGACCATCCCTACCTGGTCGAGTACCGCCTGCTGCACGCCGACGGCAGCGTCCACTGGCTGTGGGAAAACGGCACCGGCGTACGCAACGACGCCGGCGATCTGCACTGGCTGGACGGCGTGATCCTCGACATCACCGAACGCCGCCAGATGGAAGACGCGCTGCGCGAGGCGAAGGAAAACGCCGAGCAGGCCGCCGCGGCGCGCGCCAGCTTCGTGGCCAATATGAGCCACGAGATCCGCACGCCGATGAACTCGATCCTCGGCTTCACCGATGTGCTGCTCGACGGCGAGCTGGCGCCCGAGCAGCGGCGTCACCTCGATACGATCCGCAGCGCCGGCCGTGCGCTGCTGCGCCTGCTGAACGAGATCCTCGACACCGCCAAGCTGGAAAAAGGCGCGGTCGAGCTCGAGCAGAACGACTACAACCTGCTGTCGCTGATCGACGAACTGTCGTCGACCCTGGCGGCGAATGCGCGCGCCAAGGGCCTGCACGTCGACATCCACTACGACCCTGCCCTGCCGACCTGCCTGCGCGGCGACGAGCTGCGCGTGCGCCAGGTGCTGACCAACCTGCTCGACAACGCGATCAAGTTCACAGAAAAGGGCAGCGTCACCCTGCGCGCCTCGCTGCTGGACGAACAGCTGCACTTCGAGATCAGGGACACCGGCATCGGCATCGCGCCGGAGCGCCTGCAGGCGATCTTCGATCCCTTCACCCAGGCCGACGCCTCGATGACGCGCCGCTTCGGCGGCACCGGCCTGGGCACCACGATCAGCAAGCAGCTGGTCGAGCTCATGGGCGGCAGGATCTGGGCCGAGAGCGAACAGGCCAAGGGCACGACCTTCCACGTGGTGCTGCCGCTGCTGCTGGCGCGCTTCGCGCCGCAGCAGCCGCGCGTACGCACCCCGGCCGCCCTGCCGCCGCTGCGCGTGCTGGTAGCCGACGACGTGCCGCAGAACCAGGAACTGCTGCAGCTGCTGCTGGCGCGCCGCGGCCACACCATGACCGCCGCCGGCGACGGCGTCCAGGTGGTCGAGCTGGCCGCGCGCGAAGCCTTCGACGTGATCCTGATGGACTTCCAGATGCCGACCATCGACGGCCTCGCGGCGACGCGCCTGATCCGCCAGCAGGCCGAAGCCGCCGGCCGCCCGCGCGTGCCGGTGATCGCGATGACCGCCAGCGTGCTGCCCGAACATCGCCGCGCCAGCGTCGACGCCGGCATGGACGGCTTCGCCAGCAAGCCGGTCGACTGGTTCGCGCTGTCGCACGAGATCGCACGCGTGCTGGGCCTGGGCAACTTTCATCCGGACCCGGACCTGCCGGTCCAGGAACGCATGATTCTGAACCGCCAGGCCGGCCTGCGCCGCTGGAGCCACAAGGAAGACGCCTATCTGGAGGCGCTGGCGCATTTCGAAAGCCAGCACGCCGGGCTGGTCCAGGCACTGGCGGCTCAGGCTTCCAGCGCCGACTACCGCGCCTTGCGCATGCTGGCGCACCGGGTGCGCGGCGTCGCCGCCAACCTCGGCCTGGAGCTGCTGGCCGATGCCCTCGGCAAGCTGGAAGGCCTGGTCGACGGCGACAGCGGCAAGCTCTATCCGGGCGCCGAGGATACCCTGCGCGATTCCCTGACCCGGCTTGAAGCGTTGCTCGACGGCGGCCTGGCGGAGATCCGCGCCGCGCAGCCGGCCCCGGCGGCCGCCAAGGCGAAGGCCGTCCATCCGGGCTTCGACCTGGAACGCGCCAAGCGCGCCGGCAATGTCCTGCGCGAAGCCCTGCGCCGCGGCGGACTGGACGACGCCGCCTCGGCCGGTCTGGCGGCAGCGCTGAGCGGCCATCCGCTCGCCGCACGCGCGGCCCAGGTCCACGCGGCGATCGCCGATTTTGATTTTGATTTGGCCCTGCAGCAGCTCGACGCTGTGCTGGGCGCCATCGACGACATGGCACAGGAGATGTCCGAATGAGTACCGTCACCCTTCCGCTGATCCTTGCGGTCGACGACGAAGCAAGCAACCTGCAACTGCTGCGCCAGATTTTGCAGGACCATTACCGCCTGCGCTTCGCCAAGGACGGCCCGCGCGCACTCGAACTGGTGCGCGAGGAATGTCCCGACCTGATCCTGCTGGACGTCATGATGCCGGGCATGAGCGGCTACGAAGTCTGCGCCGCCCTGAAGGCCGATCCGCGCACGGCCAGTGTCCCGGTGATCTTCGTGACCGCGCTGACCGACACCGACGACGAGCTGGAAGGCTTCGAAGCCGGCGCGGTCGACTACATCACCAAGCCGGTCAGCCCGCCGATCGTGCGTGCGCGCGTGCGCACCCACCTGTCGCTGGTGCGCATGGAAGAGCTGCGCGCGACGCGCCTGGAAATCGTCCAGCGCCTCGGCCTGGCCGCCGAGTACAAGGACAACGAGACCGGCCTGCACGTGATCCGCATGAGCCACTTCTCGCGCATCCTCGGCCTGGCGGCCGGCATGGGCGAGAACGAAGCCGACGACCTGCTGCACGCGGCGCCGATGCACGACGTCGGCAAGATCGGCATCCCCGACCGCATCCTGCAGAAACCCGGGCCGCTCGACCCCGACGAATGGAAGATCATGCAAAGCCACGCCGCCATCGGCGCCGAGATCATCGGCGAGCACCCGAGCGGCATGCTGGCGCTGGCGCGCAACATCGCCCTCACCCACCACGAGAAATGGGACGGCAGCGGCTATCCGAAGGGGCTGGCGGGCGAAGCGATTCCGCTGGAAGGAAGGATTACGGCGATCGCCGACGTGTTCGACGCCCTGACCTCGGTGCGTCCGTACAAGAAAGCCTGGAGCGAAGAGGAAGCGCTGGCCTTCCTGGTCGAGCAGAAGGGCAAGCACTTCGATCCGGCCCTGGTGGACCTGTTCATCGGCCAGATACCGGCGATCCGGGCGATCCGGCAGCGCTGGGCGGAAGATACGCAGGATCTGAAAGCGGCCTGATTGACCACCCGCGAACGTCACCCCAGCCGCGTCGCCGGCCTCAACCCCACCTGCTCCCGCCGCGCCACCAGTTCCTGGTACAGGCTCACATACCCGTCCGCCATCTGCTCGGCGGTGAACAGCTGCCAGTAGCGCGCCTCGGCGCGGCGTCCCATCTCGCTGGCCAGTTGCGGATCGTCCCACAGGGTGCGCATCGCTTCGCGCAGGGCTTCGTGGTCGGAGGGCGGCACCACCAGGCCGGTCTGCTGGTGGATGTTGATGTAGGTGGTGCCGGTGCCGATCTCGCTCGAGATCATCGGCTTGCCGAACATCGCGCCTTCGAGCAGCGAGATGCCGAAGGCTTCCGAGCGCAGGTGCGAGGGGAAGGACACCGCATAGCACAGCTTGAGCAGGGCAACCTTGTCCATGTCGTCCAGCTTACCGACGAACATCACGTTCTTCAGGCCCAGGCGCTCGGCGTGGGCCTTCAGCTCCTGCTCGATCGGGCCGGCGCCGACGATCACCACCGGGTAATCGGTACCCGCCACCGCATCCAGCAGGATGTGCAGCCCCTTGTAGTAGCGCAGCACGCCGACGAACAGGAAGAATTTCGGGCCGACCTTGGCTCGCCAGTGGTCCAGCAGCGCCTCATCCGGCTCCGGATAGCTGGACTTGTCGAGGCCGAAGGTGATCACGCGGGTCTTGTCGCGGTAGCGGTCCAGCACCGTGGACGAACCCAGGTAGTTGGGCGACGTCGCCACGATCGCGTCGACGCTCTGCAGGAAACGGTTCTGCAGCGGCTGGTAAAAGCGCAGCAGGGCCTTCTGGCGCACGATGTCGGAATGGTAGGTCACCACGCTGGGCTTGTTCACGCGCGCCAGGAAGTGGGCCAGGTCCATGAAGGGCCAAGGGAAATGGTAGTGCACGACGTCGGCATCAAGCGCCATGCGCGCCAGCTCGGAAATCGCCTGCAGCGACACCCCGTTCGATGCCAGCTCGAAGTTCTGCGGCACCCGGTGCACCATATGCCCTTCGAACTCGAAAGGCCGGAGGTCGGTCTCGCGCGACAGCGACAGCACCTGGTTGGTCACCCCCAGCCGCCCGGTTCCGACGCACATCTGGCGGATGACCTGTTCGATCCCGCCCACCGAATCGGGATAGTAGGTCTTGTAGAAGTGAAGGATACGCATGGCTAAATTGCTAGAGCACTGAATCTTTAGATAAGTGAACGGTAGACGGCGGCAGTCTGGCGCGCCGTCGCACGCCAGGTCAGCTGGGCCGCGCGCGCGCGCCCGGCGGTGATGCAGCGCGCCCGCAGCGAGGGCTCGCGCACCAGGGCCAGCATGGCCTCGCCGATCGCCTTGACGTCGAGCGGATCGACTTCGAGCGCCGCCCTGGCCGACACCTCGGGCAGCGAGGTCACGTTCGAGGTCACCACCGGCACACCCGATGCGAAGGCTTCGAGCACGGGAATTCCGAAGCCTTCGTACAGCGAGGGAAACACGAACACGCCGGCGCCGGCATACACGTGGCGCAGCTGGGCGTCGTCCGTCAGGCGGTTCAGCCAGATCACGCCGGCGCCGTCCGCCACCTTGGCGGCGATCCGGCGCAGCAGCTCTTCCGAACGGGCGCCGGCATTGCCGACGATGACCAGCTGGCGCTCGTCGCGCACCGCCCGCGGCAGCGCGAGCCAGGCTTCCAGCAGGCGCTCGACGTTCTTGCGCGGCTGCAGCGTGCCGACGAACAGGAAGTAGCCGGGCCGCAGTCCGCAGGCCTGCAGCGTGGCCGCCACTTCGCCCGGCGCCGGCGGTTCCAGCCATTCCTCGTCGACGCCGTTCGGCACCACCGAGATACGGCGTTCGTCGACGCCGAAGCAGTCGACCAGTTCCTCGACCGCATACTGCGACACGGCGATCACGTGGTCGGCCTTCTGCGCCGCCTTGCGCTGCAGCCAGTTCTTCATTCCGCGCAGGCGCGGATTGCACCATTCGGGATGCTTGATCGGCAGTGCGTCGTGCAGGGTCGCCACCACCGGGCAATCCATCCGCGCCACGCGGTAGTCGGTCGCGTGGAAGACGTCGGCCGGCATGTGGATGCGGTGCGCGCTCGGCGTCAGCAGGTCGATCAGGGTGGCGCGCCCGAAGGATTGCGGCAGCGCCCGGCCCTCGCTGGGCGGGATCTTCCCTTCCGGCCAGGAGAACGGCAACACCTCGCAGCCGGCAGCCGGCAGGTGGCGCAGCAGGGCCCGGGTGTACACCCCGATGCCGTCCAGCCGCCCGCCAGTGAAGCCCGGTTCGATCATGGTCGTTCCCAGGCCGACTCTCACTCCACTCACGCCGTGTACATCCAGCGCAGCGTGTCAAGCAGCGGGGTCGGCTCGACCTTGCCGATGACGCCGGCTAGCTTGGCGTTGCTGCCGGTGAGCGTCAGCACCTCGTTGGCGCGCACGAAGGCGGGATTGACGTGCACTTCGATGCGGTAGCCGGCGATCTCGCTCATCATGTCGATCAGGCTTTCCAGCGAATGCGGCTGGCCCGAGCAGACGTTGAAGGCTTCGCCGGCGGGCGCCGCCGCCAGCAGCCGGCGGTAGCTCCTGGCCACCATGCGCACGTCGGAAAAGTCGCGCGCGATCGCCAGGTTGCCCAGCTCGATGCGGCGCGCTTCCTTGCGGAAGTGGGAGACGATCTTCGGCAGCAGGAAATTCTCGGTCTGGCCGACGCCGGTATAGTTGAACGGACGCGCGATCGTGATCGGCAGCTTGTCCATCCACAGGCGCGCCATGGTTTCCATTGCCAGCTTGCTGACCGCGTAGTCGTTGGCCGGATTCGGCGCCACGCTTTCGTCGATGACGGCCACGTCGGCGTTGCCGTAGATATTGGCGGAAGAAGCCAGCAATACGCTGGACGGCTTGTGCGCGCCGGCCGCCAGCGCTTCCAGCAGGTTGCGGGTGCCGACCACGTTGACGCGGTACATCTGGTCGGCATCGTTATGGGCCACGAAGGCGATGGCGGCCAGGTGCACGACCACGTCCGGCCGCACCTGTTCGACGGCCGCGGCAACCGAGGCGCGGTCGAGCAGGTCGACGGCGAAGATGTCCGGGCCAGTCGGCTCGCCCGGCAGCACGGTGCCGTGGACGTGGTAGCCGGCGGCGCTCAGTTCGCGCGCCATGTAATAACCGGTGAAACCGCGCAGCCCGGTGATCAGGGCGCGCTTGCCCTCGCCTTCGCGCCCTTCGACCATGCCGGCGATCTCGTCCGTGACCATGCGGTTCATGTCAGAACGAGAAACCCAGTTCGTTGCGGCGCAGGTCGGCGTCGACCATCATCTGGCACAGCTGTTCCAGCGTGGTGTGCGCCTTCCAGCCGAGTTCGCGCTCGGCCTTGCCCGGATCGCCGATCAGCAGGTCGACCTCGGCCGGGCGGTAGAACTTGGGCGACACGCGCACCAGCAGCTTGCCGGTACGGCCGCAATGACCGGTCTCGCCCTCGCCCTGGCCCTTCCATTCGACGTCGATGCCGGCGCCGCGGAAGGCCATGGTCACGAAGTCGCGCACGGTCTCGGTGCGGTTGGTGGCCAGCACAAAGGTGTCCGGCTGGTCGGCCTGCAGCATGCGCCACATGCCTTCCACGTATTCGCGCGCATAGCCCCAGTCGCGCTTGGCGTCCAGGTTGCCCAGCTCGAGCACGTCGAGCTTGTTCAGCACGATCTTGGCCACCGAGTCGGTGATCTTGCGGGTCACGAATTCACGGCCGCGCAGCGGCGACTCGTGGTTGAACAGGATGCCGGAACTGCCGAAGATGCCGTAGGATTCGCGGTAGTTGACGGTCATCCAGTGCGCATACAGCTTGGCCACGCCATACGGGCTGCGCGGGTAGAACGGGGTGCTCTCGATCTGCGGCACGGCCTGCACCTTGCCGAACATTTCGGAGGTCGAGGCCTGGTAGAAGCGCGCTTTCGGATGCACGATGCGGATCGCTTCCAGCAGGTTGACGGCGCCCAGACCGGTGATCGAGGCGGTGGTGACCGGCTGCTCGAAGGAGACGCCGACGAAGCTTTGCGCCGCCAGGTTGTAGACTTCGTCCGGGCGGGTCGATTCCAGCAGGCGGATGCTGGAGGAGAGATCGGTCAGGTCGTACTCGACCAGCGACAGGTTCGGGTGGTTCTCGACGCCCAGTTCGGCGATGCGCCAGAAATTGACAGAGCTGGATCGGCGGAAAGTACCTGTCACGTGGTACCCTTTTTCCAGGAGCAACTGCGCAAGATAAGCGCCATCCTGGCCCGTAATGCCGGTAATCAGGGCTCTTTTTGTAGTTTGCATGTTCTAGGTATTTCCAGGTGCTGGTCTGAGGAGGCCACCGCGGCAGGCGGCTGGCGTTTGGGAGAGTCCGGACCAGATAATTCCGACAAACCCCGCATTGTAACAGAGCCAATGCTTGCAGCTTTGCACGGGAGAAAGCGTGCCAAAGACACAACATATACTTGACTATTATCACCTGAAACAGTTGAACCACGTCGCGTGATTACGCATTGTTACGTCTGCCTCAAGGTTCATTACAAGTTCGTCAAATGTACGGAACTTCTACATTTGGACGACAACCATAGGGAAACACCCATGAAAAAAGGCCGCGAACGGCCTTTTTTGTCCCGAGAATGTTAAATCTCAGCGTGCGGATACGGCGTCCACAACGCACAACGCCGTCATGTTGACGATCCGGCGTACGGTGGCCGACGGCGTCAGGATGTGCACCGGACGCGCGCAGCCCAGCAGCACCGGACCGACGGCGATGCCGTTGCCGGCCGCGGTCTTGAGCAGGTTGTAGGCGATGTTGGCGGCGTCGATGTTCGGCATCACCACCAGGTTGGCGTCGCCCTTCAGCGTCGATTGCGGCATGATCTTGGCGCGCAGCTTCGAATCCAGCGCGGCGTCGCCGTGCATCTCGCCGTCGACTTCCAGGTTCGGGGCCTTCTGCTGCACCAGCGCCAGCGCGGCGCGCATCTTCTGCGCCGACTCGCTGTTCGATGTACCGAAGTTCGAGTGCGACAGCAGCGCCGCGCGCGGCGTGATGCCGAAACGCTCCAGCTCCTCGGCCGCCATGATCGTGATCTCGGCCAGCTCTTCCGCCGTCGGGTTCTCGTTGACGTGGGTGTCGACCATCGCCAGCTGGCGTTCCTCGGTGATGACGAAGTTCATCGCCGCGTAGACGTTGGCGCCCGGGCGCAGGCCCAGCACCTTGTCGATGAATTCCAGGTGGGCGTGGGTGGTGCCGTAGGTGCCGCAGATCATGCCGTCGGCATCGCCCTTGTGGACCATCATGGCACCGATCAGGGTATGGCGGCGGCGCATCGCCAGCTTGGCCATGTCCTGGGTCACGCCCTTGCGCATCACCATCTGGTGGTAGGTCTGCCAGTAGTCGCGGTAGCGCTCGTCGAAGTCCGGGTTGATGACGTCGAAGTGCTGGCCGGGCTTCAGGCGCAGGCCGAACTTTTCGATGCGCTGTTCCAGCACGGCCGGGCGGCCGACCAGGATCGGGCGCGCCAGGCCTTCGTCCACCACCACCTGCACCGCGCGCAGCACGCGCTCGTCCTCGCCTTCGGCGTAGACGATGCGCTTGAGCTCGGCCGGGGCGCTCTTGGCGACCTGGAACAGCGGCTTCATGAAGGAACCGCTGCGGTACACGAACTGCTCCAGGCTCTCGGCGTAGGCGGCCAGGTCGGCGATCGGACGGGTGGCGACGCCGCCATCCATCGCGGCCTTCGCCACCGCCGGTGCGATATGGGTCAGCAGGCGCGGGTCGAAGGGCATCGGGATCAGGTATTCCGGCCCGAAGGACAGGTTGGCGATGCCATAGGCCGAGGCCACGATGTCCGACTGCTCGGCATGGGCCAGCTCGGCGATCGCATGCACCACCGCGATTTCCATCTCGCGCGTGATGGTGCTCGCGCCGCAGTCCAGGGCGCCGCGGAACATGTAGGGGAAGCACAGGACGTTGTTGACCTGGTTCGGGTAGTCCGAGCGGCCGGTCGCGATGATCACGTCGCTGCGCACGGCCTTCGCATCTTCCGGCAGGATCTCCGGGTTCGGGTTGGCCAGCGCCAGGATCAGCGGATTCGGCGCCATCTTCGCCACCATCTCCGGCTTCAGCACGCCGCCGGCGGACAGGCCCAGGAAGATGTCGGCGTCCGGAATCACCTCGGCCAGGCTGCGGTGCGGCGTGTCCTGGGCGAAACGCTCCTTGTCCGGGTCCATCAGTTCGGTGCGGCCTTTATAGACCACGCCGGCCAGGTCGGTCACGAAGATGTTCTCGATCGGGAAGCCGAGGTCGACGATAAGGTCGAGGCAGGCCAGCGCCGCCGCGCCCGCGCCCGACACCACCAGCTTGCACTGCTTGAGATCCTTGCCGACCACCTTCAGGCCGTTCAGGATGGCGGCGCCGACGATGATCGCGGTGCCGTGCTGGTCGTCGTGGAAGACCGGAATCTTCATGCGCTCGCGCAGCTTGCGCTCGATGTAGAAGCACTCCGGCGCCTTGATGTCTTCCAGGTTCACGCCGCCGAAAGTCGGTTCCAGTGCGGCGATCACGTCGATCAGCTTGTCCGGATCGGTCTCGTTGATCTCGATGTCGAAGACGTCGATGCCGGCGAACTTCTTGAACAGCACGCCCTTGCCTTCCATCACCGGCTTCGAAGCCAGCGGGCCGATATTGCCCAGGCCGAGGACGGCGGTGCCGTTCGAGATCACGGCGACCAGGTTGCCGCGCGCCGTGTATTTATAGGAGTTGGCCGGATCCTTGACGATCTCCTCGCAGGGAGCGGCCACGCCCGGCGAATAGGCCAGCGCCAGGTCGCGCTGGTTCAGCAGCTGCTTGGTGGCGGTGACGGAAATCTTGCCGGGGCGGGGAATCTGGTGATACTCGAGCGCTGCAGCACGCAGTTGTTGGCGTAATTCTTCTTTTTTGTCGATTGACGAATCCATGCTTTGCAGGCCTTCCTGAACTGTACTGGGACTGGGGGACTTTGATTTTATCAGAGGGAATCCTCTAATCGTGTAGGTATTTCTACCGACAGCCTTGCCAAAAAGTTGTACATACAGCGGCCGCCAGTATGCCAGGCAGACGTATTCCGGGCTGCCGGGCCGGATTACAATCCCGCCCATGCTCTCCGAATTCGACCTCATCAAACAGTATTTCACCCGTAAGGGGCGCCCTGACGCCTCCGGCCGCACCGTGCTCGGCGTCGGCGACGACTGCGCCCTGCTGGCGCCCACGCCCGGCATGCAGCTGGCGGTGTCGTCCGACATGCTGGTCGAGGGCCGGCACTTCCTGGCCGGCGCCGATGCTTTCGACCTCGGCCACAAATCCCTGGCCGTAAACCTGTCGGACCTGGCCGCGATGGGCGCCGCACCGCTCGGCTTCACCCTGGCGCTGGCCCTGCCCGCCGCCGATCCCGCCTGGCTGGACGGCTTTTCGCGCGGCCTGTTCGCGCTGGCCGATGCCCACGGCTGCGAACTGGTCGGCGGCGATACCACCAAGGGGCCGCTGAACATCTGCATCACGATCTTCGGCGAGCTGGCGCCCGGTACGGCGCTGCGGCGCGACGCCGCCCGTCCCGGCGACGACATCTGGATCTCCGGTACCCTGGGCGATGCCCGCCTGGCGCTGGCGGATTCCCTGGACGAGCTCGCGCTGGACGAGGCGGACCGGCGGCAGGCGGCGCCGCGCCTGCACGCGCCCTCGCCGCGCGTGGCCCTCGGACGGCTGCTGGCCGGCGAGCGGCTGGCGCATGCGGCGCTGGACATCTCGGACGGCCTGGTCGGTGACCTCGGCCACATCCTCGCGGCCTCGGAGGTGGGCGCGCTGCTGGACGTCGACGCGCTGCCGGCCGGACCGGCGCTGGCGCGCCAGGCGCTCGACCTGCGGCGGCGCTTCACGGCGGCGGGCGGAGACGATTACGAACTGTGCTTCACGGCGCCGGCCGCGAACCGGGATGCGATCCTGGCGGCCGGGCAGCGTTCGGGCACGCCGGTCACGCGCGTGGGACGTATCGAGACCGAGCCCGGACTGCGCCTGGTGGATGGCGGCGGCGCACCGCTGGCCCTGAATCTGCACGGCTGGGACCACTTCGCGTAGGGTGGACTCGGAGAGTCCAGCCTACCCGGTTCAGGCCACCTGCTCGTCGCGCGGCTTCTTGCGGTCGTCATACGGCCCATGCGTCAGCCAGTACTGGCGAAAGGCCAGGCGCACATTGTCGCGCAGCTCGTTGTCGTTCCAGGGCTTGGTATAGAAGCGGTAGATGGCGCCGCGGTTGATCGAATCGAGCACCGTGTCCACGCCGACATAGCCTGACAGGATGATGCGGATGGTGTCCGGATACATCTCCTTCACCTTGCTCAGGAATTCGATCCCGCTCATCGCCGGCATGCGCTGGTCGCACAGGATCACCTGCACGTGGTACAGCGCCAGCAGCTCGAAGCCCTCGGCCGGCGTGGCCGCGGTCAGCACCCGGTAGTTATCGCGCCGGAACAGGCGGTGCAGGCTTGCGAGCACGTTGACGTCGTCGTCCACCACCAGCAGGGTCTGGACGTTGCGATCGTCCGGCGCCGGGCGGGTCGGCTGGGCGCGGTTCTCGAGCACCAGCTTGCCCAGCTCGCCGGCGCCAAGCGCGCGCGAGAAATGGAAGCCCTGGATCTCGTCGCAGAAATGGCGCCGCAACAACGCCATCTGGGCGCGCGATTCCACGCCCTCCGCGATCACCTGCATGTGCAGGCTGTGCGCCATGCTGATGATGGCCAGTGCGATCGCGGCATCGTCCGGATTGGTCGTGATGTCGCGCACGAAGGCGATGTCGATCTTCAGCTTGTCGATCGGGAAGCGCTTCAGGTAGGCCAGGCTCGAATAGCCGGTGCCGAAGTCGTCGATCGCGATGCGGATGCCGAGCGCCTTCAGGCTCTCCAGCACCTCGATCGTGTGCTCGGCATTGCTCATCAGCGCGCTCTCGGTCAGCTCCAGTTCCAGCAGCCCCGGCTCGACCTTGTGCTTCTGGAGCGCCGCGCGGATGTCGCCCTCGAGGTCGCCCTCGACGAACTGGCGGCTCGACACATTCACCGCCACCCGCACGTCGCGCACGCCCTGCCGGTTCCAGGCGGCGATCTGGCGGCAGGCTTCGTCGATGATCCAGGAGCCGACCCGCACCACCATCCCGGTCTCTTCCATGATGGGCACGAACTCGGCCGGGTAGACCAGGCCGAAGCCGGGACGGCGCCAGCGCAGCAGCGCCTCGACCCCGCTGACCCTTCCGGTGTTGAGGTCGAGCTTGGGCTGGTAGTGCAGTTCGAACTGCTCGCCGTCGATCGCCCCGCGCAAGGCCAGCTCGAGGTCCAGGCGCGCCAGCACCTGCACGTTCATGCCGGAGGTGAAGAAGCGGTAGCCGTCGCGTCCCGCTTCACGGGCGCGCACCATGGCGACGTCGGCGTACTTGACCAGGGTGCCCGGGTCGGTGGCGTCGTCCGGGTACATGGCGATGCCGATGCTGGCCGTCAGCGCGGCCTGCTGGCCGTTCAGGTCGAACGGCGCGCGCAGCGCTTCGCGCACCTCGTTGGCGACGGCGACCGCCTCCTCTTCCTGCTGCTCGCGCGTCATGGTGAGGATCAGCGCGAACTCGTCGCCGCCCAGGCGTCCGACGGTGTCGCGCAGGCGCACGCAGCGCACCAGGCGGGTGCTGAACTGGCGCAGCAGCTCGTCGCCCAGCGCCGGGCCGAGCGAATCGTTGATGATCTTGAAGCGGTCGAGGGTGATGAACAGCACCGCGATGCGCCAGTTCTTGTCCTGGGCCAGTTCGATGGCGTCGCGCAGGGTGTGGAAGAACAGGGTGCGGTTCGGCAGGCCGGTCAGGCTGTCGTAGTTCGACATGTGCTTCAGGCGCTGGGCCGCGTGCAGGCGTTCGCTGATGTCGCGCGCCACCGCGATCAGCATGCGCATCTCGTCCAGCCGCTGCAGCTGCCAGCTGATCTCGACCGGCACCGCGCCCTGCCCGTCGGCGCGCAGCAGGTCGGTCTCGACGATGTCGTGCTCGCGCGGCGCCGAACCGGGGTCCGAGTAGCGTTCCAGCTGGGCCCGCTCGGCCAGGCCCAGCGCCACCGGATCGATGCGCAGCAGCGCCTCGCGCGAAAAGCCCAGCATGCGGCAGGCGCCGTCGCTGACGTCGACCATCGCCATGTTGCGGGCGTCGACCAGGAAGATGGCGTCGGCGGTGGCGTCCATCGCGCCGCGGAAGCGCTGCAGCTCGGCGGTGCGTTCCCGCACCTTGCGCTCCAGGCGGGCGCCGTGCTCGCGCGACTCCTTGTGGAACAGGCGTACTTCCAGCAGGTTGCGGATGCGGGTCAGCACCTCGACGGTGTCGAAAGGCTTGCCGATGAAGTCTCTTGCCCCGGCCTCGAGCGCGGCCAGCTTCTTGTCCGGCTCGGCCGTCACCACCAGCACCGGCAGCCAGGATTCGCGCTCCATCGGCTTCAGCGCTTCCATCACCTGGAAGCCGTCCATGTGCGGCATCTGCAGGTCGAGGATGATCAGGTCGAAGCGATGCTGCAGGTGCAGCGTGGCCACCTGGCGCGGATCGGTGGTGCTGGCGACCTGTTCGTAGCCGCTGGTCTTGAGCAGGAATTCGAGCAGCTGCACGTTGACCGGTTCGTCATCGACGATCAGGATGCTCGCGCGCCGGATATCCGAAGGCGAAATCATGGAGATGACCTCATGGGGCTGTCCTTTCTTCCGGGGCGCGCTGGGTAAGCACGCCGTCTATGGCCGCATTCAACTGTTCGATATCGATCGGCTTGGTGAGGTAGCGGGCGAAACCCGCCGACAGGCCGCGCTCGATATCGCGCGGCATGGCGTTGGCGGTGAGGGCGATGGCCGGGATGTGCGCGGTGCCCGGATCGCGCCGCAGCTGGGCCAGCACCTCGAAGCCGCTCATGCCCGGCAGGTTCAGGTCCATCAGGATGACCGCCGGGCGGTGCGTATGCGCCAGCGCCAGACCGGCATGGCCGTCCGGTGCGCTCAGGAGGCGCAGGTCGGCGCGGAAGGCCACGATCTCCTGCACCAGCCGCAGGTTGGCGGGATTATCCTCGATATACAGGATCAGGCGCGGCGCCGCGCTGTCCGGTGCGGCCGCGGCCTGGCCGGCCTCCTGCTGGGCCGGCGCCGCCAGCTGGGCCAGTGGCGCCGCGGCCGACAGCTCGATCCAGAAGGTGCTGCCCACGCCCGGGGTGCTGGCGGCGCCGATCTCGCCCTTCATCAGCTCGACCAGGCGCTTGGTGAAGACCAGGCCGATGCCGGTGCCTTCCTGGGTGCCGTTCTCCTGGCCGAGGCGGTTAAAAGGCTGGAACAGCGCGGCCACCTGCTCCGGGCGCAGCCCCATGCCGGTATCGACCACCGACAGGCGCAGCCGGTCCGGTGCGTGGGCGGTGCACTCCACGCTCACCGTGCCGCCCTCGCGGTTGTACTTGACCGCGTTCGACAGCAGGTTCAGCAGCACCTGCTTGAGGCGGGTGCGGTCGGCCTGGACCAGGGCCACGGCACTTTCGGGATCGCCGGCCGCAGGGAACTGCACGCGGATCCCGCGCGCCGCCGCCAGCGGCTCGATCATGCTGCGGCACTCGGCCAGGACCTCGGCCAGGCCGACCGGCTCCATCGACAGGGTCAGCGCGCCCGCCTCGACCTTGGCCAGGTCGAGGATCTCGTTGATCAGGGTGAGCAGGTGGCGGCCCGACTTCAGGATGTGACCGGAGAATTCCTTCTTCTGCTCGGGCGTGGTCGGCATATTGTCGGCGGCCAGGATCTGGGCGAAGCCAAGGATGGCGTTGAGCGGCGTGCGCAGCTCGTGGCTCATCGACGACAGGAAGGCCGACTTGGCCTGGTTGGCGTTGCGCGCCTCCTCGATCGCCAGCTCCAGCTCGGAATTGGCCAGCTCCAGCTGCATGGTGCGCTCCTGCACGCGCTGCTCCAGTCTCTCGTTCAGGCGCATCACTTCCTGCTTCGAGCCTTCCAGGGCCAGGGTGCGCTGCTCGATCTCGGTCAGCATCGCATTGAAGGAATCGACCAGGGCGGCCGCCTCGTCCTCGCTGATACGCGGCGCGCGGCGCGAATAGTCGCGCTTTTCCACCACCTCGCGCGCGATGGTGGTGATGGCGTCGATCGGGGTCGTGATCGTGTGGCCGAGCCGGCGCACCAGCAGCCAGGTTGTCAGCAACGCCAGCAGGGTGGTGGCGATACAGATCAGCAGATAGTCGCGCACCCGGCCCATCAGCTGGTTGGCGGAGCGCAGGTAGACCGTACCCAGCGTCTCGCCGTTCTCGACGATGGGTTTGTACAGCACCAGGTCGTCGCCGTCCCTGGTATACGGTTTGATTGTTTTCCCGGTCCTGCGCGGATGCGGCGGGAAGGTTCCGCTCTCGCCCGGCGCCAGGTAGGACGCGAACAGCGCCCCGCTCTGGTCGTAGATGGCGGCCGCGCGCACCGAGGGCCGCGAACGCAGCAGGGCCAGGTTCTCGCGGGCCAGGCGCGGATCGTCGAAAGCCAGCGCCGCCGACGTCATGTGCCCGACCAGTTCGGCCTGGGTCGAGAGGTCGTTCAGCAGCGCGTGCTGGTAGCCGCGGAGGTCATAGGCGACCACCGTGCCGACCGATACCGCCAGCGCCGCCAGCGTGGTCGACATCACGATGGTAACCAGCTTGGTACGGATCGAGCGCTGGCCGATCATGCCGCCTCGGCCATGCGCGAACGTTCGAACGGCATGTCAGTCCTACATCAAGAAGTGAGCGCTACCGGGACGAGCCCGGCAGGCGTGCAGGATAGCAGCAGCCCCAAAGATGATGTCGCACGGAACGACAGCAAATATTTTTCCGTTAACGTTTTAGCGCGCACCGGACCGATGCGCGCTAGAATGGTCCGGCGCACTTCAAAAGTAAACGCCAATGGATACGGGAGACGATATGCAGAACGATATTCTTGAACTTGCGGCCAGGGTCGGCAAACTGCTCGAAACGAAGAACCTGCTGCTGGCCACCGCCGAGTCCTGCACCGGGGGCGGCGTGTCCCAGGCGATCACCGAGATCCCCGGCTCGACCGGCTGGTTCGAGTGCGGCTTCGTCACCTATTCGAATGCGTCCAAGACCGAGATGCTGGACGTGCCGGCCGCGCTGATCGCCCAGTTCGGGTCCGTCAGCGTGGAGGTGGCCGGCGCCATGGCCGAAGGCGCGGTGGCCAACAGCAATGCGGACGTGGCCGTGTCCACCACCGGCATCGCCGGCCCGACCGGCGCGGTGCCGGGCAAGCCGGTCGGCACCGTCTGCTTCGGCTGGTCGAAGGGCGGCACCACCTACACCGAGCGCCTGGTGTTCTCGGGCGACCGCCGCGCGGTGCGCGAACAGACGGTGGCGCACGCCCTGGCCGGGCTGCTGCGCTTCCTCGAATAAGGAGATGCCGGCCCTCGCCCTGCGACTAGGCCTGGCGGCCGGCAGCCTGCTGCTGGCCGCTTCCGCGTATGCCGGCACTGCTACCAGCAACGGCGCCGGCACCGGCGTCACCGTGTATGCGGCCGGCGACATCGCCCGCTGTCCCTACCCCGACCCCGCGTATTCGCGCGCGGCCGATACCGCCCGCACCGTCGCCGCCGGCCTCGCCGCCGACCCCGAGGCCGTGGTGCTGACCCTGGGCGACCATACCTATCCCTACGGCCGCGCCGGGGAATTCACCGACTGCTACGACCCGACCTGGGGCGCATTCAAGAACCGCACCTGGCCGTCGCCCGGCAATCACGAGTACTACACGCCGAAGGCCGCGCCCTACTTCGCCTACTTCGGCGAGCGCGCCGGACGCGGCTACTACAGTCTGGCGCTGGGCAGCTGGCATATCGTCTCGCTGGACAGTAACCTGGCCCCGGCCGAGCATGCCGCCCAACTGGAGTGGCTGCGCGCCGACCTGGCCGCCCATCCGGCCCGGTGCACGCTGGCCTTCTGGCACCATCCGCTGTACAGCTCGGGCGGCCACGGCAGCATCCCGAAGATGCGCGACGCCTGGCGCCTGCTGCAGGAAGCCGGCGCCGAGCTGGTGCTGTCCGGCCATGACCACGACTACGAACGCTTCGCGCCCCAGGACGCCGACGGCCGCCTCGACCGCGCCCACGGCATGCGCCAGTTCGTGGTCGGCACCGGCGGCGCTTACCCGACGCCGTTCCTGCTCACGGTCGATAACAGCGAGATGCGCGACAGCGGCCGCACCGGCGTGCTGCGCCTGCGCCTGCTGGACGGCCGCTACGAATGGGAATTCCTGGAGTCGGACCGCCTCACCACGCTGGGCCTGCCCGAGCCCGACCGCGGCAGCGATGCCTGCCACTGATTGCCCCCACGGAGGTTTCATGAACATGCGCCTGCCGTCGCTCCTGCTGCCCCTGGCCACGGTGCTGGCCATCGCCGTTGCGCCGGCGGCCGCCCAGAATCCGCCGCCGGCCACCGCCCTGCCGCAGATCGCGTACGAGAAAACCACGCTGCCGAACGGCCTGGAGCTGATCCTGATCGAGGACCACCGCCTGCCCATCGTCGCCGTGAACATCTGGTACCACGTGGGGCCGGCCAACGAGGCGCCGGGGCTGACCGGCTTCGCCCACCTGTTCGAGCACATGATGTTCGCCGCCACCCGGCACATCCCGCGCGGAGAAGCGGACCGCCTGCTGGAAGCCGCCGGCGCCACCGACAGCAACGGCAGCACGGATTACGACCGCACCAATTACTACGACACCGTGCCCTCGAATCAGCTGGAGCTGGCGCTGTGGGTGCATGCCGACCGCATGGGCTACCTGCTCGACGTGCTCGACCAGGCCGCGCTGTCGAACCAGCAGGACGTGGTGCGCAACGAGCGCCGCCAGAGCGTCGAGAACCGCCCCTACGGCATCGTCGAGGAAGCGCTGAACCACGCGCTGTTCCCGAAGAACCACCCCTACTATGCCTCGGTGATCGGCTCCCACGCCGACATCCAGAACGCCAGGCTGGCCGACGTGCGCGACTTCTTCACCCGCTACTACGGCCCGAACAACGCCAGCATCGTGATCGCCGGCGACATCGACAAGGCGAAGGCGCGCGCCCTGGTGACGAAATATTTCGGGACCTTCAAGCGCAGCGCGCCGGTGGCGAGACCGGACGTGGCAACGCCGCCGATCACGCGCGAGCGCCGCCTGACCGTGGCCGACCGGATCGAACTGTCGCGCGTCTACATGGCCTGGCTGACGCCGCCCGCCTACCAGCCGGGAGACGCCGAGCTGGCCGTCACGGCCCAGATCCTGGCCGGCGGCAAGGCCGGTCGGCTGTACAAATCGCTGGTCTACGAACGCCAGATCGCCCAGGACACGTCCGCCGCGCAGAATTCGAACGCCCTCGCCTCGACCTTCGTGATCGACGTCACCGCCCGGCCCGGCATTGAGGCCGCCGCCCTGGAAACGGCGATCGACGCCGAATTAAAAGCGCTGCGCGACGACGGTCCTTCCGACCAGGAAGTCGAACGGGCCCGCAACACGATCGAGACGGCAATGCTGACCTCGATCGAGAAGCTGGGCGGCGCCGGCCTGGCGAACCAGGTCAACCAGTACAACCAGTACACCGGCGATCCGGGCTACCTGCCGAAGGACATTGCGCGCCTGCGCCGCGTCAGCGCCGCCGACGTGCAGCGGGTGGCGCGCAGCTGGCTGCAGCCGAATGCGCGGGTGGTGGCGGCGGCCGTGCCGGGCAAGCCGGAACTGGGACCGGATCCGGCCGCACAGCCGGCGAAAGCGGGAGCGAAGACGGTCGCCGCGACCGGCATCAACCGCGACGAAGCCTGGCGCCGCCAGCCGCCGAAGCCGGGGCCGGCGCCGAAGTTCACGCTGCCGCGCGGCGATGGCTTCCAGCTGCCGAACGGCCTGCGCGTGATCCACCACTACAATCCGGCGCTGCCGCTGGTGGCGGCCGAGCTGGTGGTCAAGAGCGGCTCCGACGCCAATCCGGACCACGAACCCGGCCTGTCCGGCTTCACCGCCCAGATGCTGCAGGAAGGGACGGCCACCCGCAGCGCGCCGCGCATCGCCGACGAGATCGCCCAACTGGGCGCCTTCCTCGGCAGCGCCAGCAGCACGGATTCGTCCACGGTCTCGCTGCTGTCGCTGCGCTCGACCTTTCCGCAGGCGCTGGAGGTATTGGCCGACGTGGTCCAGCATCCGGCCTTCCCCACCGCCGAAGTCGAGCGCCAGCGCGCCGCCCGCATCGGCGCGCTGACCCAGCAGCGCGACAACCCGGAGGCGGTGGCGGCCGTGGCCAGTGCCGGCGCGCTGTACGGCGCCAAACACCCCTACGGCTACGGCCAGCTCGGCACCGAGCAGGCAATCCGCGCCGTCACCCGCGACGACCTGTTCCAGTTCTGGCGCCGCCACTACGTGCCCGCCAACGCGGCCCTGATCGTCTCCGGCGACATCACCCTGGACGACCTGCGCGCCCTGGCGACCGCGCGCTTCGGCGGCTGGCCGCGCGTGCTGCCGTCGCCGGTGCGGATGGGCGATCCGGAAGGCACGCGTGCCCGCCTGGTGATGGTCGACAAACCGGGCGCCCCGCAGACCGCGCTGCGCCTGACCCAGCTGGCCACGAACCGCAAGACGCCCGATTATCCGACCCTGCAGGTGATGAACGCGGCGCTCGGCGGCCTCTTCTCGAGCCGCATCAACCTCAACCTGCGCGAAGACAAGGGCTACAGCTACGGCGTGTTCTCGAACTTCCGCTACGACCGCACGCAGGGCCCCTTCATCATCGCCGGCAGCGTGCGCACCGACGCCACCGGCGCCTCGATTTCCGAGATCTTCAAGGAAGTGCGCGCGATCCGCGCCATGGCCCTGCCGCCGGCTGAACTGGCGGGCGCGCGCGACTCGCAGGTGTATTCGCTGCCGGGCCAGTTCGAGACCAACAGCGCGATCGGCGCCAGCCTCGCCGAGACCTGGATCTTCGACCTGCCGCAGGATTACTGGCAGACCCTGCCCGAGCAGTTCCGCCGCGTCACCGCGCCCCAGGTGCAGGCGGCCGCCGGCAAATATCTGGCGCCGGAGCAGATGAAGGTGATCGCGGTCGGCGATAAAGCGAAGGTGCTGCCGCAGCTGAAGGACCTGGGGCTGGGGCAGCCGGAGTTGCGGGACGCCGATGGGCAGCTGCCCTGAGGCGCCCCGCCTGCTTACGAACCGAAGTGGTGGTTCAGCTCGAGCCAGACCTGGCGGCCTGCCGGGCTGTAGCTGCCGACCGGGTAGTAGGGCCAGCCGCCGGTGGCATCCATCTTGATGTGGTTGAACAGGTTGTTCACCACCGCCGACACCGTGGTGCGCTGGTTCAGCCGGTAGACCACGCTGGCGTTGACCAGGGTGGTCGGCGACAGCCAGGCCTCCCCTGCGCCATTCGGGATCTTGCCGTAGCGCTGGAGGAACAGGGTGTTGGTCCAGTCGCCCGCCTTCCAGCTCACGCTCGCGTTCAGCTTGTCGCGCCAGTCGGCGTTGCCGAGGTCGTGCAGGTCGTCGTTGAGCGGATCGCCGGCGAACTGGCGCGATTCCTGGGCCAGCGTCTTCGAGTAGTTCAGCCTGGTGGTGAAGCTGCCGTAGCCGGCAGTCCGCAGGACGTACTTGGCCGCCAGGTCGATGCCGCTGACCCTGGTGGATGCCGCGTTGATCGGATTGACCAGGATCCGCCTGATCTCGCCCGGCCGGTTCAATGCATTGTCCGGATAGCGGACGATGCGGGCGATGGCGTCGGCGCAGGTCGGCGAGGTCAGGTCGCCGGCGATGCGGCAGTCGGCTTCGTCACGCAGCAGCTTGTCGGCGCTCAGGTTGGTGACCAGGTCGTCGATGCTGATCTTCCAGTAGTCCAGCGAGACGTCGAAGTCCGCGCTCGGCGACCACACCGCGCCCAGGCCGGTCGAGCGGCCCTTCTCGGAACGCAGGTCGCGGCTGCCGGTCTGCACGTAATCCGCCCCCGGCGAATAGTTCGCGTAGTCGCAGCCGGACACCGGCTGGCCGGCTTTCGCGCAGCGGTAATAGTCGGTGGTGGACGCGTAGTAGCCGCTGCCGCGCGCCTGGTAGATGTAGTTCATGTCGGGCGCGCGGAAGCTGGTCGCATGGTTCGCGCGCAGCAGCAGCTGCGTGACCGGCCGCCATTCGAGCCCGCCGTTATAGGTGAACTTGCCGTCGTTGCGGCCGGCGAAGCTGTAGCGGTCGTAGCGGCCGGCCAGCGTCGCAGCCAGGGTCTTCGCGATCGGGATGCTGGCCTCGGCGCCGACGGCAAAGCGCTTGCGGGTCCCGGCCGCACCGTCGGACGGCACCAGGGTATTGAAGTAGCCCTGGTTGATGCGCGCGTCGGGCACGGCGGAGAAGCCCTGCTTGCCCAGCTCGGCCACCGTCGCCACCTTGACCGGGCCGGCCGGCAGGCTGAAGACGTCGCCGTTGGCGGTCAGGCTCAGGGTGTTGGTCCATGACTTGTCGTCGCTGACCGACTCGCCGTAGACGGTGTCGAATTCGGCCGGGGTCAGCCGCCTGGCGAGGCGCGCCGGATCGGGCGCATGGATGGCGATGCCGTCCGCGTTGACGCCCTGCTGCGGGCCGAGGAAGAAGCTGTCGATATTGGCCAGCGCGCGCGGCGTGTGGTTCTGGCTCTTGTACAGCGAAGCGGTGTAGCCCGCTTCATAGCTCCACGAGGTATGCGGGATCTCGCCGCGCAGGCCGAAGGACAGCGAGCTGGCCTGGTCGTCCCAGCTACGGTTGTAGCGGTTCACGCCGCCCATTTCTTCCGGCGAGATGGTGCGGCTCCAGGCCTCGTAGGCGCTGGTATTCCGGTTCCAGAAATAGCTGTCGGTGGCCGAGCGCGAGGTCCACGACGGGCCGCGCGTGTTGTTGCTGCTGCGGTTCTGGCCATACAACGCTTCCGCGAACAGCGTGGTGGTCGGCGACAGCTCGTAGTTGGCGCTGCCGAACAGGTTCTGGCTGCTGTTCTTCGTCTGCGTGGTCCAGTAGGTCGGGCCGACCTTCGGGCTGGCGCAGTAGCTGCCCGCCTTGGCCGTGTACTTGACGGTACTGCCGCCGAACAGGTCGCCGATCGACTGGCAGGCATCGCCCAGGTCCACGTACTTGCCGGTGCCGATGTTCTTGCGGGCCATGACCAGGGTCGGCGCCACGCCGGTCCTGCTGGCCATGAAGTCGCGGTCCGCGCTCCACAGCGGATCGCGCTCGAGCAGCTCCACGCTGAACAGGGTATTGAGCTTGTCGAAGCTGTGGCCGCCGGTGACCTGCACGCGCTTGTCGCTGCCGCCGCCGCGCGTGGTGGTGCCGGCCTTGAGGTTGAGGTCGACACCCTCGGCCTGCTTTTTCAGGATGATGTTGACCACGCCGGCGATCGCATCCGAGCCGTAGACCGCCGATGCGCCGCCGGAGAGGATCTCGATGCGCTCCACCACGCTCGACGGGATGTTCGCGAGGTTGGTGAAGTTGACCGTGCCTTCGTAGGCGATCGGGAAGTCCGCCAGGCGCCGGCCGTTCAGCAGCACCAGCGTATGGTTCGGTCCCAGGCCGCGCAGGCTGATGGCATTGGCCGATGGCGTATGGGTATTGCCGAAGTCGGCGCCCTGCACGAAGCCGCTGTTCTGCGACTGGTTGGTGAGCGCATCGAAGACGTTCTTGTAGCCTTGCCTGGTGATGTCCTCGCCGGTGATCACGGTGACGGCCGAGGGGCCTTCGAGGCTGGCGCGTGGAATGCGCGAGCCGGTGATCACCACGGCCGGCGCCGCCGTTGCCGGGGTCGCCACCGCGTCCTGTGCCTGCGCCCGGGTAGGGCCGGCTACGCCGCAGAGCAGCGCGATCGCGCCCGCGCCCGCGGCCAGCGGTTTCAATTTAAATCGTGTTTGCATTGAAGGGTCCTTGTTGATGGGGGCGCCACCTTAACAATTCCCTATTGGAAATAGAACGAAGCATTTCTCAGATGCTTATGCACTATTTCAGTGCGCCGGCAATGGGCTGTAATGAAGCGGTAATGTTGAACCCACCAGCTGACTGCTAATCTAATTTGGCAGACAGGAGCGACGATATGGTCAGCCGGCGTGAGATCCTTATCCTGGGCGGCTCGATGCTGTTGTCCGCATGCGGCGGCGGCGGCCCCAGTGGTACCAGCAGCAGCACCTCGTCCGGCACAAACGGGCCTCCCGTTGCCGGACCATATGGCGTGCCCATCGCCAACTGGTCCGGGGCATTGCAGTCCAGCGGCGATGTGCAGGTGGCAGCCAGCGACCAGCCATCGGCTTTGCCGTCCAGCATGGCCCTGCGTCTCGGCTGGGCCTCCTCTCCCACCAGCGCACAGCAGGGCGTGCTGGCGGCGGCGCAGGGCTATGTGCCGCCCGGCGCGCAACCCGGCTTCTCGGTGGCGATCTGGGCACGCAACCCGGGCAAGCGCACGCTGGCCTTCCGGCTGCGGCTACTCGACGGCAGCGGCCAGCACCTGCTCACGTGGAACTGCGCGGCCGACCCGCTCGATCGGTGGGTCCTGCTCACCATATCGCCAAGCCAATTGGCGGGAACGAGCTGGAACGCCGGCCACGATGCCGTCGGCGCCGTCCGCCTCGAGCAACAGGACGACACCCCCGAAGGAGCGTGGCAACCGGGCGACCATCTGCTGTTTGGCGACATCTACGCCGCTGTGCCGGGCCAGGCCCTGTTCGCGATCACCTTCGACGACGGCTTCGATTCCCAGCGCAACGCGCCGCCCGTCTTCATGCCGCCCGGCAGCCGCGTCACCCGCACCGACAATGGCGTGTTCGTCACCGCCGGGCGGCACACGGTGGTGGTCGGCGCCCCCATCGTGTTCCCGTCGATTGCGCCGTCCGGACTGGCGCCGGGAACACGCTACTGGGTGCGCTCGATTCCGGCGCCGGATGCCTTCACGCTCGCCGCCGACGCCGCGCTGTCGACCGCGGTGGCCAGCAGCGGCTTTACCGGCGATGCGCCGTTCAGCATCGACGACGGCCCGCCACGCAGCGGCCAGCAGATCGTCGAAAGCTACGGCTTCAAGGGCAGCCTCTTCCTCGTGCCGGGCTGGCTGGGCACCTCGGGCATCCACGGTTACGGCAAACTCCCGAACAGCTTCATGAGCGTGGCCGACGCGCAGGCGATGCATGCCGCGGGCTGGTCGGTGGGCTCGCATACGTTTTCGCATCCGTCCAGCGCCGAGAACGCGGGTCTGCGCCTGCTCGGTCCCTACGGCTATTTCCTGAGCAATCCGGTCGATGCCCTGCCGGCCCAGTATGTGCGGGCCTGGGGCCTGAATGCATCGTTCCGGCGCCGTGCCGTCAGCGCCGCGGCCGGCAGCAATGTGGTGAGCTTCGAGAATCCGCACCGCTTCCTGATCAATATGCCGATCGTCTTCGTCGACGACGCGCCGTCCGGTTTCGTCCCGGGCATCACCTACTATTGCCAGAGCATTCCCAGTGCGCTCACGGCCACCTTCGCCAGCGATCAGGGCAGCCTGGATGCCACCGTGACGGTGAAGGCCGACTGGACCGGGCTCGGCCAATACCGCTATCCTGGCGCGGTCCTCGACGACAGCGCCATCTACCAGGACATCATGGCCGGGATCGCCGGTCTGGAAGCACTGGGCATCACGAGCGGGGCAAAGTTCTTCGCCCTGCCGCAAGGCGCCGCCGACATCTACGTGCGCTCGGCCTGCATGCGCAGCGGCCTGAAATGGATCCGCGGCACCTCCGACCACGCCCACACCATCGCGGCCGGCTACCCGACCGGCGGCGGCCTGTCCAACATCGCCAACACGCCCGGCGGATGGCTGGCGCAGCCGGACTGCATCCAGACCGACAACCCGGACCAGCCCTCGATCCAGCAGATCGTGGCCTATATCGACGACGGCATCGCCCAGCATGCCTGCGGCTGCTCCTACCACCACATGGTGGGCGGGGCCACCACGTCCAACCTGGAAAACATGTGCGCCGCCCTGAGGACGCGCGCCGACCAGGGCCTCGTCAAGGTCGTGACGCTCGACGAGATGGACGCGCTGCTGCAACGCCATTGAGCCGCCGGGGCAAATAAAGCTTGCACTGGCCTGGATTCTGCGATTAACATGTGAACACCTATTCACATGTTAAAGATGAGCACGCCACCCGACATCGACAATCTGGTCGACGAACTCGCCGACCTGTTCCACCTGCTGGGCGATCCGACCCGGCTGCGCATCGTACTGGCCTGTCTGGCGCAGCCGATCGCGGTGGGCGACATCGCCGCCCAGCTGGAACTGTCCAGTTCCCTGGTCAGCCACCACCTGCGCCTGCTGCGCGCGGCCCGCATCGTCAAGGCCGAACGCCAGGGCAAGCAGGTGTTCTACACGGCTGCCGATGCCCACATCAGCGGGCTCCTCGCCAACATGTTCGAACACATCGCCGAACCCGACTCTGCAACAGGACTGGACACATGAGCCTTCACCACCATCACGACCACGGCCACGGGCACGGTCATCACCATCCCGCCCCGAGCGACGCCGGCCGCGCCTTCAAGCTGGCGATCGGCCTGAACATGGCTTTCGTCGTGATCGAATTCGTCTACGGCTTCATCGCGAATTCGACCGCCCTGATGGCCGACGCCGGCCACAACCTGTCCGACGTGCTGGGCCTGGTGCTGGCCTTGGGCGCGGCGCTGCTGGCGAAGGCCGCGCCGACGCGCCGCTTCACCTACGGCCTGCGCGGCTCCTCGATCCTGGCGGCGCTGTTCAATGCCCTGCTGCTGATGCTGGCCTGCGGCGCCATCGCCTGGGAGGCGGTGCTGCGCTTCGCCCATCCGGAACCGGTGGCCGGCACCACGGTGTCGATCGTGGCCGCGGTCGGGGTCCTCGTCAACGGCTTCTCGGCCTGGTTGTTCATGTCCGGCAGCAAGGACGACATCAATGTGCGCGGCGCCTACCTGCACATGGCCGCCGACGCCGCGCTGTCGCTGGGCGTGGTGGTGGCGGGCCTGGTCGTGATGTACACGGGCTGGTCCTGGCTCGACCCGGCGGTCAGCCTGGTGATCGTGGTGATCATCGTGGCCGGCACCTGGTCGCTGACCAAGGAATCGACGCAGATGGTGCTGGCGGGCGTGCCGGCCAGCGTGGACCTGCCCCGAGTCACGGAGTTCCTGAAGTCACGCGACGGCGTGACCGAGGTGCATGACGTGCACATCTGGGCGATGAGCACCACCGAGACGGCGCTGACCGCCCACCTGGTGATGCCGGGCGGGTATCCGGGCGATGCCGTGCTCGACGGGATCGTCGGGGAATTGCGCAAGGATTTCGCGATTCATCACTGCACGCTGCAGGTGGAGGAAGGGACGACGAATCATGGCAGCTGCGCGCTACATGGGGAGCATGACCATGACCATGTCCATGATCACGATCACGCCCACCACGCACATTGAAATTCCGTGGGCACGGGGTGCCCACGCGGAATTACCCGGCCAGGTTCGCGTACAGAGCGGTGCTCAAATACCGCTCGCCAAACGAAGGAATGATGGTAACGATCAGCTTGCCCGCATTCTCCGGCCGCTTCGCCACCTGCATCGCCACCCATAGCGCCGCACCCGACGAGATGCCGACCAGCAGGCCCTCTTCGCGGGCCGCCGCGCGCGCGGTCTCGAAGGCGTCCTCGTTCCTGACGGTGACGACTTCGTCGTAGGCCTTCGTATTCAGTACCTGGGGAATGAAGCCGGCGCCGATGCCCTGGATCGGATGCGGTCCCTTGGTGCCCTTCGACAGGATGGGCGAGGCTTCCGGTTCCACGGCAATCGCCTGGAAGCCGGGCTTGCGCTGCTTGATGACTTCGGCCACGCCGGTGATGGTGCCGCCGGTGCCGACGCCCGCCACCAGGATGTCGACCTTGCCGTCGGTGTCGCGCCAGATCTCCTCGGCCGTGGTGCGGCGGTGGATTTCCGGGTTGGCGGGATTGTTGAACTGCTGCGGCATGAAGCAGCGCGGATCGTTGGCCACGATCTCCTCGGCGCGGCGGATCGCGCCCAGCATGCCCTCGGGACCTGGAGTAAGGACCAGCTCGGCGCCATAGGCGCGCAGCAGCATGCGGCGCTCGTTGCTCATGGTTTCCGGCATCACCAGGCGGCAACGGTAGCCGCGCGCCGCGCACACCATCGCCAGCGCGATGCCGGTGTTGCCGCTGGTGGGTTCGACGATGATGGTGTCGGGGCCGATCTTGCCGGCCTGCTCGGCCGCCTCGATCATGGCCCAGCCGATCCGGTCCTTGACGCTGTGGGCCGGGCTGTAGAACTCGAGCTTGGCGACGATGTCCGCCACGCCTCCCTGGTTGAGGCGCCGGATGCGCACCAGGGGCGTATTACCGATCAGTTCAGTAACGTCGTTCGCGATGCGCATGTTCCCTCCAGGTCAGCTTGGTTTGACTTATTTAACGTCCAGCAGTTCCACGTCGAAGATGAGATCCGCATCCGGCGGAATGCCGCCGGGCGAACCGCGCTTGCCGTAGGCCAGTTCGCTCGGGATGATCAGGGTGCGCTTGCCGCCCACCTTCATGCCGGCCACGCCCTGCTCCCAGCCCTTGATCACCATGCCGGCGCCGAGGCGGAAATCGAGCGGCGAGCGGCCCGGGTTCAGCGAGGAATCGAATTTGCGGCCGCGCTGCTTGGCGGCCATCGGCTTGTAGAGCCAGCCGGTGTAGTTGACCGTGATATTGCTGCCGACGGTGGCTTCCTTGCCCTTGCCGACGACGGTGTCGATGATCTGGATCTGCGGCGCGGCGGACTGCACGGTCGGCTGTGCCGGCGTGTCGGTCGCCTGCTGGGTGCTGCCCGGGTTGGCGGCCGTGGTCTGGGCCTGGGTCTGGGTCGAATCCTGCGCGTTGGCGGCGGTGGCCGCCAACAGCAGGCTCAGGAAGGCGATACGACGGATCATGGAGCCTCTTTCATGGTTCAGTAAAAATAACTGAACCTATGATAACAAGGCCTCCCCGGCTTGCACAGCGTCGTTGGCGGCGGGCGCCGGTTCGGCCACGTGCACCGGCACGACGGCCGGGGCGGCGACGGCATTCGCCGCTTCCGCCAGCTTGCGCAGCATGTGGCCGGCCGCGACCATGCCGAAAGTGGCGGTCACGACCATGCTGGAGCCGAAGCCCGCGCAGTTCAGGCCGGTAATGCTGTTGGCATCGATCGCGCAGGCATCGCCCGCTTCCGGATAGCGCAGCGGTTCCATCGAGAACACGGCGTCGATGTGGTACTTGTTCTTCTCGCCCTTGGCGAAGCCGTACTGGGCGCGCAGGATCTTGCGCACCTTCTTCAGCAAGGGCTCCTGTTCGGTGCGGGCCAGGTCGCGCACTTCGATGCGGGTCGGGTCCGTCTGGCCGCCGGCGCCGCCGATCACGATCAGCGGAATCGCGTGATCGCGGCAATGGGCGATCAGGGCCGCCTTGGCCTTGACGCTGTCGATGGCGTCGAAGACGTAGTCGAATTTGCCGGGCGCAACCATCTGCGGAATATTGTCCGGATCGATGAAGTCCTCGACCAGCTCGACCTCGCAATACGGGTTGATCAGCGCGATGCGCTGCTTCAGGGCCTCGATCTTCGGCATGCCGACGGTGGTCGACAGGGCCTGGATCTGGCGGTTGATATTCGATTCGGCAACGTTATCGAGGTCGATCAGGGTCAGACGGCCGACCGCGCTGCGCGCCAGCGCCTCGACGATCCAGGAGCCGACGCCGCCGACGCCGATCACGCAAACGTGCGCCTTGCGAAAGCGTTCCAGTGCACGCTCACCGTAGAGGCGGGCGATGCCGCCGAAGCGGCGCTCGAAATCGATCTCATCGCCAGATTCGTCGATGCGTCCTTCGGCGGGCGCAAGAAGAGAGGTGGGAATAGTCGTCATGATTGCCCTATTCTACCGGACGGGATCGCGTGCATTGCTCTAAAATAACTTTAGGTCAATCATTTTCTTAGGCTCCTTTACGCCTCCGCAACAGTCACCATCATGAACGAGCTTCTCCACGATACCGCCCCCGATTTCGACCAGCCGGTCGCCGTGCTCAAGCATTGCCACGGACGCATCCGCAAGCAGCTTGCCACCCTGGAAAAACTGCTGGTCCACCTGCCCGAACACGGCGCCGACCAGCAGGCCCGCCAGGCCGCCGGCGCGGTACTGAAGTATTTCGAGAAGGCCGCCCACCTGCACCACGAGGACGAGGAACAGGACCTGATCCCGATGCTGCGCGCCGTCGCCCAGGGAGAAGACGCCGCCACCCTGCAGGCGCTGGCCCCGGTCATCCTGCAGGACCACAAGGACATGGACGCCATGTGGCAGGACCTGCACGAGCAGCTCACCGCCATCGCCGATGGCAGCGGCACCCAGCTCTCGAACAGCACCGTGCAGCGCTTCAGCCAGCGCTACCTGAACCATATGGAGCGCGAGGAAAGCACGATGGCGCCCATGGCCATGCGCCTGTTCAGCCCGCAGCAGATGGCCCAGCTGGGCCAGGCCATGCAGCGCCGCCGCGGGATCTTGCCGCCGGCCGCCGCCATCGGCGAACGGGTGGCCGACCTGCGCAAGGATTACGGCCAGGCCAGCCTCGACGAGAGCGAGGTCGCCGACGATCCGATCCGGCAGTTCACCCGCTGGTTCGAGGAAGCGCTGAAGGCCGAGGTCAACGAGCCGAACGCGATGGGCGTGTCGACCGTGGACGAGCAAGGCCGGCCGAGCTCGCGCATCGTGCTGGTCAAGCAGTTCGACGAACGGGGTTTTACCTGGTACACGAACTACGACAGCCAGAAAGGAAAGCAACTGAACGGCAATCCTTTTGCAGCTCTGCTATTCTTTTGGAGCGAACTTGAACGGCAGGTGCGGATCGAAGGCAGAGTCGAACGCACTTCCGCCGAAGAGAGCGACAAATACTTCAACAGCCGACCCCTGAAGAGCCGGCTGTCGGCGATCGCGTCCCATCAGAGTGCGCCGATCGCAAGCCGCGCAGACCTCGAACACAACTACGAGGACGTCGCGCGACAGTATGGCGAAACGCCACAGCGGCCACAACACTGGGGTGGTTTTCGTCTGGTGCCGGAACGCATCGAGTTCTGGCAGGGGCGGCGTTCACGCTTCCACGACCGTGTCGTGTACACGCGGCAGGAAGACGGCGGCTGGACGCGGCAACGTTTGCAACCGTAAAGCCGGCTGCGAAGCTGGCAATATGTACGTGCCGGAGGTATTCGCGTGTTCGACCAGCTGAAGTTATCCGCCTGGACCACAGGCATCCGCAACAAGTACAACCTGCCGCTGCGCGTGGAATTATGGAATGGCGAGCAGGTTGATCTTTCGTCCGAACAACCACGCGTGAAGATTCGCGTGCCGAGCCCCGGGGGCCTGCGCTACCTGCTGTCCCCGACCCTCGACAACCTGGGCGAAGCCTATGTCGAAGGCGCGCTCGAGATCGAAGGGCGAGCGGCTGACATGATCCAGATCGGCAACTCCCTGGCCGAATCGACCGGCAAGCCGGCGCGCAGCAGTCGCGTCGCCAGCGCGCTGCGCATGGTCTCGCAGCACACCCGTGAAAAGGACGCCGAGGCGATCCGCTACCACTACGACGTCTCGAACGAGTTCTACCAGGAATTCCTCGACCCATCGATGGTGTATTCCTGCGCCTATTTCGAGAACGGCGACGAAGACCTGGCCACGGCCCAGACCAAGAAGATCGACCACATCCTGACCAAGATCGGCGTGCAGCCGGGTCATACCCTGCTCGACATCGGCTGCGGCTGGGGTGCGCTGGTGCTGCGTGCGGCGCAGCAATTCGGCGCACGATGCGTCGGCGTCACGCTGTCGGAAAAGCAGTTCGAGCTGGCGCGCGAGCGCGTGGCACGGGCCGGGCTGCAGGACCGGATCGAGATCCGCCTGCAGGACTATCGGGACGTCGACGGCTGTTTTGATCGTATCACCAGCGTCGGCATGTTCGAACACGTGGGCGTGCAGAACCTGCCGGAATACTTCGGCCGCATCAACAAGCTGCTGGCCCCGGGCGGCGTGGTGATGAACCACGGCATCACGACCACCGACGTCGACCAGCGTGCAAGCCCCTACGGCGGCGGCGAGTTCATTGACCGCTACGTATTCCCGCACGGCGAGCTGGCCCACCTGTCGACCGTGATCCGCACCATGCAGGAAGGCGGGCTCGAGGTGCGCGACGTGGAAAACCTGCGCCGCCACTATGCGCGCACCTGCGAGATCTGGACCGACAACTTCGAGAACAACGCCGACCGCATCCGCCGGCTGGCCGATCCGAAGACCTTCCGCATCTGGCACGTCTATCTGGCCGGCTGCGCCTATGCCTTCGCCCACGACTGGATCAGCCTGTACCAGATCGTGTGCGGCAAGGCGGGCCAGGAACCGGCCCAGATCCCGTGGTCGCGCCGCTACATGTACGACGGCAGCGGGGCTATCGACATGCTATCGACCCGGCATTGATCCCGTGCGCGGCAAACCCCGTCCTTGAGGGCGGGGGCAAGCGCGCGGACGGCGCAGCCGTCCCTGCGGTCAGGCTGGCCTTTTCGCTGCGGTTCGATGTATTGCCGGATGACGGCGATCGTAGCCCCGCCACAGCTGTCGGCAAAGCAGGATGGCGACCACAGTGCGCCACCCCATAGCTTGCTTCGAATGCTGGGGTAATTCTTCTTTTTGATCACGCGGCCGGAAACACCTTTCAGGCTGTTCACCAGGCTGGACACGGCTATTTTCGGTGGGTAGTTCACCAGCGGGTGAAACATGATCATCCTCGCCATCGAACTCCGCAAGCTCGGCCTCGAAGTCCTGGCAGACGCCGGCAAAGATGCCGCGCAGCTCGGCAAGCACCTCTGCCGTGAAGGCATTGGTACGTGCATCAGAAAGACGCAGTGTCGCCCTTGACGGATCTCGTTGTCCGGGGTCATGGACCAACTATCGTCGACGTTATGGAACGTCTACAAGCCTTTCAGTTTCAGCTAATGCCAACCGGCGGGCAGGCGCACGCCATGCGGCGCTTCGCCGGTGCGCGCCGGTTCGTGTACAACCGGTCGCTCGCACTGCAGAAGGAAAACCATGCCGCGGGCAACAAGTTCATCGGCTATGTGGCGATGGCGAAGCAGCTGACCGGCTGGCGGAACAGTTCGCAGACCCCATGGCTGAAGGACGCTCCCTGCCACGTCCTGCAACAGGCGTTGAGAGACCTGGACCGGGCCTTCACGAATTTCTTTGGCAAGCGGGCGGCCTTCCCTTCCTTCAAGCGCAAGGGTCGCAATTCCGCTACCCGGACCCGAAACAGTTCAAGCTCGACCAGGCTAATGCACGCATCTTCCTGCCCAAGCTGGGCTGGCTGCGCTACCGTAACAGCCGGCCGGTGCTGGGTGAGCTGCGCAACGTCACCGTCAGGCTGTCGGCTGGAAAATGGTTCGCGTCCATCCAGACGCGGCGCGAGGTCGAAGCGCCGGTGCCTGTCGCGACAACGGCCGTCGGTATCGACGTTGGCATTGTCCGCTTCGCCACCATGAGCGATGGCGGCTACCTCGAGCCGGTGAACAGTTTCGGCCGGCACCGGCAGTGCCTGGCGCGTTACCAGCGCCGCATGCGCCGCATGGTCAAGTTCAGCAACAACTGGAAAAAGGCCAAAGCACGAATCCAGAAGCTTCATGCCCGGATCGCGAACGTGCGCCGGGATTTCCTGCACAAGGCGACGACGGCGATCAGCAAGAACCACGCGCTCGTCTGTATCGAAGATCTGCTTGTCAGGAACATGTCCAGGTCTGCCAGGGGCTCGTCCGACGCCCCCGGCAGGCGTGTCGCCCAGAAGTCCGGCCTGAACCGCGCCATCCTCGACCAAGGATGGGGCAAATTCCGGCGCCAGCTCGAATACAAGGTGCCGTGGATGGGCAGCACGCTGCTCGCCGTCCCGCCTCAGGACACGAGCCGCACCTGCCCGTGCTGTGCTCATGTGGCCAAAGAAAACCGGGTGACGCAAGCATGGTTCAAATGCGTCAACTGCGGATACGGCAACCATGCCGACGTGGTCGGCGCGATGAATATTTTAGAGCGAGGGCATCGCTTGTTAGCCTGTGGAGAGTCGGCGCAGTCGGGCCGCTCGATGAAGCAGGAACCCGCCGAAGCGACTACGCGCAGCTCCGCGTAGCGCCGTAGGAATCTCCGTCCTTTAGGGCGGAGAGGATGTCAACACTTCAACCGTTCCGCAAACGTCTTGCGGAACTTCGCCACCTTGGGCGCCACCACGAAGGCGCAGTAGCCCTGCAGGGGGTGCTGCGCGAAGTAATTCTGGTGGTAGTCCTCGGCCTTGTACCAGGTCTCGGCCGGCAGCACCTGGGTGATGATGGGCGCGTCCCAGACCGCCGCCATTTCCGCCATCACCTTGCGCGCCGTCGCGTCCTGCTCGGGCGAGGTGGTGAAGATGACCGAACGGTACTGGGTGCCGACGTCGTTGCCCTGGCGGTTCAGGGTCGTCGGATCGTGAATGGTGAAAAAGATTTCCAGGATGTCGCGGTAGCTGATCACGCTCGGGTCGAACTCCAGGCGCACGACTTCCGCATGCCCGGTGGTGCCGGCGCACACTTGTTCATAAGTCGGGCCGGAGGTGCTGCCGCCCATATAGCCGGACTCGACCCGGGTCACGCCGCGCGCCTCCAGGTACACGGCTTCCAGGCACCAGAAACAGCCGCCGCCCAGGATCGCCACTTCGGTTTGGCTCATACTCGGTCCTCGGGAAATAAGGGATTTTTCATGGCTTCACTGTAAACGAAAGTGCACGCCCGTGCATGCCGGCTCCGGAGCGGCTCCGGGCGGCCGGGTCATTGATGGCATAATGGCGAAAATGAACACCAGATCCCCCCGCGCCACCGAGCGCGGTTTCGATTCCGCGCATTTTCGCCAGGCCCTGTCCCAGTTTGCGACAGGCGTCACCGTCATTACGACCCGCCTTGCAGACGGCAGTTTCCGCGGCCTGACCGCCAGTTCCTTCAATTCCGTCTCGCTGGAGCCGCCGCTGGTGCTGTGGAGCCTGTCGGGCAAGGCCAACAGCCTGCCCATCTTCAGCGGCAACTCGCATTACGTGATCAACGTGTTGTCCGCCGGCCAGGAAGAACTGGCGCGGCGCTTCTCCCGCCGCAGCGAAAACCCCTTCGCCAGCACCGACTACGAACTCTCGCGCACCGGCCAGCCCATCCTGAAAGGCGTGACCGCCTGGTTCGAATGCCACAACCGCAGCCGCTATCCGGAAGGCGACCACGTGATCTTCGTCGGCGAAGTCGAAGAATGCGCTGTGCATCCCCAGCCGGCCCTGATCTTCCATGGCGGCCAGTTCGGTACGACAGGGGTCAGAGCCCGGTGTTGATTGCCTGGGCTCTGACCCCGGTTCTCAGCCGCAAAGCGATTTCAGTGAGAAAAGTGAAAATCGCTGTCGCAGTTTCAAAAGCCGCACAAGAACAGGATTTCTATAATGCCTCCATTCCAACAAGACCGACTGAGACAGGAGCCCCATGAGCCGTTCCGATTCGCCCCGCAAAGCCCAATTCCACTGGGATGACCCGCTGCTGCTGAGCCAGCAGCTCACCGACGAAGAGCGCATGGTGCGCGATGCCGCCGCGGCTTACTGCCAGGACAAGCTGCAGCCGCGCATCCTCGAAGCCTTCCGCCACGAAGCCATGGACACGTCCATCTTCCGCGAGATGGGCGAACTCGGCCTGCTGGGTCCGACCATCCCGGAACAGTACGGCGGCCCCGGCCTGAACTATGTGTCGTACGGCCTGATCGCCCGCGAAGTCGAGCGCGTCGATTCCGGCTACCGCTCGATGATGAGCGTGCAATCCTCGCTGGTGATGGTGCCGATCTTTGAATTCGGCAATGAAGAGACCAGGCAGAAATACCTGCCGAAGCTGGCCACCGGCGA
>NZ_JBFRFV010000035.1:0-45495 GCF_052115005.1 Massilia sp. 2TAF26
GGTCGCGCTGGCGCCGCGTTAGAGAGGACAGGCGTTGCAGGAACTGTTCGAACTGCCGTGCTTGCATGCTGCCTCCGTCAACGGTTCAGGTCGACATTGGACCGCAGGCTTGCAGAAAAGATTCCACACTTGGCGCGAACAGCGCCAATTAGAACATCCCGTTCTCGTTCGGCATCGGATCCGGCTGGGCCTGGCCGATGTCCCACATCTCGGCGATGCGATCGCCCTCGAAGCGCAGGATGTGGACGAGCGCGATGTCGGCGCCGTCCGGCGTCATCCGCGCACGCGAATGGACGGCCACCAGCGGCCCCTCGGCGATCGCGCGCTGCACCTCGAACAGCATGCCGGGAAAGCGCGCCGCGTTCTCGATCATGCCGGCCTTGATGGCGGCGGCGTCGCCGGCAAAGTACGGATTGTGATGGCGGAAACCGGCGCCGGCAAAGCGTTCGAAGGCCTGCTCCACCTGGCCGGCGGCGGTCATTTTCAGGAAGTCCACGGCGGCTTCCTTGAGAGTCTGTGTCGTCATTTTTCGATCCTGTCGAGTGTGTTGGATACCCATTTCTGCAGCGCTGCGTCGTCCGCCATATTGCCATCGAAGGCGAGGTCCGGAATGAAGGGTTCGCGCGTCGCCGTCGCCGTCCCGAACAGCGCCGAGGGGATGACCAGGGCGCCGCGTCCGCTCGGCAGCGGATGGCGGTTGATCTCGCCGAAGGGAGAATAGCCGATCGTCGCTTCGCCCAGCACCACGGTATCGCTCGCCGCCCCGAGCCGCTGCACGAAGTTCATGCAGGAGCTGAAGCAGGTGCGGTCGATCAGGGCCGCGATGCGCGGGCCGTGCGGCCGCGGCAGCTTCAGGGTCCGGGCCTGGGCGTCCGGATCGCCGGACAGCAGCACCATCTTCTGGCCGGCGCGCATCGCCGCCTCGACCTTCAGCAGGTCGGCTTCGAACGACGCCTTCGATGCGGCGTGGCTCTCTTCGAGAATGTAGCGCCTGAGCAGGTTCGCCGTCTCGGCATCGGCGATCTGGTACTTGCTGGCGCCGCCGGCCTCGCCCAGCTTGCCGGCGTAGGCGGCGCCGTAGAGCGCCGTCAGCGCCCGGCTGCCCCAGGTGGAGTCGCCACCGCCGTTGCCGCGCAGGTCGAACACGATCCAGCCCGCCTTTTCCTTCCGCAGCGCGGCCAGTTGCGGATACAGGGCTTCATAGGCGGCGCCGGAGCGTTCGCCATTGAAGTCCGGCATGCCGACCCAGTGCTTGCCGGGGCCCAGCGTCGTCAAGCCGACCGGCTTGGCCGTCGCACGGAAGCGCGGCCGGATCTGGTCGATGTGCTGCAGCGCGACCTCGCCCGGCACGCCGCGCAGCGGCAGCTCGTAGCGCTTGCGGCTGCCGTCCGGCAGCACGAACACGCACTGCTTCGGCGTCCAGCCCAGGCCGTAGTCGAACATCAGCTGCTGGGCAAAGGCGCCGGATGCCGTCGCATATTCGGCGCCGCGGCTGGCGAACGGCGCCACCCGCATCTGCAGCCAGGTGCCGGTCCAGACATCGTCGCAGGACTGGGCGATGCTGCCGACGGGCGGCAGCGGCGTGGGCCAGCCGGGCTCGGACCAGCTGACGCGGTAGCGGCCGCTGTTCAGGCCCCCGGTCTGGTCGAGCACGATGCCGGTCCAGCCGTGGATGGCCAGGCGCAGGTCGATGCCCATGTGCGGGTCGCCGAAGCCGGCGACGAAGCGCATCATCATGCGCCGGTAGTCCTGCTCGCTGCGCACCCCTTCCGCCTCGGCGCGGGCGACCCGCAGGCCGCTCTCGAAGGGCATGGTCACGCTCGGCATGCCGGCCACGTAGCCGGCGTGGCGGGTGCGGATCGCATCGGCGGCGAAGTCCAGGTCCTGGCGCGCGATCGCGGCCCAGTCCTGGGCTTGCGCCTGCAGCGCCGCGCCCAGCATCGCCAGGCACAGCGACCGTTTCAAGGCCGGGGCGCGCACGGGCTCAGGCCTTGAGATTGACGGTCGCCGGGAACACCGGCGGACGGCGCCGCAGGCTGGCCTGCTCGTAGGCGTAGGCCATGCCGATCAGCGAGGCTTCGGTCCAGGCGGTGCCGACGAAGGAGATCCCGACGGGCAGGCCCTGCACGTAACCGGCCGGCACCGTCACGTGCGGGTAGCCGGCCACCGCCGCCGGCGAGGAGAAGCTGCCGCCGTAATGGTCGCCGTTGATGTAGTCGGTCAGCCAGGCGGTGCCGCCGGTCGGCGCGACCAGGGCGTCCAGCTTCTCGTCCTTGAGGATCTTGTCGATGCCCTCTTCGCGCGAGTAGCGGTGGTTGTTGGCCAGCGCCTCGCGGTAGGCCGCATCAATCAGGCCGGGCTTTTTCTGCGCGGCGACCAGGTGTTCCTGGCCGAAGAACTGCAGCTCGCGGCCGGCGTTCTTCTCGTTGAAGGCGATCACGTCCGCCATGGTCTTGACCGGCGCATGCGGCGCATAGTCGCGCAAATACGCTTCGAGGTCCGGACGGAATTCGGCCAGCAGCACGTCGAGTTCGCTGTCGCCGTACTTGTCGACGTTCGGCACCTGCACGTCGACCAGGATCGCGCCCTGCGCCTTCAGGATCGCCAGCTCGTTTTCGATCACGGCATCGATGGCCGGGCTGCTGCCGAAGAAGTTGCGGGCCACGCCGATGCGCTTGCCCTTCAAGCCGTCGAGGCGCAGCGCGGCCGCAAAGTCGGCGGCCTTGCCCTGGGCGTCGCCGGTGGCGGCGTCCCGCGGATCGCTGCCGGCGATCGCGCCCAGCAGCAGTGCCGCGTCGGCCACGCTGCGGGTCATCGGCCCGGCCGTGTCCTGGGAGTGCGCGATCGGGATGATGCCGCTGCGGCTGACCAGGCCCAGGGTCGGCTTGATGCCGACGATGCCGCAGGTCGAGGCCGGCGAGACGATCGAGCCGTCGGTCTCGGTGCCGATCGCCAGGGTGGCGAGGCCGGCGGCCATGGCCGCCGCCGAACCCGAGCTCGAGCCGCTGGTATTACGGTCCAGCGCATAGGGATTGCGCGTCTGGCCGCCGCGGCCGCTCCAGCCGCTGACGGAGTGGGTCGAGCGCATGTTGGCCCACTCGGACAGGTTGGTCTTGCCGATGATGACGGCACCGGCCTCGCGCAGCTTCTGCGCCACGAAGGCATCCTTGCTTGCGCGGACGCCCGCCAGGGCCAGCGAGCCGGCCGTGGTGCACATCGCATCGAAGGTGGCGATATTGTCCTTGATGAGGACGGGGATGCCGTGCAGCGGACCGCGCAGCTTGCCCGCCTTGCGCTCGCGGTCGAGCTGTTCGGCGATGGCGACGGCCTCGGGATTCAGTTCGATGACGGCATTGATGCGCGGGCCGGCCTTGTCGACGGCGGCGATGCGCGCCAGGTATTGCTGCACCAGGGATCTCGAGCTCAGCTTGCCGGCCGCCATCTGGGCCTGCTGCTCCTGGACACCGGCGTCCAGGATACTGGACGAGGCCGCGCCATGGTTGCCGGCGGCACCCGCTGGCGGCGCCACTGCCGCCGCACCGGCCGCCATACTGGTGCTCACCCCGGCACTGAGTCCAAGCCGAACGAAATCCCTGCGCTTCATACAAGCCTCCGTGTCAAATAATGCATGAGCATAGCAGTAAAGTTGCTCATGTGACACGGCATGTATGTCAGCAGGGTGGACGCCCCATCGATGCCGCCGCACGCGAGCGGTCCGCGGTCGGCTTCGGCGTTGGATGGACGCTGCGCTCGGCCGCGTCCAGCTTGCCGCGCTGGAGATTTTCTTGCGGGCAGCTGGGTACCGGAAGGTTTGCCGGGGCGGCCCGCCGCCGGTAGCGGCAGAACATGCATGATTGAGTTTGGCACATGGCAGCTCCTCTGGTAGGATTACAAAACGGAACGCGATTCCGAATTATAACCGGAACCACGTTCCGTTTAATAGATTTTTTTTATGCATACGAAGCCAGACCCGGACCAGGCCCCGCCAGAAGCCGACGACCAGCAGCCGCGCGCCAAGCGCGTCGACGCCCAGCGCAACCTGCAATCCCTGCTGCAGGCGGCCATGGACGTGTTCACGCAATCGGGCGTCGATGCGCCGGTGCGCGAGATCGCCGAGCGGGCCGGCGTCGGCGTCGGCACGCTCTATCGCCACTTCCCGCAGCGCGCCGACCTGATCGTCGCGGTCATGAAGTCGCAGATCGACGCCTGCGCCGATGCCGCCGCCGGCTTCGCGGGCGAGTACGAACCGGACGAGGCTTTAGCGCGCTGGATGCAACGCTATGTCGACTTCATCCTGACCAAGCGCGGGCTGTCGAACGCGCTGCAGTCGGACCATGCCGCCTACGCCTCGCTGCCGGATTACTTCTATGCGCGCCTGCGCCCCGCCCTCGCCTCGCTGCTGCAGGCGGCGGTCGACAGGCAACTGATCCGGCCCGGCTACGAGGCCGACGAACTGCTGCGCGCGGCGGCCACGCTGTGCAAGGCGAATCCCGACGAGGACACGGCGCTGACGCGCAAGATGGTGGGATTGCTGGTGGACGGACTGCGCCGCCGGCCGGAGTCGCAGTAAGACGCTGCGGCGTATGGGCGAAAAAAAACGCTGCCGGGGCAGCGTTTTTTCTTGAGAGGCGGTCGCTTAGTTGCGCACGACTTTCTTGTACTCGGCGGTACGGGTGTCGATCTCGATGACGTCGTCCTGGTTGACGAACAGCGGCACCTGGATGGTGAACTGCTTCGACTCGATCGCGTTTTCCAGGCGAGCTTCCTTCATCACGTTACCCGAGGTGTTGCCCTTGACGGCCGGCTCGGTGTAGATGATCTGGCGTGCGATGGTGATCGGCAGTTCGACCGAGATGGCCTTGCCGTCGTAGAACACGGCTTCGCATTCCATACCGTCTTTCAGGTAGTTGATGGCGTCGCCCAGGTTCTCTTCTTCGATTTCGTACTGGTTGTACTCTTCGTCCATGAAGACGTACAGCGGATCGGCGAAGTACGAGTAGGTCACCGGCTTCTTGTCCAGCACGACCACGTCGAACTTGTCGTCGCCGCGGAACACGTTTTCCAGCGGAGCGTTGGTCAGAAGATTCTTCATCTTCCACTTGTAGGTGAAGCCCGTGCGGCTCGAGCCGTTGACGTCGGAGCGCAGCACGATGAAAGGCTTGGCATCGACCATGATGATGTTGCCGACACGGATTTCTTTTGCGGGTTTCATAGGAAGTTTTAGCTATAAAATGAGTTGCAGTAACCGAGCATCATACCACGATATTTTCCGGCCGCCTATCGAAGCGTCCGGACGAAATTCAGCAGATTGCTCACCAAGTCGCCGTTCGCCAACATCTGCGCTTCCCAGTCCTGGGCGCGGCGCGCGATCGTCGGCAGTTCGGCTTGCAGGGACGTCCAGAGTGCGTCCATCTGTCCTTCCCGCTCACCGTTCCAGCACAGCGAAAAGTCGATCAGACTCTGCGTATTCACCGCGTACTTTTGCAGGAACGCGCGGAGTTTAACATGATGCAAGTTTTCATCTTGCGGATATATGTGCCAAATGAAGGGCCGGGCCGCCCACTGGGCGCGCACCCAGGAGTCCTCGCCGCGCACGAAGTTCAGGTCGCAGGCCCACAGCAGGCGGTCGTAATCGGTCTGCGGCATGAAGGGAATCACGCGCACCGTCAGCGCGCCGCGGGTGGCGCACGCGCCGGCGTCGGCATCTTTGTTCAGGAAAGCCTCGACCTTTTCGCGCGCCACACCTTCGGGCACCAGGCAGGTCACCGGCTGTCCGCCCTGCTCCCAGGCCTCGAACAGTTCCGTTACCGGCGCATGCGGATAGCAGAACAGGCTCACCTTCAGCGACGTCATCTCGTTTGGCGTCACGCCGAGGCGGCCGAGGAAAGCGGCCATCGCGGCGGGATCGGCCTGGAAGGCCTCGCGTTCGCCCACCAGGTCGCGCTCGCGCAGCAGGCCACCGGTCTTGTCCGTGAATCCCGGGAAGAAGAAATGCTTGGTCAGCTTCAGGCGCGGATGCATGGACGGCAGGCTGTGGCAGCCTTCGACCCACTCCTCGGCGCTCAAGCCTTCGTAATTGATCCAGACCGGACGCGGCTCGCACTGCGCCATCGCCTCGATATAGCCGGGCGGGATGTCGACGCCGAAGAATTCGATCACCACGTCGGGAATGTCGGCGGGCGAGAATTCGCCGTCCTGGCCGGCCCAGTGGCGCACCGTGATGCCGCCGATGTCCTGCACGTCGGCCCGCGTATCGACTTGCGGCCAGATGCGGCGGAAACTCGCCAGGTCGTCGACCCACAGGGTGACGGCGATGCCGTGCTCGGCATGGAACTGGCGAGCGAGGCGCCAGCAGATGCCGATATCGCCGTAGTTGTCGACGACCTTGCAGAAAATGGCGAGGGTGCGCGGGAATTCAGGAGACATGATCGTTTGAAAAGGATGGGACGACCAAATAGAAAAACCGGGGCACCTTCCCGCATGCGCGGACGGTCTGCTCCGGTTTTTTTTCTGGCGTCCCCACGGGGATTCGAACCCCGGTACTCACCGTGAAAGGGTGATGTCCTAGGCCTCTAGACGATGGGGACCTAAGAACTTCCTACGGTGTCAGAGCCCGAATTTCTCGGCTGGGCTCCGACCCCGTCTGATTATGGTGGAGGTAAGCGGGATCGAACCGCTGACCTCTTGCATGCCATGCAAGCGCTCTCCCAGCTGAGCTATACCCCCCAAAACTACTCAATAAAAGAGCCGCCCAAGGCGGCTCCTGGCAATGCTGGCGTCCCCACGGGGATTCGAACCCCGGTACTCACCGTGAAAGGGTGATGTCCTAGGCCTCTAGACGATGGGGACCTAAAACTGTTTTACTACTTTTACCGCTTCGATGGCGCACTGCTGGGTGTGCGACCATCCATCTAATCTTGGCGTCCCCACGGGGATTCGAACCCCGGTACTCACCGTGAAAGGGTGATGTCCTAGGCCTCTAGACGATGGGGACCCTGGACTTCCATTTTTCCCTGAAACTTGGTGGAGGTAAGCGGGATCGAACCGCTGACCTCTTGCATGCCATGCAAGCGCTCTCCCAGCTGAGCTATACCCCCGTTTCGGGAAGGCAGTATCATAACATACTGCTTTTACTTCTCACAGCTCTGTTTTCACTTCGCTGTGTTTGCCAGATCTTTCGATCCTGGCGTCCCCACGGGGATTCGAACCCCGGTACTCACCGTGAAAGGGTGATGTCCTAGGCCTCTAGACGATGGGGACCTCGGAACTGCCTTTACTACCTACTGCACACTTCAGAGTTGGTGGAGGTAAGCGGGATCGAACCGCTGACCTCTTGCATGCCATGCAAGCGCTCTCCCAGCTGAGCTATACCCCCGCAGCGCTGAAGTGCGAGCATTATAGCGGAGGCACTTGCATTTCGCAAATAGCCAACAAGGCTAATCAGAGACCCTTTTTCACTCGGGCCAGGACGGTCTCGCGGCCGAACAGTTCCAGCACCGCGTCGATGGCCGGAGTCTGCAGCTGGCCGGTGAGCAGCAGGCGCAACGGCATGGCCAGTTGCGGCATCTTGAGGCCATTCGCCGCCAGCACTTCCTTCATCGCGGCCGAGATCGCCTGCTTGCTCCACTCCGCCGTTTCCAGCTTCTCGGCGAACTGGGCCAGCGCCGGGCGCACGGCGTCGGTCAGGTGCTGGGCCAGCAGTGCGGCATCAGGATTCGGCGTGCGGAAGAACAGCATCGCCGCGTCGGCCAATTCGTTGATGGTGTTGGCGCGTTCCTTCATCAGGCCCAGCACCGCAGCCAGCGGCGGCGCGCCGTCGAACCGGGCGCCCTCACGCTCGAGGATCGGACGCGCCAGGTCTGCCAGGCGCTCGTTGTCGGACTGCTTGATATAGTGGTTGTTCAGCCAGGCCAGCTTTTCCGGGTTGAACTGGGCCGCCGACGCGGTCAGGTGCTCGAGGTTGAACCACTCGGTGAACTGCTGCATCGAGAAGATCTCGTCGTCGCCGTGGCTCCAGCCCAGGCGCGCCAGGTAGTTCAGCATCGCCTCCGGCAGGAAGCCCTGCTCCGGATACTGCATCACGCTGACGGCGCCGTGGCGCTTCGACAATTTCTGACCGTCCGGGCCGAGGATCATCGGCAGGTGGCCATACTGCGGCAGTTCCGCGCCGAGCGCGCGCAGGATGTTGATCTGGCGCGGCGTGTTGTTCACGTGGTCGTCGCCGCGCAGCACGTGGGTGATCTTCATGTCCCAGTCGTCGACCGCCACGCAGAAGTTATAGGTCGGGGTGCCGTCGCCGCGCGCGATGACGAGGTCGTCGAGTTCCTTGTTGCCGATGGTGATCGGGCCTTTGACCACGTCGTTCCAGGTGACTTCGCCGCCCTCCGGGTTCTTGAAGCGCACCACCGGCTTGATGCCTTCGGGGACGGCGGGCAGGATCTTGCCCTCTTCCGGACGCCAGGTGCCGTCGTAGCGCGGCTTCTCGCCGGCCGCGCGCATGCGCTCGCGCATCGCCTCGACTTCTTCCGGAGTGCAGTAGCACAGGTAGGCGGTGCCGGCTTCCAGCATGGATTTGATGACTTCGCGGTAGCGGTCCATGCGCTGCATCTGATAGAAGGGGCCTTCGTCATGCTCCAGGCCCAGCCACTTCATGCCGTCCAGGATCGCCTGCACCGCTTCCGGGGTCGAACGCTCCAGGTCGGTGTCTTCGATACGCAGGATGAAGGTGCCGCCGAAGTGGCGGGCATAGGCCCACGAATACAGCGCGGTGCGGGCGCCGCCGAGGTGGAGATAGCCGGTCGGGCTGGGAGCGAAACGGGTACGGACGGTCATGGTGGTGGAATGGTTGATTTGCCAAAGGGGCTATTTTACAGCCTTGCCATCGGCCTGTCGTAGATAGGGCATTCACTCGGATTGCATAGCAAATAATTACTTTACAGAAATTAAAAAGCTGGCTACTCTTCCTCCTTTGGTCAGCATTTTCATCATTTTTCCCGATCCTGCCTGACACCTCCCTCCCCATGTCGAACGACCCGAGCACCGCTCCCCTCGCGCCCTGGCGCGGCGAATTCTCCGCCGCCGCCACCGAAATCGGTTTCCTGCACCAGCAGTCGGCCGTGATCCTGCGCGACCTGCGCCGCGGCCTGCTGCTGTGCTCGCTGTTCTACCTGGTCTTCGGCGCCGCCGACATCAGCGCCCTCGGCTTCGAACACGCCGTCGTGCCGCTGCTGTCACGCCTGGCGATCCCCTTCCTGGCGGCCGCCTGCCTGTATTACGCGCGGCGTCCCGATGCGAGCGTGCGCGCATCCCACCACGCGGCCACCGCCTTCACCCTGTGCTGGGCGGCCAGCTACTTCGTCGTCATCGCCTACCGCCCGGGGGACATCCTGCTGCACGGCATGTCGTGGGCGGTGATGGCGATGGTCATCCACGTCCTGATCCCGAACCGCCTGGTGATCGCGGCCACGATCTCGATCGGCGCCAGCCTCGCCTTCCTGACCCTGGCCTGGGCCCAGCAGGTGGTCGGCACTCGCCCGCTCAGCTCGCTGACCATGCTGCTGGTGTGCGCCAATGTGTTCGGCCTGACCGTCGCCCAGCGCCATGCGCGCATGTGGCGCGAACAGTTCTGGGCCCAGCAGGTGCTGACGAATCTGTCGATCCGCGACCCGCTGACCGGCTCCTACAACCGGCGCCACCTGAACGCCGGCCTGCTCGACGGCGAAATCGCGCGGGCCCGCCGCTACCGCCTCAGCCTCTCGCTGATCATGTGCGATCTCGACGGCTTCAAGAAGATCAACGACACCCACGGCCACCACGCCGGCGACGAGCTGCTGCGCAGCTTCGCCACCCTGGCGCAGGCGATGACGCGTGAATCGATCGACACCGTGGTGCGCTACGGCGGCGAGGAATTCCTGATCATCCTGCCGGAGACGCGCCTGGAGGGTGCCCTCGAACTGGCCGAGCGCGTGCGCGCCGCCTTCGCCGCCCAGCGCATCGAGCTGGAAGGCGGCCTGACGCTGGGCACCACGGCCAGCTTCGGGGTGGTCGGCGCCGACTTCGGCGGCGGCCATGCGGTCACGCCGCAGGGCATGATCGCGCTGGCCGACCAGCTGATGTACGAGGCCAAGCATGCGGGGCGCAACCTGGTGAAGGCGCGCCAGCTGGGGCCGCGGATCGAGAAGGCGGAGCGGGCGGCGTAAGCGGCGCAGGTGTGAACGCTGAGCTACGCGGTGCGGATGAGCCTGACCGGCTGCGCCGCCGCCCGCGCCCGCAACTGCCCGCAGCCACCATCGACGTCCTGCCCCGCCGAATCGCGCAGCTTGGTGAGGATCCCGCGCTCGAACAGCCAGGCCGCGATGGCCTCGGCCTTGTCCCAGCCGGGGCGCTTGAAGGGCAAGCCTTCGTTGGCGTTATACGGAATCATGTTCAGCACGGCATACTTGCCGCGTAATAGCTCGACGACGGCGTCCAGTTCGTCCTGGCCGTCGTTCACGCCTTCCAGCAAGGTCCACTGGTACTGGATCGGGTAGCCGGTCAGGCGCGCATAGCGCTCGCCCTCCTCCACCAGCGCCTTCGGCGTCAGGCGCGGCGCGCGCGGCAGCAAGCGTTCGCGCAGATCGGCCTTGGTCGTGTGCAGCGACAGCGCCAGCGCCGGCTTCACCCGTCCGGCGGGCAGGCGCTCGAATACGCGCGGGTCGCCGACGGTCGAGAACACCAGGTTCTTGTGGGCGATATTCCCTTCCACGCCCAGCAGCTCGATCGCTTCCATCACATTGTCGAGATTGTGGGCCGGTTCGCCCATGCCCATGAATACGACCTTCTTCACGGGCCGCTGGCGGCGCGCCAGCACCACCTGGGCGACGATCTCGCCGCTCGTCACCTGGCGGATCAGGCCGCTCTGCCCCGTCATGCAGAACTGGCAGCCGACCGCGCAGCCGACCTGGCTGGACACGCAGACGCCGTCGCGCGGCAACAGCACCGATTCCACCGTCTGGCCGTCCTGCAGGCCGACCAGCAGGCGGGCGGAGCCGTCCTCGGCCGGATGGGTGCCGAGGATGCGCGCCAGGCCGTCGAGTTCGGCGTCGATCCCGGGCAGTGCTTCGCGTACCGGCTTCGGCAGGAAATCCACGGGGCGGCGGCGGCCGTGGTCGTGGCCGGCGTTGCGGACCCAGTCGCGCAGGATGCGGTCCTCGTGGAGCGGGAGGGCGCCGAGGGCGCGCAGGCGGGTGCGGAGGGAGTGGATGCGCATATTGGTTACCCGTCATTCCCGCGCAGGCGGGAATCCAAGTTCGCATGCGTCTCGACGGCTCAACGGACTTGGGTCCCCGCCTTCGCGGGGACGACGGTGTTTGCTTAGTCGTTCTTTACAACGATGGTCGGAAACTTGGCAGTCATATCCTTCGCCTTCTCCGCCACCTTCACCGCCACCTTGCGCGCGATCTCTTTATAGATCGCGGCAACCGGACCGTCCGGCTCGGCCACCACGGTCGGGGTGCCGGAATCGGCCTGTTCGCGGATCGACAGCTGCAGCGGCAGGCGGCCCAGGAAGTCGACGCCGAAGTCGGCGCACATCTTCTCGCCGCCGCCTTCGCCGAAGATGGCCTCATGGTGGCCGCAGTTCGAGCAGATGTGCATGCTCATGTTTTCCACCACGCCGAGGATCGGGATGCCGACCTTCTCGAACATCTTCAGACCCTTGCGCGCATCCAGCAGGGCGATGTCCTGCGGGGTGGTGACGATCACGGCGCCCGTCACCGGCACTTTCTGCGACAGGGTCAGCTGGATGTCGCCGGTGCCCGGGGGCATGTCGACGACCAGGTAGTCGAGCTCGCGCCAGTTGGTCTGCTCCAGCAGCTGCTGCAGGGCCTGGGTGACCATCGGGCCGCGCCAGACCATGGGTTCGTCCGGATCGATCAGGAAGCCGATCGACGACACCTGCACGCCGTGGTTCTCGAGCGGCTCCATGGTCTTGCCGTCCAGGCTTTGCGGACGGCCGTTTATGCCCAGCATGGTCGGCTGCGAGGGGCCGTAGATGTCGGCATCCAGCACGCCGACGCTGGCGCCCTCGGCGGCCAGGGCCAGGGCCAGGTTGACGGCCGTGGTCGACTTGCCGACGCCGCCCTTGCCCGAGGCGACGGCGATGATGTTCTTCACGTTCGGCATCACCTTCAGGCCGCGCTGCACGGTGTGCGAAATGATCTTGCTGGTGACGTTGACGCTGACGTTCTGCACGCCGGGCAGCTTGCGCACGGCGTCGATGACGGCGCTCCTCACCAGTGCGAACTGGCTCCTGGCCGGGTAGCCCAGTTCGATGTCGAGGGCGACGTTGTCGCCGTCCACCTGGACGTTCTTGACCGAACGGGTGCTGACGTAGTCTTTATTGGTATTCGGGTCGACGACCGCCGCCAGGGCGGCCTTGACGTCTTCTACAGTGGTGCTCATGGGGTTCTCCGGATGTGATGCGCAAGTTTATCGTAAATTGGCGTATCGACTCTTGTTCAAGTGGCAAATGGCCTGATTACCCACTGCGCGCTCAGGGGCATCCGCTGGTAAAATGCTTTTTTTCACCTATCAACCTCCCTTTTCGACCATGACACGCAAGCTGTTCGTCACCACCGCCCTGCCCTACGCCAACGCCGCCTTCCACATCGGCCACATGATGGAATACATCCAGGCCGACATCTGGGTCCGCTTCCAGCGAATGCAGAAGGACGACGGCCAGCAGCGTACCGTGCACTTCGTCGGCGCCGACGACACCCACGGCACCCCGATCATGATCGCCGCCGAGAAGGAAGGCGTGACGCCGCAGGAATTCGTGGCCCGCATCGCCGCCGGCCGCGCCCAGTACCTGGACGGCTTCCACATCGCCTTCGACAACTGGTATTCGACCGACTCGCCGGAAAACGTCGAGCTGTCGCAGGACATCTACCGCAAGCTGCGGGATGCCGGCCTCATCTATACCAAGACCGTCGACCGCTTCTACGATCCGGCCAAGGGCATGTTCCTGGCCGACCGCAACATCAAGGGCGAGTGCCCGGTCTGCCACGCCAAGGACCAGTACGGCGACAACTGCGAAGTCTGCGGCGCCGCCTACCAGCCGACCGAACTGATCAATCCGTACTCGGTGTTCACCCACGCGACGCCGGTCCTGAAGCCGTCCGAGCAGTACTTCTTCAAGCTGTCCGATCCGCGCTGCTTCCAGTTCCTGAAGGAATGGCTGAACACCCCGGGCCGCCTGCAGCCGGAGATGGTGAATAAAGTGTCGGAGTGGCTGGGCGAGAACGGCGAGAAGCTGGCCGACTGGGATATTTCCCGCGACGCGCCCTACTTCGGCATCCCGATTCCCGATGCACCGGGCAAGTTCTTCTACGTCTGGCTGGATGCGCCGGTCGGCTACCTGGCTTCGCTCAAGAATTACTTCGAGAAGAAAGGCATCGACTACGAAGCCTTCCTGAAAGATCCGGCGGCCGAGCAGGTCCACTTCATCGGCAAGGACATCGTCTCCTTCCACCTGCTGTTCTGGCCGGCCATGCTGAATTTCTCCGGCCACCCGGTGATCGACAAACTGAAGGTCAATGTCCACGGCCACCTGACCGTGAATAACGAAAAGATGTCGAAGTCGCGCGGCACCGGCATCTCGCCGCTGCGCTACCTCGAACTGAAGATGAATCCGGAGTGGCTGCGCTACTACCTGGCGTTCAAGCTGAACAGCAAGGTCGAGGACCTGGACTTCACCGGCGACGACTTCGTCGCCCGCGTGAACAGCGACCTGATCGGCAAGTACGTGAACATCGCCAGCCGCTGCGCCGGCTTCATCGCCAAGAAGTTCGACGGCAAGCTGGCATCGGAACTGTCCGACACCGCGAAACAGTGGATTGCCCGCGCCCTGAACGGTGAGGACGGCGAGCGCCAGGCGGCGATTGCCGCCAGCTACGAAGCCCGCGAGTTCGGCCGTGCGCTGCGCGAGATCATGGCAATCGCCGACGTCGCCAACCAGTTCGTCGACGAGAACAAGCCCTGGATCCTGGCCAAGGACGAGAGCAAGACTGCAGAGCTGCACGATGTCTGCACCACCGCCCTGATCCTGTTCCGCCAGCTGAGCATCATGCTGTCGCCGGTGCTGCCTTTCGTCGCCTCGCGTGTCCAGGAATTCCTGGGCGACGCGGCTTTCTCCTGGGACGATACCAAGGGCGAGAACGTGTGGAACTCGATGCTGGGCCGCACCATCGGCGCCTACAGCCACCTGATGCAGCGCGTGGACGCCAAGATGGTCGAGGACCTGTTCGACAAGCCGGCCGTCGCTACGTCTGCGGCGCCGGCCCCGGTTGCCGCTGCCGACACCACTGCCGAAGCCGCCGCGCCGGCAGCGGAAGCGGGCGATGTCGAAGACCTGGCGCCGGAAATTTCGATCGACGATTTCACCAGGATCGACCTGCGCGTGGCGAAGATCGTCAATTGTGAGCATGTCGAAGGGTCGAGCAAGCTGTTGCGCCTCACCCTGGACCTGGGCGAAGGCCGTTACCGTAATGTCTTCTCGGGCATCAAGTCGGCTTACCAGCCTGAGCAGCTGATCGGCAAGCTGACCGTGATGGTCGCCAACCTGGCGCCGCGCAAGATGAAGTTCGGCGTCTCGGAAGGCATGGTGCTGTGTGCATCGGCCAAGGATGAGAAGGCGAATCCGGGCCTGTACCTGCTGGAGCCGGTGTCCGGCGCCCAGCCTGGCATGCGTATTCGTTGATTGGCAAACAGCTATTAATTTCAGCGCAGCAGTGGCAGTATAATGCGGCGTTTTGAACAATAACCGGGCGCATCCGTGCCGCCCCGTCCTTCTTATTTTTGAGTGGTAACGAATAATATGACCGAATACAAAGCCCTGCGACACATCCCGCAAGCGAACCTGTTCCGTCAAGGTGACGTCTTCGTCCTGTTCGGCGAGCTGTTCGGCCGTGGCTACGTGAACGGCCTGATCGACGAGGCGCGCAAGGCCGGCATGACGATCCTGGGCATCACCGTGGGCCGCCGCAACGACGACGGCAGCCTGCGCGCCCTGACGGCGGAAGAGCACGCGGAAGCGGAAGCCAAGCTGGGCGGCCGCATCATCAACGTGCCGCTGATGGCCGGTTTCGACATGGACGCACCGGCGGGCGAACAGAACCCGACCGAGATGCTGTCCGGTATTACCCTCAAGAGCTGGCAGGACGACAAGCTGGACTGGGACAAGATCGAGCTGTGCCGCCAGGCCGGCGTGGCCCGCTTCGCCAGCTCGGCCAAGGAAGCCATGCTTGAAATCGACAAGCTGATCCCGGACGGCGCCAACGTGTTCTTCGCGCACACGATGGCCGGCGGCATCCCGCGCATCAAGGCCTTCCTGGCGATCGCCAACCGCATCTACAAAGGCCGCGGCGAGCGCTTCATGTCCTCGCGCGCCCTGCTCGACAGCGACCTGGGCAAGCTGATCCTGATGAACTTCGACGAAGTCTCGGCCAATACGCTCAAGCACCTGATCGACGCCTCGGCCCCGATCCGCGAGCGCATCACGGCGAAAGGCGGCGAAGTGCGCTACACCGCCTACGGCTACCACGGCACCGAAGTCCTGATCGGCGGCGAGTACAAGTGGCAGACCTATACCAACTACACCCAGGGCTACGCCAAGATGCGCCTGGAGTCGATCGCCGAAGCGGCCTGGAAACAGGGCGTCTACGCGACCGTGTTCAACTGCCCGGAAATCCGCACCAATTCCTCCGACATCTTCGTCGGCGTCGAACTGTCGCTGTTCCCGCTACTGACGGCATTGAAAAAAGAAGGCGGCGGCGCCTGGGCCCAGCAACAGTGGGACATCTGCCAGAGCCTGCTGAACGAGGGCGAATCGGTCCAGGGCATTCTCGACAAGCTGGAATCCTATCTGCAGACCGAGACCAGCGCCGGCTTCCGCAACTTCGAAGCCTGGCCGATGGACAACAGCCCCGAGCTGGCCGAGCTGATGATCGGTACCTCGGACGAGATCACCTCCCTGCACCAGGACAGGAAAGCGCTGGTCACCGACCACCTGTCCTCGCTGGTGGTGGAAGGCACCGGTCCGCTGATGTTCCACGGCGCGGCCGAGAAGATCGCACCGGTGCTGTGGCTCAACCACGACATCATCGCCCGCCAGCTCAACGAACTGCATAAGTAATCGCTGCAGCGCGGTAAAATCGAACGTTTGTACCTTTTTTAGAGTCTAAAGAGCGCCATGGGCCTGTTCACGAAACACTCGAATTACGAATCCGACCACACCAAGTTCATCAAGGAACTGAAAGAGAAAACCCCTGGCATGGACGAGCGCCAGGTCGCCGGCCGTGCCCTGCTGTGGGACAAGTCGCCGCTGTCGCTGGACGAGCAGCGCCGCGTCAACGAGTCGCGCATCCGCCAGCAGGCTTATCCCTACCAGTCCAAGGTCTGAAGCCGGCTGACGGCTGAGGCTGACGACGATGGCGCCTGAGCAGGCGGCCGGCGCCCCGGCGCCGGGGGCCCCGGACGGGCCCGAAGGGCTTGCCGGCTCCCCGCAGGATGAGGGCGCCATCGCGGACCAGGCTGCCGCTTCCGGCCAGGAAGACGGCCTGAACGCGGCGGCCGATGCCGCCGAGGCCACCATCGCCCGCCTCTACGGCGAGCCGCTGCTGCGCCTGCCCAACGACCTGTACATCCCGCCCGACGCCCTCGAGGTCTTCCTCGACGCCTTCGAAGGTCCGCTCGACCTGCTGCTGTACCTGATCCGCAAGCAGAACTTCAACATCCTCGACATCCCGATGGCGCAGGTGACCCTGCAATACCTGGAATACGTCGAGCAGATCCGCAAGCACAACCTGGAACTGGCGGCCGAGTATCTCCTGATGGCGGCCATGCTCATCGAGATCAAGTCGCGCATGCTGCTGCCCAAGCGCCAGGACGAGCTGATCGAGGATGTCGGCGACCCGCGCGCGGAACTGGTGCGGCGCCTGCTGGAATACGAGCAGATCAAGCTGGCGGCCCAGCAGATCGGCGCCCTGCCCCAATACGAGCGCGACTTCCAGCGGCCTTCGCTGCCGGTCGAGCAAGGGCTGGCGCCGGTATGGCCGCAGGTCGACGCCAATGACCTGCAGCGCGCCTGGATGGACGTGCTGCGCCGCGCCAAGCTGACCCAGCACCACCGGATCGGCCGCGAGGAACTCTCGGTGCGCGAGCACATGTCGGCGATCCTGCGTACACTCCAGTCCCAGCGCTTCGTCGAATTCTCGGAGCTGTTCGCGGGACATGCCAGCGTGCCGGTCGTGGTCGTGCACTTCGTCGCCATGCTCGAGCTGGCCAAGGAAACCCTGATCGAAATCACCCAGGCCGAACCATTCGCGCCCATTTATGTTCGGCTGGCTTATTCGCCGGCCTGAGCCTTATTACGACACCATGAAAATCATCTCCACCATCGACGAACTGCGCGACCAGCTGCGCGGCCAACTGCGCACCGCCTTCGTCCCGACCATGGGCAACCTGCACGAGGGCCACCTGTCGCTGATGCGCCTGGCGCGCCGTCACGGCGACCCGGTGGTCGCCTCGATCTTCGTCAACCGCCTGCAGTTCGGCCCCAACGAGGACTTCGACAAATACCCGCGCACCTTCCAGGCCGACGTCGAGAAGCTGGAGAAGGAAGGCGTGTACGTGCTGTTCGCGCCGACCGAGAAGGACCTGTATCCGGAGCCGCAGGAATACCGCGTACAGCCGCCGGATAACCTCGGCAACATCCTGGAGGGCGAATTCCGCCCCGGCTTCTTCAACGGCGTCTGCACCGTGGTCACCAAGCTGTTCTCCTGCGTGCAGCCGCGCGTGGCCGTGTTCGGCAAGAAGGATTACCAGCAGCTGATGATCGTGCGGAACATGGCACGCCAGTTCGCCCTGCCGACCGAGATCATCGGCGCCGAGACCTTCCGCGCCGAGGACGGCCTGGCACTGTCCTCGCGCAACGGCTACCTGTCGAGCGAAGAACGGGCCGAGGCGCCCTTCCTCTACCAGACCCTGAACTACGTTGCCGAGCAGAGCCGCGCCGGCCACGCCGACCTCGAAGCCCTGGAACAGGACGCGATGAACCGCCTGGCGGCGCGCGGCTGGAAGCCGGACTACGTCTCGATCCGCAAGCGCATGAACCTGGGGGCGCCGAGCCGCGACGAATACCTTGCTCGTGAGCAACTGGTTGTGCTGGCCGCCGCCAAGCTGGGCAATACCCGCCTGATCGATAATCTGGAAATCTGAACCACACTACTTTCTTTATTGAAAATTTCATTTAGAGTATGGCAACTTGATTTGCTAGAATCTACAGGAGTATTCAAGGAGTAGTTCCGTGACCGATACGTCCATCACGCAGATCCGCAAGGGTCCGCCCAAACTGTCCGACGCCGTGCAGCGCATTCCGCTTGGCGCGCCCGCGCACGCGATGAGCGACGCCTTCCAGATCTTCGACAGCCTGTCGACCCTGGCCCAGACCGGCGAAGCCATCACCATCTATCCGCCGGGCGCGGACTATGTGATGGCGCGCATCGGCGCCGTCGATCCGGACCGCCGCTCCTTCATCCTCGAGCTGCTTGATGACTGCGTCCTCGCCGAGGGCAAGGCGGTCTTTGTCGCCGCCATGGGCGGCAATGCCAAGATCCAGTTCGAGCTCGACGCCAACTGGAGCATCGTGCCGGGCCGCGGCCAGTCCGTCGAGCTGCCGCTGCCGGAAAGCTGCCTGGTCCTGAACCGCCGCGCCGAAGCCCGCCTGGAAAGCCCGCTGGGCGGCAGCTACGGCGCCCGCTTCACTTACCTGGGCAAGGTGTTCGAACTGCCGCTGTACGACTTCTCGAGCGGCGGCGTAGGCCTGCGCGCGACGCTCGACCAGGGCTACGAACTGTATGTCGGCCAGAAGCTGGAGGGCGTGGAGCTGGAACTGGGCCCGTCGCTGGCGATCACGGCCGATCTCGAGATCCGCCTGCTGCGCCCCTTCCGCACCTTCCTGCTGGGCGAGCAGGTGCAGATCGGGTGCAGGATTTCGAACATCACCATGCAGATGAAGCAGCGCCTGGAGCGGGCGGTGAGCAAGGTGCAGATGAAGCGGTGATTTTTGCCGGATGGCAAAACTTCACCGTGGTTCCCGCCTTCGCGGGGACGACGGTAGACGCCGCGGCCCAAAATCAGGTGGTAACACTCTGCGCCCAAGCCAGCGCACTCAAATGGGCCTTGTTCACATCCAGCGGACTGATCTCCAGCGACGCCGCCATCGACGCCACCAGGTTCGAATTCAGCTCGCAGGCCTCGGCCAGCGCCAGGTAGGGTCCATACACGCCGCCACGCGTCAGCAGCGCGCGCACCACCTCGTCCGGCAGCTGGATGGTGTCCAGCACTTCCTTCATCGGCAGGCCCAGCAGGCGGTCCAGCAGCGAGAACATGCCGGCCACGAACAGGTATTCGCTTTCCGCGCGCGGCAGGAATCTCTGGCCCAGCAGCTCGCACAAACGGGCGCGCACCACGGCGGTTTCCATCAGCACCGGCGAGTAGCCGCTCGAGCTGGCGGTGGCCAGCAGCAGCACCAGCCAGCGGTACAGCGGCGCATAGCCCAGCATGGCGATGGCCTGGCGCAGCGACTCGACCTGGCGGCCGGCGCCGAAGCCGGCGGAGTTGATGAAGCGCAGCAGCTTGTAGATCAGGGCCGGGTCGCGCTTGAGCACGGCCTCGATCTTCGGCACGTCCTCGTTGTTCTGCACCATCTGCATCAGCTGCAGGATGATGGCCTGGGCCGGGTTCATGCCCTTCACATTGCCGCCCTCGCGCGGGGTCAGGTGCAGCTTGCCGACGAAGGCGTCCAGGCCCAGCGCCGCGCAGGCGTCGAAGTCGGCCCAGGTGGCGACCGGGCGGCCCACCATGCGCAGGGTCGACTGCTTGACGGTGGCGTAGGTACGGGCCTGCGTCGCCACGTCGGCGCCGCTGAAGCGCACTTCGGCGTAGGAAGCGATGATCGACAGGTTGCGGCCCAGCAGGTCGAGGTTGGCGCCGCGCAGCGAGATGCCGACGCCGCCGGCGCGCAGGGCCTGCACGGCGGCGCGGGTGTCGACGTTGGCGAGGTCGCGAACGCTCAGGGACAGCACGGTGCGCTCCGGTGGCAGCGCGTGCAGGGCGTCGGTCGACAGCATGGCCGGCACGGCGTCGAGGAACAGCAGTTTGTCGCGCAGCAGCCAGCCGTTTTCCTCGTCGACCAGCTGCTCGGCGACGAAGCCGACCAGCGACTCGAGATCGTCGGCGCCCACTTCCCTTCCGCTCTGCTGCTGCCAGCAGAGTTCGTAACCAATTACGCGTTGCTTGGGGTCAAGCAAAGGTTCACGGACGATGAAGTTGGTTTGATGCATTATTGATAAGCGCCGAGGTGAAACAGGGCGATGCGCCGTCCGCTGGCGCACCGGGATGTGAAGCTTAGAAGCCGAGGCTGTCGAGCAGGTCGTCGACCTGGCCCTGGTCGGCGACGACTTCGGCGTTGCCTTCCGGTTTGATCTGCGGGCCGTTGAGCAGGCTGTTATCGAACTCGCGCTTGACCTCGGCCGGCGCGAAATCGACCAGCACCTGCACCAGCTGCTTTTCGAGGTTCTGGGCGATGCCGGTGATGCGCTTGATCACCTGGCCGGTCAGGTCCTGGAAGTCCTGGGCCATCATGATGTCCATCAGGTGGCCCTTGGTGGCGCTGGCGGCGCTGCGCGATCCGGCCAGGCTGGCGAGGGTCTTCTCGGCCATTGCGCGCCATTCCGCGCTGCCCTCGCCGCTGTCCAGCAGCGACTGCCACGAACGGCCGAGCTCCACGGCCGAGGCGTCGATGCCGTCCTGCAGGGGACCTGCGGCGTCGGTGGCGTCCAGCACGCGCTTGGCAGCCTGTTCCGACAGGCGCGCCACGTAATCGAGACGGTCGCGCGCATCCGGGATGTCGCTGGCGGCCTTTTCGATCAGCTTGTCCAGGCCCAGTCCGCGCAGGTTCTCGTGCAGCGCTCGGGTCATGTGCCCGATCCGGCTCAGGACCTCGTCGTGCGAGCCCGAATCGGCCGTCTGCTCAGTCATTTCAGGCCTTTCCCATCTTTTCGAAAATCTTGTTCAGCTTTTCGTCCAGCGTCGCCGCGGTGAAAGGCTTCACCACGTAACCGTTGGCGCCGGCCTGGGCGGCCGCGATGATGTTTTCCTTCTTGGCTTCGGCGGTCACCATCAGCACCGGCAGGCTGGCCAGGGCGGGATCGGCGCGGATGTTCTGCAGCATGGTCAGGCCGTCCATGTTCGGCATGTTCCAGTCCGACACCACGAAGTCGAATTGCTCGCTGCGCAGCTTGGCCAGTCCCTGGACGCCGTCTTCGGCTTCGTCAACGTTGGCGTAACCCAGTTCCTTCAGCAGATTCTTCACGATGCGCCGCATCGTCGAAAAATCGTCAACAACTAAAAAACGCATCTTTGGATCAGCCATGAAATACTCCGTTGTTACTTTATCTGTATGTGTTGGTTGGACTTCGACACTGCGAAAGCAGGCCTAAGCATAGCATTTTTGTTGCTCTACGGCGATAAAACCGAGGGTTAAGACGCTCGCGCGGATCAAACACGCAACGCCCGGCCGCCCTGGGCGGCCAGCTGGCCCAGCACCATGCCCGGCAGGGCCGTCAGGGCGCCCACTTCATGGGCGGCACCGATGGCGATCGCCTCGCGCGGCATGCCGAACACGACACAGGAAGCCTCGTCCTGGGCGAAGTTGTAGGCGCCGGCCTGCTTCATTTCCAGCATGCCCTGGGCGCCGTCCTTGCCCATGCCGGTCAGGATCACCCCGACCGCATTCTTGCCCGCCGCCTGGGCGGCCGAACGGAACAGCACGTCCACCGAAGGCCGGTGGCGGTTCACCGGTTCGGTCTGCTCGATTTTGGTCATGTAGTTCGCGCCCGAACGAGACAGCAGCAAATGGGAGTGGCCCGGCGCAATATAAGCGTGACCGGGCAGCACGCGCTCGTTGCCCTGGGCTTCGCTGACGCTGATGCGGCACAGCGAGTCCAGGCGCTTGGCGAAGGAGCTGGTGAAACCTTCCGGCATGTGCTGGGCGATCAGGATGCCCGGGCAGTCGGACGGCATCTGCATCAGGAATTCGCGGATCGCCTCGGTGCCGCCGGTGGAGGCGCCGATGATGATCAGTTTTTCCGACGAGGTCAGGGGGCTGCGCAGCTGCGGCAGCGGCGCGCCCTGGCTCGGTGCATGCAGGGTGCGCGGCTTGATGCGGGCGCGCGCGGCGCCGCGGATCTTGTCGGTGATGAGTTCCGTGTACTCGCGCATCCCGGCCTGGATCGAGATCTTCGGCTTGGTGACGAAGTCCACCGCGCCCAGTTCCAGCGCGCGCATGGTGATCTCGGAACCGCGCTCGGTCAGCGAGGACACCATCAGCACCGGCATCGGGCGCAGGCGCATCAGCTTTTCGAGGAAGTCGAGGCCGTCCATCTTCGGCATCTCGACGTCGAGCGTGAGGACGTCGGGATTGACCCGCTTGATCAGTTCGCGCGCGACCAGCGGATCGGGGGCCACCCCGACCACTTCCATGTCGGGCTGGGAATTGACGATCTCGGTCATCACGCTGCGGATCAGGGCCGAGTCGTCGACGATCGCCACCTTGATCTTGTTCGTGGAATTCATGTGGGGCCCTTTCGTCAGAACAGGTCGATGTCGCCGCCGACCGGCGCGACCTTGAGGCGGCTGGCGTAATCGAGCTCGCGCTTCGCCAGCGTATCGTTATGGGTTTGCATCAGCTTCTTGACCAGCACCTTGCCGGTGCGCGGGAAGAAGTACACCTTGCGCGGGTAGATGTCGTTCAGGTCTTCGGCCAGCACCGGGATCCGTTCGGTCTTCAGGAACTGCATCACGAAGGAGGCGTTGCGCTCGCCGACGTTCATGGCCGAGAAGCCGCGCAGCACGGCGCCGCCGCCGAAGACCTTGGCTTCCAGGTGCTCGCGGCGGGCGCCCGCCTTCAGCAGGTCGTTGATCAGCACTTCCATTGCATAGGTCCCGTAGCGCATCGAGGCCGACACCGGGTTGCCGGGATCGCCGCCGTCCGGCAGCATGAAGTGGTTCATGCCGCCCAGCCCCCTGACGCGGTCGCGGATGCAGGCCGAGACGCAGGAGCCCAGCACCGTCACGATCAGCATGTCCTTCCCGGTGTAGTAGTACTCGCCGGGCAGGATCTTGGCAGCGTCGCAGTCGAAGGTGCGGTCGTAATAGACGTTGGTGGCGAATTGGCTGTTCGTATCCATGATAGGTACCGGAGTGTAGCGACGGTCAGCCGTGGCTCAGTTCATACACCGTCTTGCCGCGCAGGCGCAGCGAGTCGGACACATACAGGAAGTTCTCGGAGTGCCCGGCGAACAGCAGGGCGTCCGGCTTCATCAGGGGCACGAAGCGCGACAGGATCTTGCGCTGGGTGGCCTTGTCGAAATAGATCATCACGTTGCGGCAGAAGATCGCGTCGAACGGTCCCTTCAGGTCCCAGCCGTCGGCCAGCAGGTTGAGCGGGCGGAAGCTGACCAGCTGGCGCAGCTCGGGGCGCACCCGCACCAGGCCCTCCTGGGCGCCCTTCCCTTTCAGGAAGAAGCGGCGCAGGCGCGCGGTCTCGAGCTTCTCGACCCGTTCGATCGGATAGACGCCGGCGCCGGCGGTGGCCAGCACGTTGGTGTCGATGTCGGTGGCGATGATCGACACCGGCGGCGTGAGCGTGTCGAAGGCCTCGCACAGGGTCATCGCGATCGAGTACGGTTCTTCGCCGGTGGAGCTGGCCGAGCACCAGATCGTCAGCGGCCCGGCATGCCGGCGGCGCGCCTTGAGCGCGTGCTCGGCCAGCAGCGGGAAGTGATGGGCCTCGCGGAAGAACGAGGTCAGGTTGGTGGTCAGCGCATTCGTGAAGGCTTCCCACTCGTGCGGCATCCTTCCGGCTTCGAGGCCGTCGAGATAGCGCGAGAAGGACTCGATGCCGGTTGCGCGCAGGCGGCGCGCAAGCCGGCTGTAGACCATCTCCTGCTTGCTGTCGGCCAGCGAAATGCCGGCGCGCTGGTAGATCAGGCCGCGCACGCGCTCGAAGTCGGCGCGTGTGAACTCGAATTCCTTGCCTGTTTCCTGCTTGGTATGAAGCGGCACGTTATTACCTTTGGATCTGTAAAGACGAAGCTATCCCTGCGCCGCGAATCCGGTACCCTGTCGTACTCAGGCTGCCATCTTGTCGATCAGGCCCATTTCGCTGGACGACATCAGGCGGTCGATGTCGATCAGGATCAGCATGCGCTCGTCGACGGTGCCGAGGCCCATCAGGTAGTCGGAATTGAAGGCGGTGCCCATTTCCGGCGCCGGCTTGATCTGCTCCGGCATCAGGGTGGTGACGTCCGACACGCTGTCCACGACCATGCCCATGATGCGGCCGCCGATGTTCAGGATGATCACGACGGTGAACTGGTCGTAGGTCGGGGTGCCAAGGTTGAACTTGATGCGCATGTCCACCACCGGAATGATGATGCCACGCAGGTTGATTACGCCCTTGATGAATTCGGGGGCGTTGGCGATGCGGGTCACGGCTTCGTAGCCGCGGATCTCCTGCACTTTCAGGATGTCGATGCCGTACTCCTCGGAGCCGAGGGTGAAGGCGAGATATTCGCTGCCGCTGCCGTCGCGAGCGTCGGCCGGTTTGGTGGTCGGTTGAGTGGACATGTCGGTTCCTAGGTTCAGAGAGTTTTTATAAAACGACGGTATCGTCCGTCAGCTGACGCGACGAGCGCAGCAGCGCCGCCACGTCCAGGATCAGCGCCACGCCGCCATCGCCGAGGATGGTGGCGCCGGAGATCCCGGCCACCTTGCGGTAGTTGGATTCGAGGTTCTTCACCACGACCTGCTGCTGGCCGACCAGTTCGTCGACGAACAGCGCGGCCTTGCGGCCTTCGGTCTCGAGGATCACCAGGATGCCTTCGGCAGGATCGGTGAAGCAGGGCGCGATGTTGAACATCTGGTGCAGCGGAACCAGCGGCAGGTATTCGCCGCGCACCTTGACCACCCTGCCCTGGCCGGCGATCTCCTTGACGTCGCTTCGTGCCGGCTGCAGGGACTCGACCACGAAGCCGAGCGGCAGGATGTAGATCTCGTCGCCGCAGCGGATCGACATGCCGTCCAGGATCGCCAGCGTCAGCGGCAGCGAGATCAGGATGGTGGTGCCGAAGCCCTTGGCCGAGCGGATGTCGATGGTGCCGCCCATCTGGGTGATGTTGCGCTTGACGACGTCCATGCCGACGCCGCGGCCGGAGACGTCGGTGACGATTTCCGCGGTCGAGAAGCCCGGCGCGAAGATCAGCTGCCAGACGTCGGCGTCCGTCATGTTCTCCGACACCGCCAGGCCGTTCTCCCTGGCCTTGGCCAGGATCCGCTCGCGATTCAGGCCGCCGCCGTCGTCGGCCACCTCGATCACGATATTGCCGCCCTGGTGGGCGGCGGACAGGAACAGGCGGCCCGACTCCGATTTGCCGGCGGCCACGCGGGCGGCCGGCATCTCGATGCCGTGGTCGATCGAGTTGCGCACCAGGTGGGTCAGCGGATCGACGATGCGCTCGATCAGGCCCTTGTCCAGCTCCGTGGCGGCGCCGTTGGTGATGAAGTCGACCTTCTTGCCCAGCTTGGATGCGAGGTCGCGCACCATGCGCGGGAAGCGCGAGAACACGAAGTCCATCGGCATCATGCGGATCGACATCACCGCTTCCTGCAGGTCGCGGGTATTGCGGGTCAGCTGCGACACCGAAGCGAGCAGGCGCTGGTGGATCATCGGATCGAGGCCGTCGCTCCGCTGCTCGATCATGGCCTGGGTGATCACCAGTTCGCCGACCAGGTTGATCAGCTGGTCGACCTTCTCGATCGAGACGCGGATCGAGCTCGATTCGGCGTGCGCGTGGGCGGCGTCGGCGGCCTTCTTGGCGGCCTTCTTCTCCGAGGCCACCTCGATCGCTTCGAGCGCTTCCTGGCGGATCTGCACGGCAGGCAGGGGCGTCGCTTCGGCGACGATGCCGGCTTCGAGGCGGATCTGTTCGATCGGCTGGAAGAAGCCGTAGCCGCGCTCGTCGTCGGACTGCTCGACCTGCGGCGCATCGACCGGATCGGAGGGATCGAAGAAACCGTAGCCCTGCTCGTCCTCGATGCGGGCGCGTTCAAGGGCTTCGATGGCGCGCTGCTCCGGCGTCAGCGGCGGGGCCTCGAAGATCTTCAGGTCCTCGGGATTCAGCACGAACGAGCAGATCGCGACGATGTCGTCGAGCGATTCGTGGGTCATGATGATCAGGGCGCTGCGGCCGCCGGCCAGCGGCGTCACCGAGACGCGGCCCAGCAGGCCGAGTTCGTCGACCAGGGCGTCGACGTCGCGCTTGGGAATCTCCGGCAGCTCGATCTTGTAGCGGTGCGCGCCTTCGCGCACTTCCTGCTTCTGCTCGGCGTGCAGGAATGACGGCACGGTCGGCTGGTGGCTCGGCACGATGACGCCTTCGGACAGCTCGTGCAGCATCATGCGCACGTTGGCGACGGCTTCCTGGTCGACGAAGGCGCCGTTGCGGTGGCCGTCGAGCTGCATCTTGAGGATGTCCTTGGCGGCCAGGAAGGCGTCGAGGTGCTGGCTCGTGAGCGCCATCTCGCCCTTGCGGATGCGGTCCAGCAGCGACTCCAGCACGTGGGTCACTTCGCTCATGTCGTTCAGGCCGAAGGTCGAGGCCCCGCCCTTGATCGAGTGAGCGGTGCGAAAGATCGCATTCAGGTCTTCCGCGTCCGGCGCGGCGATATCGACGGCCAGCAGCAGACGCTCCTTCTCGGCGAGGAGTTCTTCCGCCTCGTCGAAAAAGACCTGGTAGAACTGGCTGATGTCGATGGTCATGATTGTCGCTTATCGCTTGTCGCTGATCGGCTTAGCCGATGACTTTCTTGACCACCTCGATCAGGCGCTGCGGATCGAAGGGCTTGACCAGCCAGCCGTTGGCGCCGGCGGCGCGGCCCTTCGATTTCATCTCGTCCGACGATTCGGTGGTGAGCATCAGGATCGGCACCTTCTGGTAGGTCGGCAGCGCGCGCAGCGACTTGATCAGCGTGAGGCCGTCCATCTTCGGCATGTTCTGGTCGGTCAGGACCAGGTCCACGGTCTGCTGCTTCGCCTTGTCCAGGCCATCCTGGCCGTCGACAGCCTCCACCACCTGGTAGCCGGCGGCCTTCAGGCTGAACGCCACCATCTGGCGCAGGGAACTGGAATCGTCAACCGCAAGAATCGTTTTTGCCATTTTCTGTGTGCTCCTCGGGGGGGAAGGGGTCAGAGCCCGGTTCTTCTTTTAAAGGGGCTCTGACCCCGAATTTCATAGTTATCGTTCGTTTAGCCAGATACGGTCAGAACAGCTCGACGTCGCCACTCTCCAAATGCCGCTGCTCCACCGACTTCCTCAACATGCTGCGCAGCTCGAGCGACTGGATCGCCAGCGCCATGCTGACCTTGCCAAGGCGCTCGACGATTTCCTCGCTGTGGCTGTCGGGCGCGATGTCGGCGCCGTGCTCGCCGAGCGTGGTCAGGAATTCGCGCAGGCCGGACACACGGCGCAGCGTGCGGTCGAGCAGCTGGCTGGTCATGTCCTGGAACTGCATGCTGGTGATCGCCGAGTTCACGTGCTGGCCGATCTCGCCCGACATGCCGGTCAGCTTCTCGCTTTCCTCGGCCGACGGGGCTTCGCCGGCCAGCAGGCGGTTGATGCTCTGCTGGCGCGCGTCGACCGCCTGGTGGATCGCCATGAAGCTGGAGGTGAGCTTCTCGACGGCTTCCTCGAGCAGCAGCGTGGTCTGCACCAGGTCGGTCTCGACCTCGTTCAGGTGGCGCCGACCGTGGTCGGACACGCCCGACAGCAGGCGCTTCACGTGTGACCCTAAAATCTTTTTTCTTGTCATTGAGTCCTCCAGTACACTCCGCGCCTTACTTCGCCGCCTGTTCCGGAGCCGCCATGGGACTGCGCCCCGCTGCCGCTGGCGCGTCGGGCCGCCGCCCGACGGGTGGCGCCATCCCGACACCCGTCGCCTGTGCCACCGCTTTCACGGCGCCGTCGGCATCGTCCGGCACGTCCAGCGAATTGCCGCCGTTGCCGCCGTTGCGCAGCACCGATTCCTCGGTGCGCTTGTTCATCACCAGGATGCTGATGCGGCGGTTGACCGGATTGAACGGATCTTTCGGATCGAGGTGGTTGGCGGCCGCCAGGCCGACCACGCGCAGCACCTTGGACTCGGCCAGGCCGCCGCGCACCAGTTCGCGGCGCGAGGCATTGGCACGGTCGGCCGACAGTTCCCAGTTGCTGTAGCCCGACTCGGTCTGGTAGGGCGTGGAATCGGTATGGCCCGACAGGCTGAGGCGGTTGGGTACGTCGTTCAGCACCAGCGCCAGCACGTCGAGGATGTCGCGGGTGTAGGGCTGCAGCTCGGCCTTGGCGCTCTCGAACATCGGGCGGTTCTTCTCGTCCACGATCTGGATGCGCAGGCCTTCGCTGGTGACGTCGAGCAGCAGCTGGTTCTTGTACTTCTTCAGGACCGGATTGGCGTCGATGGTCGCCTGGATGCGTTCCTTCAGCTTCTGCAGCTTGGCCGCTTCCTCGTGTTCCAGCGCGGCGCGCGCGGCCTTCAGGTCGTAGGTCTTCTTGTCGGCTTCGATCTCGCCCTTCTTGACCTGGCCGTTACGGCGCGTCAGGTCCTGGCCGCCGCCGCGCAGGATCGAAGCGCTGTCGCCGCTGCCCGAGCCGCCCTGCATGGCGACCTTCAGCGGGGTCTTGAAGTAGTTGGCGATGCCTTCCATGTCGCCCTTGGTGGTCGAGCCGAGCAGCCACATGAGCAGGAAGAAGGCCATCATCGCCGTCACGAAGTCGGCGTAGGCGATCTTCCAGGCGCCGCCGTGGTGTCCGTGGCCGCCCTTCTTGATCTTCTTGACGATGATTGGCCGCTGGCCTTCGTCCGCCATTACTTGCTCTTCGCTTTCTTGATGTGGTCTTCGAGCTCCGCGAAGGTCGGACGCTCGGTCGAGTACAGGACCTTGCGGCCGAATTCGACCGCCAGCGCCGGTGCATAGCCATTCAGGCTGGCCAGCAGGGTCACCTTCACGGTCTGGAACATCTTGGTCGACTCCTCCAGTTTCTGTTCCAGCAGGCTGGCCAGCGGACCGACGAAGCCGTAGGCCAGCAGGATGCCGAGGAAGGTGCCGACCAGCGCGTGCGCGATCAGCATGCCCAGCTCCGCCGGCGGCGCGCCGACCGATTCCATGGTGTGCACCACTCCCATCACCGCGGCCACGATACCGAAAGCCGGCAGGCCGTCGCCGAGCTTGGCGATGCACTGGGCCGGGACGTGGCCCTCATGATGGTGGGTCTCGATCTCGTTGTCCATCAAGTTCTCGATCTGGAAGGCATCCATGTTGCCGGAAACCATCAGACGCAGGTAATCGGTGATGAATTCGACGATATGGTGGTCGGCCAGCACCATCGGATACTTCGAGAACACCGGGCTCTGCTCCGGGGTCTCGATGTCGCCTTCGATCGACATCAGGCCTTCCTTGCGGACCTTGGACAGCACGTCGAACATCAGCGACATCAGCTCCATGTACATCTCGCGCGTGTACTTCGAGCCCTTGAACAGGGTCGGGATCGCTTTCATGGTGGCCTTCACGGCCTTCGGGGTATTCCCGACGAAGAAAGCGCCCAGAGCGGCGCCGGCGATCATCAGCACTTCGAGCGGCTGCATGAGCGCAGCCACATGGCCGCCGCTCAGGACGAAACCGCCAATCACGGACGCGACGACTATGACGTAACCAACAATGACAAACACGGGACTCCCGTTCTGTGAAGCCGGGGACGTGCCCGGTTGAAATATTTACGTAGGGAACTAGATTAGCTTGAGAATGAACTACGGGCAAGTAAAAGTGCCGGGAATGTGGCTCAAAAGTGCCAAATGTAAAGAATTTTCCTGCTATCGCCAGTTACAAGGCGCTGCTCGGGCTCGCGCCCGGCAATAGTAAATTCGTAACTGATAAGTACACTGCCGGGACGCATTTCGGCCGCGGCCTTGCGCCACAGGGCGTCCATGGCGGCCGGCGACAGGTAGGCGAAGACCACGTCGAAATTGCCGAAATTGAGGTTTTCGTAATCGCCGCGCAGGAAACGCGCCCGGCTTCCCGCCAGCCTGGCGCGCAGGCTGCTGGCCAGCCAGGGCAAGGGCGCAAGCTCGATGCCAGTGACTTCGCAGTCGGGACGGCGGCCCGCCAGCTCCAGCACCAGGCCGCCGAGGCCGCTGCCGATGTCGACGATCCGCAGCGGCCGGTCGGCCGGCAACTGCGCGGCAACCGCATCCCAGACCCGGCGTCCGGACGGGTAGTACGGCACCTGGGTGCGGAAGGTCGACCAATATAGAAGGAGCAGGAACAGGAACACGGCCAGGAAGGCCGCCGGCGGCAGGGCCAGGGCGTCGGCGCCCTGCCGCGCCAGCAGCAGGGCTGGCGGAAACTGGAACTGGATGGCGCGCCACCAGCTCGCCAGCCCGGCGCGCCAGGACAGCAGCGCCGCCCAGGCGCCCTGGACCAGGGTCACGCCGAACAGGGACAGCGGCATGCCGGCCCGCGCCAGCAGCCACACCGTGGCCAGCATCAGGGGGAAGGCAAGGATTTGCAGCAGCAGCGCGCGGATGGCGGGGGCGCGCCGGATCCGGCGCGAGGCGGCGGCGCTCACCGGGAGAAACGGATCAGGCGGCGGCGAGCGCGGCGGCGTCCTTGGCCTTGCGGGTCTTGCCGGCGCGCGAAGGCATGTGGCACAGGCCGCACTGGTAGTCGTTATTCAGGTCTAGCGCATTGACCACGTACTTGCCCTTGCATTTCGAGCAAGGCGCCAGCACCAGCATGCCACCCTGGAAGAAGCGCACCAGGGTCCAGGCGCGGGTCAACGACAGCAGCGGCTCTTCGCCCGGCTCCGGCGGCATCTGTTCCAGGTAGAGCTTGTAGGCCTTCATCACGGCATGGACGCCGGTGGCGTTGGCGTGCTCGACCAGGAACTTGTAGATATTGATGTACAGCGAGGAGTGGATGTTCGGCTGCCAGGTCAGGAACCAGTCGGTCGAGAACGGCAGCATGCCCTTCGGCGGCGACACGCCCTTCAGTTCCTTGTACAGCTTGAGCAGGCGCTCGCGCGACAGCGAGACTTCGCTTTCCAGCAGTTGCAGGCGGGCGCCGAGCTGGATCAGTTCGATGGCCAGCTGGATTTCCTGGGCTTCCGAGACTACGCTTTTTTTGCTCATGACTTACTCACTCCTGGTGGCTTCAAATCGGGGTCAGAGCCTCAAAAAAGCAAGTTCGGGCTCTGACTCCAGCGCTAACTCTGCTCTACCCCGGTGCTAACCAGGTAGCGGGGGGCCGGGCAGCGGGGAGGTTTAGGCGATTTCTTCTGCAGGCTGGCCGGCCATCAGGATGGCGGCGTGCGACTGCGCCAGGGCGCGGTCCTTGCTGTGGCTGGTGAGCATCGACAGGATGGCGGTGTCGTCGAAGCGGAAGCGGGCCAGCATCATGTTGCCGCCGGCGAGCTTCAGGATCTGGGCGTTGCTCATGCCTTCGATCAGGTCGGCGATGTCGGCCGAGATGCCGAGGCGGAAAATTGCGGTGACCTTGTCGGCGCGAATCATCTGCTGGGCGAGCATCAGGTAGCTCAGGTTAGCATCACGAATTTCAGCCATCATGTCGTTCGCAGTCATTTCCATCTCTCCGGTGTGATCTATCTGGTCGGCGGTTTGTGTTGCCGTTGAGATAGATTCTGACTGTGAGGAAACTTTTAGTGTATTGGAGAGTGTCTGTATTTTTCGTCCGGCAAAGACGAAGACGACCCGTAGGAGTTTGTCTGACAAACCCTCCCGGATCGGGGTCGCGCCCCTATGAAAACGGGCGGATGTAGATGTTCAATAAATCGGCCTTCTCGGGCCAGTCGACGCCGAGAAGAATCTGCGTCTGTGTTGGTTAACGTCAACCGTTTTGGGAACTTTAGGGTCGAATCAAAATATTTTTCGACTTTTTTACTGCCTCAAGTCCCTCTACAGACCGTTATCGGATGGCTTTTCGAGAACTTTAGGCTTTTTCGCAAAAAAAATTTTCGACCGAATCGCGGGCATCTGGATGAGTTATCGGACGGGTTTCGGGGAACTTTAGGGTTCTCGCGAAAATTTTTTTGATCATGCATTTCTTGCTACACTGCCGGCTTCGCGCATTCATTCCTATATACGCATGCCCGCACCTACACTCTGGGATATCAGCCCGACGATTTCGGCCGGCATCCCGGTCTGGCCCGGCGACACCCCTTTCGAGGCCAGCCCCACCTGGGAAATCCGGGATGGCTGCCCGGTCCATGTCAGCCGCATGACCATGACCACCCACCTCGGCGCCCACACCGACGCGCCATCCCATTACGATCCGACGGGCCGCAGCATCGACGCCGTCGAACTCACGCCTTATCTCGGCCCTTGCCGGGTCATCCACTGCGTCGGCGTCAAGACGGTGAGGCCGGAGGACATCGAAGCCCGGCTGGACGGCACGCCTCCCCGGGTGCTGCTGCGTACCTACGCCAGCGCGCCCCGGCAGGCCTGGGACCCGGCCTTTCCGGCCATCGCCCCCGAGACCATCGCCCTGCTGGCCGCCAGGGGCGTGGTCCTGGTCGGCACCGACGCCGCCTCGCTCGACCCGCAGGACTCGAAAACCCTGGACGCCCACCACGCGGTGCGCCGCCACGGCCTGGCGATCCTCGAAGGCGTGGTGCTGGACGAGGTGCCGCCCGGCGACTATGAATTGATCGCCCTGCCCCTGAAACTGGCCGGCATGGATGCCAGCCCGGTACGCGCGATCCTGCGCGCCCTGCCCGCCACGGAGAACGCATGAACACTAAAGTATCGATATCCTCGCGCGCCGATTGCGCCGCCCTCGACGCCCAGGATCCGCTGGCGCGGCTGCGCGACCGCTTCGAACTGCCCGACGGCGTGATCTACCTGGACGGTAATTCGCTGGGTGCCCGTCCGCGCGCATCCCTGGCCCGTGTCCACGAGGTGGTGGCCCTGGAATGGGGCCAGGACCTGATCAAGAGCTGGAACACCGCCGGCTGGTTCGACCTGCCCAAGCGCCTCGGCGACCGCCTCGCCCCGCTCATCGGCGCGCATGTCGGCGAAGTCGTGGTCACCGACACCACCTCGCTGAACCTGTTCAAGGCGCTGGCCGCCGCGCTGGAGATCCAGCGCCGGAAAGCGCCGGAACGCAAGCTCATCGTCACCGAGCGCAGCAACTTCCCGACCGACATCTATATGGCGGACGGCCTGGCGCGCTGGCTCGACCGCGGCTATTCGATCCGCCTGGTGGACAGCGTGGAAGAGATCGCGGCCGCGGTGGACGCCGACTGCGCGGTCCTGATGCTGACCCACGTGAACTACCGCACCGGCTGGCAGCACGACATGGCGGCCTTGACCCGGCACGCCCAGGAAGCCGGCGCGCTGGCGGTTTGGGACCTGGCCCACTCGGCCGGCGCGGTCCCGCTCGACCTGCACGGCGCCGGGGCCGATTTCGCGGTCGGCTGCACGTATAAATACCTGAACGGCGGCCCCGGGGCCCCGGCCTTCATCTGGGTGCCGCAGCGCCACCAGGCGGCCTTCAGCCATCCGCTGACCGGCTGGTGGAGCCATGCGGCGCCATTCGCGATGTCGCACGGCTTCACGGCGGCGGACGGCATCGGCCGCGCCCTGTGCGGCACCCAACCGGTGACCTCGCTGGCCATGGTCGAGTGCGGACTGGAGATCTTCGAAGAGACCGACATGCAGGCCATCCGCGCCAAGTCGCTGGCCCTGACCGACCTCTTCATCGCCCTGGTCGAAGCGCGCTGCGCGAAACACCCGCTCGGCCTGGTGACCCCGCGCGAGCATGCGCGCCGCGGCAGCCAGGTCAGCTTCACCCACCCGCAAGGCTATGCGGTGATGCAGGCCCTGATCGAGCGCGGCGTGATCGGCGACTACCGCGAGCCGGAGATCATGCGCTTCGGCTTCACGCCGCTGTACACGCGCTACGCCGACGTCTGGGATGCGGTCGAGATCCTGCGCGACATCCTCGACAACGAGAGCTACGACGCCCATGCGGCGCGCGGCGCGGTGACCTGAAGGAGCCGACATGGACGATCAAAAGAAAGCCGAGTGGCATGGCGCGAAAATGGACTTCAAGGAGTCCATGAGCTACGGCGACTACCTGGGCCTGAACCAGATCCTGAGCGCCCAGCACCCGCTGTCGCCGAACCACAACGAGATGCTGTTCATCATCCAGCACCAGACCAGCGAGCTGTGGATCAAACTGATGCTGCACGAACTGCAGGCGGTGCGCGAACAGATCCGCAAGGATGAACTGCCGCCGGCCTTCAAGATGCTGGCCCGGGTGGCGCGCATCATGGACCAGCTGGTGCATGCCTGGGACGTGCTGGCCACCATGACCCCACCCGAGTACAGCGCGATCCGCCCCTACCTGGGCGCGTCGAGCGGCTTCCAGTCCTTCCAGTACCGCGAACTGGAATTCATCCTCGGGAACAAGAACGCCAGCATGCTGGCGGTGCACCAGGTCATGCCCGAGCACCACGCCCTGCTCGAACGCGAGCTGCACGCGCCCTCGATCTACGACGAGGCGGTGCGGCTGCTGGCGCGTTCGGGCCTGCCGGTCTCGCAGGCGCGCCTGGATGTCGATCCGACCCAGCCGACCGTCCACGACGACTCGGTGCTGGCGGCCTGGCTCGAGGTCTACCGCGACCCCGAACACCACTGGGCCCTGTACGAGCTGGCCGAGAAGCTGGTCGACATGGAGACCGCCTTCCGCACCTGGCGCTTCCGCCACGTGTCGACGGTGGAGCGCATCATCGGCTTCAAGACCGGCACCGGCGGCACCGCCGGCGTCAGCTACCTGCGCAAGATGCTCGACGTGGTATTGTTCCCGGAACTGTTTGCACTGAGGACCGCCTTATGAAATGCGACATCCTGATCGTGGCCGGCCTCTGGAACTCGGGCCCGCAGCACTGGCAGACCCACTGGGAAGGCAAGTACTCGAAATGGGAACGGGTCGCCCACCGCGACTGGAACAACCCGCAACGCGATGAGTGGGTGGCGGAGCTGGATGCCGCGATCGCGGCCTGCGAAGGCCGGCCCATCCTGGTCGCCCACAGCCTGGGCTGCATGCTGGTGGCGCAGTGGGCGCAATGGGCCTGCCTCCAGGCCGGCTCGCCGCTGAGGATCGCCGGCGCCTTCCTGGTGGCGCCCAGCGACGTCGAAGCGCCCTCCTATCCGGCCGCCGCGAACGGCTTCACGCCGATCCCGATGCAGGCGCTGCCCTTCCCTTCGATGGTCGTGGCCAGCACCAACGACGAATACCTGCACATCGAACGCGCGCGCGCCTTTGCCGGCGCCTGGGGCAGCAGGCTGGTGGAGATCGGCGACGCGGGACACATCAACGGCGCCAGCGGCTACGGGCCGTGGCCGGAGGGCGAGCGGATGCTGGAGGACTTCTGCTCGACATTGCACCCCTGAGCGCCGCCCCGGCCGTGAAGGCCGGGCTGGACAAGCCGTTTTCGCTTTACCTCGACCTGGTCCGCATCCTGGCCGCCTGCGCGGTCGTGATGGCCCACTTCGGCTATTTCCGTATCTTCGACGACTACCAGATCGCCCATGTCGCCGACCTCGGGCGCGAAGCCGTGATCGCCTTCTTCGTGCTGTCCGGCTTCGTGATCGCCTACAGCGCCGAGCAACGCAACCCCTCGCTGGGCGACTACGTCAGGGCCCGCTGTGCGCGCCTGTATTCGGTGGTACTGCCGATGCTGGCGCTGGCCTTCGGCCTGGCGGCGCTGGCCATCAAGCTGCTCCACCTGCCGGTAAACGGCGCCTACCAGCTGCACAAGCCCTGGCTCTACATCCCCTTCCACCTGCTGTTCCTGGGCGAACTGTGGAGCTTCGTCGAGGTGCCGCCCTGGCTGGTACCCTACTGGTCGCTGAACTACGAAGCCTGGTACTACGTGCTGTTCGGCGCGATGCACTACCTGAAGGGACACCGGCGCCTGCTGGGCCTGGCCGTGCTTGCCCTGATGGGTCCCAGGCTGTGGCTGCTGCTGCCGCTGTGGCTGTCCGGGGTCTTCCTGTACCGCTGGCAGAAGACGCAGGTCATCCCGCGCGGTATCGCCCGCGCCGGCTGGGCCGTCACGCTGCTGCTGGCGGCCCTGTGGACCTGGTACGACCCGGAACAGCGGCTGCGGCTGGTGGCGCGCGCCGCCTGGCCCTTCCCCGGCATCCGCATGGGCAGCGCCGACCGCGTACTGTCCGACTATCTGGTGGCGATCCTGGTACTGGCGAATTTCGCCTGCGCACGCCACGCCGGCTTCACCCGGCTGCTGGGCGCCGCACGGACCATCCGCTTCGTGTCGGCGCACACCTTCACGCTCTACCTCTCGCACAGCCTGGTGATCTGCGCCTGCCAGGCGCTGCTCACCTTCCGGCGCGGCGATCCGGCCGTGCTGCTGGGGCTCGCGCTGGCGATCGCGGCGACGGCGGCCGTGCTGCAGCCGCTGACCGACGCGCTGCAGCGCCGCCTCCGAAAGTAAAAAAAGGCCGGGCATCGCTGCACCGGCCGTTTTCATGATGCTCGACTGATTACTTCGCGGTCGCCAGCAGCATCTCGTTCAGGCGCTTCACGAACGAAGCCGGATCGCTCAGGTTGCCGCCCTCGGCCAGCATGGCCTGGTCGAACAGGATGTGGGCCCAGTCGCCGAAGCGCGCCTGGTCCGCGTCTTCGTACTTCAGGCGCGTCACCAGCGGGTGGTTCGGGTTGATCTCGAGGATGGGCTTCGACTCCGGCGCGTCCTGGCCGGCCGCCTTCAGCATGCGCACCAGGTTGGCCGACAGCTCGTGCTCGTCCGCCACCAGGCAGGCCGGCGAGTCGGTCAGGCGGAACGTCACGCGCACGTCCTTGGCCTTATCCGCCAGCGCGCCCTTCATCTTCTCGACCAGGTCCTTGTACTGGGTCTCGGTCTCTTCGTGTTCCTTCTTCTCGGCCTCGTCTTCCAGCTTGCCCAGGTCCAGGCCGCCCTTGGCGACCGACACCAGTTCCTTGCCGTCGAAGTCGTTCAGGAAGGACAGCATCCACTCGTCGACGCGGTCGGTCAGCAGCAGCACTTCCACGCCCTTCTTGCGGAAGATCTCCAGGTGCGGGCTGTTCTTCGCCGCGGTGTAGCTGTCGGCGGTGACGTAGTAGATCTTCTCCTGGCCTTCCTTCATGCGCGACACGTAGTCGGCAAAGGACACGGTCTGCTCGCTGGAGTCGGTATTCGTCGAGGCGAAGCGCAGCAGCTTGGCGATGCGGTCCTTGTTGGTGGCGTCCTCGCCGATGCCCTCCTTCAGCACCTGGCCGAACTCCTTCCAGAAGGTCGCGTATTTATCCTTGCCTTCCTGCTCGTCCGAATTCGCCATCTCTTCCAGCATGCCCAGCACGCGCTTGGTCGAGCCTTCGCGGATCACGCGCACGTCGCGCGACTCCTGCAGGATTTCGCGCGAGACGTTCAGCGGCAGGTCGTTCGAGTCGATCACGCCCTTCACGAAGCGCAGGTAGACCGGCATCAGCTGCTCGGCGTCGTCCATGATGAACACGCGCTTCACGTACAGCTTGATGCCGCCGCGCTTGTTGCGGTCCCACAGGTCGAAGGGCGCGTGGCTCGGCACGTACAGCAGCTGGGTGTATTCGCTGCGGCCTTCGACGCGGTTGTGGGTGTATGCCAGCGGCGCCTGGAAGTCGTGCGAGATGTGCTTGTAGAACTCCTCGTACTGCTCCTTGGTGATGTCCGACTTCGAGCGGGCCCACAGCGCCGAGGCCTGGTTCACGGTCTCGAATTCGTCCTTGACGACGGTTTCCTTCTTCTCTTCGTCCCACTCTTCCTTCTTCATCACGATCGGCAGGGAGATGTGGTCCGAGTACTTGCGGATGATGGACTTCAGCTTCCACGACGACAGCAGCTCGTCCTCGCCTTCGCGCAGGTGCAGGATGATGTCGGTGCCGCGGCTGGTCTTCTCGATCGCTTCGATCGTGTAGTCGCCTTCGCCGGTCGATTCCCAGCGCACCGCCTCGGAAGCCGGGCTGCCTGCGCGGCGGGTCTCGACGGTGACGCGGTCGGCCACGATGAAGGCCGAGTAGAAGCCCACGCCGAACTGGCCGATCAGGGCGGCGTCCGCCTGCTGGTCGCCGGACAGCTTGCTGAAGAATTCCTTGGTGCCCGACTTGGCGATGGTGCCCAGGTGCGAGATCACCTCGTCACGGCTCATGCCGATGCCGTTGTCCGAGATCGTGATGGTTTTCGCTTCCTTGTCGAACAAGACCTTGATCTTCAGTTCGTGATCGTTGCCGTACAGGGCATCGTTGTTGATCGCCTCGAAGCGCAGCTTGTCGGCGGCGTCGGAGGCGTTCGAGATCAGTTCGCGCAAGAAGATTTCCTTGTTCGAATACAAGGAGTGAATCATCAGTTGCAGCAGCTGTTTTACTTCTGCTTGGAAGCCAAGGGTTTCTTTTTCGGCAACAGCCATCTTATGTCCTCGTTATGTTCAGGGGTTAAACAGACCGGGACGATATTGGGATACGAATAAGGATTTCAAGAGTCATTTTTAAAGAGAAAGATTTGGCGGCAAGAAGCGGGATGCGGGCGGCATGCCTTACCGCCTACGGTTGTTATGCACTGCGCATAGAGCGCGCCTGACTGCGAAAAACCTCGCTGTTGGATATCTTTTTCTCGACTTCGTACGACAGTCGTCATACCGTATCGAAAATTCCGAAAATATTTTGGCCTGGCGATGTCGAAACCGGGCCGCATGCTTCGTCGTAGTGATAGCAGGCCCCAAAACAACCGGATAAGGAGATCCATCATGCAAGAACAGGTACGTGCCATCCCCGAAGGCTTCCACACCGTCACGCCCCACCTCGTGTGCGCCGGCGCGGCCGCGGCGCTGGAGTTCTACAAGAAAGCCTTCGGCGCCACCGAGATCGGCCGCATGCCCGGCCCCGGCGGCAAGATCATGCACGCCGAGATCCGCATCGGCGACTCGCGCGTCATGCTGGCCGACGACTTTCCCGACTGGGGCAGCAACGGTCCGCTGGCCCTGAAAGGCACCCCGGTCTTCATCCACCTGTACGTGAACGATGCCGACGCGACCTGGCAGCAGGCGGTGGCGGCCGGCGCCAAACCCGTCATGCCGATGGCAGACATGTTCTGGGGCGACCGCTACGGCCAGGTCGAAGACCCCTTCGGCCACCGCTGGTCGATCGCGACCCACAAGCGCGACATGACGCCCGAGCAGATGCAGGAAGAGATGCAGAAGGCGATGCAGCAGAGCCAGGGCTGCGGCGACCAGCAGGGAGCGCAGCAATGAAATTCATGGTGATCGTCAAGGCCAATGCCGACACCGAGGCCGGCGTCATGCCCACCCGACAGCAGCTTGCCGAGATGGGCCAGTTCAACGAAGAACTGGTCAAGGCCGGCGTGCTGCTGGCCGGCGAAGGCCTGCACCCGACCAGCAGGGGCGCGCGCATCGTCTTCGACGGCGACAAGCGCACCGTGGTCGACGGTCCATTCACCGAGTCCAAGGAGCTGATTGCCGGCTTCTGGATCATCGAGGTCAGCTCGAAGCAGGAAGCGATCGAGTGGATGCGGCGCTGCCCGAATCCCTACGGCGGGAAGCCGGGCAACATCGAGATCCGCCAGATCTTTTCTGCCGAGGATTTCGGCGACGCGCTCACACCCGAGCTGCGCGAACAGGAAGAGCGCCGGCGCGAGCAGGCCGCGGCGCGCTGAGGAGACGATGATGCAGTTCATGGTCATCCGCAAGGCCGACGAGGCCACCGAAGCGGGCGCGCCGCCGTCCGCCCAGGGCCTCGCCGACATGGAGCAATTCAACCAGGCGCTGGCGGACCAGGGCCGGCTGGGGCTGGCCCTGGGCCTGCGCCCCAGCAGCCGCGCCGTGCGCCTGAAGCTGGGTCCGGGCGTCGACACCGTCACCGACGGCCCCTTCGCCGAGGCCAAGGAACTGGTGGCCGGCTTCACGGTGTTCGAGGCGGCGTCGAAGGAAGCCGCGATCGAGCAGCTGAAGCGCTGGCCGCAGAGCGACGTGCAGCCGACCGGCGAAGCGGTGCTGGAACTGCGCGAGACCGGCTGCCCGGGCGGCTGCGCCCAGGTCACGCCGGCCGACGACGATGGCGACCGGCGCTACGTCATCCTCCTGCGTTCGGACGAAGGCACGGAGCGCGACCGCATCCCGCCGCAGCAGATGCTCGACGACCTGAACGCCTTCAACGCGGCGCAGGCGGCACAGGGCAGGCTGCTGGCCGGCGACGGCCTGAAGTCCAGCGCACGCGGCGCCCGCCTCCATTTCAAAGGCGGCAAGACGGACGTCATCGACGGCCCTTTCGCGGAAGCCAAGGAGCTGATCGCCGGCTTCTGGATGATCCGGGCCGGCTCGATGGCGGATGCGATCGCCTGGGCGCGCACCCTGCCCTATCCGACCGGCCCGCATGTCGAAGTCGAGATCCGCGAAGCGATGACGCTCGACGACCTCGCGCCGGCCATGGACGACGAGCAGCGCCGCGCCGACGCCAGCCTGCGCGCCGAACAGCTCGACGCCGCCCTGCGCAAGGTATCCGTGCAGGCATGAGCGGAAGCGACATCGGCCGCGTCGTCGAAGCGGTCTGGCGCATGGAGTCGGCGCGCATCGTCGGCGCGCTGACACGCATGCTGCGTGACGTCGGTATCGCCGAGGAGCTGGCCCAGGACGCCATGCTGCAGGCGCTGGAAAGCTGGCCGTCCGGCGGCGTACCGGACCGGCCGGGCGCCTGGCTGATGCAGGTGGCCAAGCACCGCGCCCTCGACCACCTGCGCCACGCCAGCATGCGCGCCGGAAAGGAGGGCGAGCTGTCGTGGGAGATGGACGAACAGCTGCGCGACGGCCAGCGCCAGCCCGACGAGCTGGCCGAACTGGCGCAGATGGCGGACAACGAGATCGACGACGACGTGCTGCGCCTGATCTTCGTCTCCTGCCATCCGGTGCTGTCCGGCGAGGCGCGCGCGGCGCTCACCCTCAAGCTGATCGGCGGCCTGTCGACCGCCGAGATCGCGCGCGCCTTCCTGGTGCCGGAAGCCACGGTGGCCCAGCGCATCGTGCGCGCCAAGCGCACCCTGGCGGAGGCCAGGGTGCCCTTCGAGGTGCCGCGCGGCGAAGAACGCAAGCCGCGCCTGGCCTCGGTGCTGCAGGTGATCTACCTGATCTATAACGAAGGCTATTCCGCCAGCGCCGGCGCCGACTGGCTGCGGCCGGGCCTGTGCCGCGAGGCGCTGCGCCTGGGCCGGGTGCTGGCCGAGCTGGCCCCCGAGGAAGGCGAAGTGCACGGCCTGGTCGCGCTGATGGAGATCCAGTCCTCGCGCGAGCGCGCCCGCACCGGCCCGAACGGCGAACCGGTGCTGCTGCTGGACCAGGACCGCAGCCGCTGGGACCGGCTCCTGATCGGGCGCGGCCTGGCGGCGCTGGAGCGCGCCGGCCGCCTGGGCAGCCTCGGCCCCTACGGCCTCCAGGCCGCGATCGCCGCCTGCCATGCGCGCGCGCTGACGGCGGACGCCACCGACTGGGCCGGCATCGCCGCGCTGTACGACGCCCTGGCCGCCCTGCTGCCCTCGCCCATCGTCGAACTGAACCGCGCGGTGGCGCTGGGCATGGCCTACGGCCCGGCCGAGGGCCTGGCGCTGGCCGACCAGCTGCTGGACGAACCGCGGCTGGCCAACTACCACCTGCTGCCCAGCGTGCGTGGCGACCTGCTGGCCAAACTGGGCCGCCACGCCGAGGCGCGCGCCGAATTCGAACGCGCCGCCGGCCTCACGCAGAACGAGCGCGAACGCAGACTGCTGCTGGCGCGGGCGCGCGACGAGAAGGTCCGCATCGGTGAGTGATCCCGTCTACTTCGACGATGCCGGCGCCTTCCGTGCCTGGCTGGCCGCGCACGCGCACGAAGCGGCGGAACTGCTGGTCGGCTTCCACAAGGTCGGCAGCGGCCGCCCCAGCATGAGCTGGTCCGAATCGGTCGACCAGGCCCTGTGCTACGGCTGGATCGACGGCGTGCGCAAGCGCGTCGACGATGAACGCTACACGATCCGCTTCACGCCGCGAAAGCCCGGCTCGATCTGGAGCGCGGTCAACATCGACAAGGTGGCGACGCTGAGGGAGCAGGGCCTGATGGCGCCGGCCGGCGAGGCCGCCTTCGCGCGCCGTTCCGAGGAGCGTTCGCGCGTGTACTCGCACGAGCGGGAAACGCCGGCCGAACTTTCCACCGCCGAGCTGGCGCGCTTCCGCGAACAGCCGGCCGCCTGGACCTATTTCGACGGCTGCCCGCCCGGCTACCGCCGGCGCGTGCTGCACCAGATAACGAGTGCGAAAAGGCCCGAAACCCGCGCCGCCCGCCTGGAGCGGCTGGTCGACGCCTGCGCGGCGGGCCGCCGGCTCTAAAGGTATGGCATGATGGAGGCTTCGTCCTCCTCCTGCACACCTCATGCGCGTACTCATCATCGAAGACGACCCGGCCATCGCAGCCAATCTTTACGATTACCTCGAAGCCTCGGGCTATACCCCGGAACATGCGGCCGACGGCGTGACCGGCCTGCATCATGCGGTCAGCGCCCAATGGAGCGCGATCCTGCTCGACGTCGCCCTGCCCGGCATGGACGGCTTCACCCTGTGCCGCAAGCTGCGCGAGGAAGCGCGCCGCGACACCCCGGTCCTGATGCTGACGGCGAAAGACACGCTGGACGACAAGCTGGAAGGCTTCGGCCACGGCGCCGACGATTACCTGGTCAAGCCGTTTTCGCTGAAGGAAGTCGGCGCGCGGCTGTCGGCGCTGATCAAGCGCCACAATGGCCAAGTCGTTCCGGGCGCGCTGCGCTGCGGGGACATCACCCTCGACCCGCGCACGCTGGAGGTGGAACGCGCCGGCCGGCCGATCCGGCTGCCGCGCAAATGCCTGCACCTGCTGCAGCTGCTGATGGCCACTCCGGGCCAGGTCCTGCGCCGCGCCGAACTCGAAACCGCCGTGTGGGGCGAGATGCTGCGCGACAGCGACACCCTGCGCGCGCACATGCACACCCTGCGCCGCGCCCTGACCGCCGAGGGCGAGCCCAACCCGATCGAGACCATACACGGCATCGGCTACCGCATCGGCGCCGGCAATCCCTACGATGCGCCTTAGCCTGCGGCTGAAGGTCGCGCTGGCGCTGTTCGCCGCCTGCGTGGTGCTGCTGGTCATGCAGGCGATCGGCATACGCGTCATGGCCGAAGGGCAGGAAGAACGCCTGATCAACGCGATCATCGAGGACGACATGCGCAACCTGCTGCAGTCCTGGCGCGACGAACCGGGAACCCTGCCCCCGCTCGATCCGAAGGTGGGCGCGCGGGTCTCGGCGGAAGGCGGCGCCTGGTTTACGCTGCCGCCGTCGCTGGCCACGCTGCCGGAAGGCGTGCACGAAGTCATGATGGATGGACATGAGGTCCATCTGGCGGTGACGCACTTCGGCAGCGAAAGAGTGGTGCGCGCCTACGACTACAGCGTCTACGAAAGGCACTTCAAGAACGGCATGAACATGCTGATGTTCGCCACCGCGCTGTTCGCCCTGCCGACGGTCTGGCTGGCCTACTGGCTGTCCGGGCTGCTGGTGCGGCAGGTCGGCGGCCTGGCGCGCCAGGTGAAGGACTTGCGCTCCGGCGCCGCCTCCGCGATCGATCCCGCCAGCTATGACGAGCGCGAAGTGGCCGGGCTGGCCGAAGCCGTCAACGACTACCACTGCCGCATGGCTGCGATGGTCGAGCGGGAGAAGGAGTTCACCGCCAACGTCAGCCACGAGCTGCGCACCCCGCTCACCCGGATCCGCACCAGCTGCGAGCTGCTGGAGCCGGTGGCCGGCGCGCTCGACGCCAAGTCGCGCCAGCGCCTGCTGCAGATCGAGCAGGCGGCCGAGGACATGCATGCCCTGGTCGAGTGCCTGCTCGCCCTCGCGCGCGACGAGACCGGGACCGTGGGTCCGCCGGTCCGGCTCGCGGAGCTCGTCGGCGCCATCGTCGAGCGCTACGCCGAGCGGCTGGAAAAGCAGGCGGCGCGCATCGTCGTCGACGTCGCCGCGGACGCATGCATCCATGCCAACGCGCCGGCCCTCGGCATCGTGCTGTCCAACCTGGTCGACAATGCCTTGCGTCACACGGAAGATGGCGAGATCCGCATCGCCTACCGCGACGGCACGCTGTCGGTCGACGACACCGGATCCGGCATCGCCGCGGATGCCCTTCCCCACGTTTTTGAACGTTTCTATCGCGCACCGGGCGGACGCGGCGACGGCTTCGGCATCGGCCTGGCGATCGTGAAGAAGATCTGCGAGCGCTGCGGCTGGCAAATCGAGGTTCATAGCGCCGAAGGCGCAGGCACCCATGTGCTGCTCGGCCTGAAAGGATCCTGACAGCATGGATTTCACGAAAAATTCACTATTTATTCACGAATTCTTCACGGGCGATTGTTTATGATGAGCGCCCCGGCGCGCCGTACTACAATTGCACACGCCGCGCCACCGCATCACCGCGACAATTTGAAAGCTAGCACATGAAAAAAGTCCTCATCCTCGGCGTCAACGGCTTCATCGGCCACCACCTGTCCAAGCGCATCCTCGAGACCACCGACTGGGAAGTCTACGGCATGGACATGAACTCCGAGCGCATCGGGGATCTTCTCGCGAATGAAGAATATGCGTCGCGCATGCACTTCTTCGAAGGCGACATCACGATCAACAAGGAATGGGTCGAGTACCACGTCAAGAAGTGCGACGTGATCCTGCCGCTGGTCGCCATCGCCACGCCCTCGACCTATGTGCGGCAGCCGCTGCGCGTGTTCGAACTCGACTTCGAAGCCAACCTGCCGATCGTGCGCTCGGCCGCCAAGTACGGCAAGCACCTGGTGTTCCCGTCGACCTCGGAAGTCTACGGCATGTGCCACGACGAGGAATTCGATCCGGAGAATTCGGAGCTGGTCTACGGCCCGATCAACAAGCCGCGCTGGATCTACGCCTGCTCGAAACAGCTGATGGACCGCGTGATCTGGGGCTACGGCATGGAAGGCTTGAACTTTACCCTGTTCCGCCCCTTCAACTGGGTCGGCGCCGGCCTGGATTCGATCCACACCCCGAAGGAAGGCTCCTCGCGCGTGCTGACCCAGTTCTTCGGCCACATCGTGCGCGGCGAGACCATCTCGCTGGTCGACGGCGGCCACCAGAAGCGCGCCTTCACCTATATCGATGACGGCATCGAGGCCCTCATGAAGATCATCGAGAACAAGGACGGCAAGGCCAGCGG
>NZ_JBFRFV010000036.1:0-45268 GCF_052115005.1 Massilia sp. 2TAF26
ACGACGGAGCGCAGCCCTGCCACGATGCCGCGCACCGCGGCGCCGGACCGCAACGGGCAGCGCTGGCTGCGGCGCGCCGCCGACAATGGCGTCACCGCGGCCCAGTTCGCCTTGCTGGAACAGGAATGGGAGGCCGGCAGGCACCAGGCCTATCTCGAGCGTGCGCTGCCGCTTGCGCGGTCCCTGGCCCATTCCGAGGTGGCGCAGGACCGGGCCTGCGCGCGCCTGGCACCGGACGAGGTCACCCTGCTGTCGCGCTGCGCCCGCCTGGTCGACGAGGGCACCGTCGTCCACGACGTCGAGCCCGACGAACTGCATGCCTTCTGGGAACTGGCCGCCGCCGAGCAGGACCGCTACGCCCAGTTCGCGCTGGGCCTGTGGTCCGCGCGCATGCGCATCGACGGCCGCCGCGTTGCGGGAAGCGGCGCGGGCAGCAGCGGCGCGGCCAACTTCAAGAAGGCGGTGCGTTGGCTGCTGCAGGCCGGCGAGCAGGGCCTGGCCGAAGCCTGGTATGCGCTGTCGCGCATCTATGTGAAGCCGGAGTTTTCCCAGCGGAATGTAGTCGAGGCCCAGAAATACCTCGAGCGGGCCGCCGAGATGGGTTACCGCGACGCCCAGCTGGAATGCGGCAACGCCGCCTGGCGCGCGCGCCGCGAGAACGAGGGTAACGATGTGCGCGCCGTGTTCTGGCTGCAGAAGGCGGCTGTGCAGGGCTGCGCCAGGGCGGCCGCCATGCTGCACAAGATCGCGCCGCGCGGCCCGGGCGCCTGGCAGGACCTCGATGCGATGCTGGCGGGACGCGACCTGTCGGACTTTCCGCTGCTGGCGGCGCGCCTCGAACTGGCGCTGGCCTTCGGCCTGAGCCGCGCCGAGGCGCTGCTGCTCGAGGTCCGGAATGCGGATCGCGGCCATTGCCTGGTGATCGACATCCGCGCCAGCTACGGCCGCAGCCGGCGCCGTCTGGTGACGGTGGAAAGCGCCCAGGAGCGCCAGTTACTCGACCGCATCGGGCGCCTGTTCGAGAGCGTCGACTGCGGCCCGGGCGGGCCGGAAGGGAATTATCGCCAGCGCCTCTACCGTCTGCGGACCCTGCTGCCAGAGAGCTCTTTGGACCTCGACCTGGCAGCTTGACGACGCGTCAGACGCCGGTGATCAAAGCGTGATCTCGCCCTCGAACACGGTCTCGGCGGGGCCGCTCAGGTAGACCGGCTGGCCTTCGCCGGCCCAGGCGATGCTCAGACGGCCGCCGCGCGCCTCGACCTGGACTGGCGAGTCCAGCAGGCCGCGCCGGATGCCGGCCACGACCGCCGCGCAGGCGCCGGTGCCGCAGGCCAGGGTTTCGCCGGCGCCGCGCTCGAACACGCGCAGCTTCACGTGGCCGCGGTCCAGCACCTGCAGGTAGCCGGCGTTGACCCGCTTCGGGAAGCGCGGGTGGTGTTCGATCTGCGGACCGGTCTCCGCGACCGGCGCATTGTCGACGTCGTCGACCACCTGCACCGCGTGCGGATTGCCCATCGAGACGACCGATACCAGCACGGTCTGCTCGGCACCGCGCGCGCGGACCGTCAGCGGCCACAGGGTGTCGCGGCCCTGGGCCACGCCGTCCAGGCCGCTGGCGTCGAAGGGCACCTGCGCCGGCTCCAGCACGGGCGCGCCCATGTCGACCGTCACGCTGCCGTCTTCTTCCAGGCGCGGCGTGATGATGCCGGCCATGGTCTGCACACGGATGCTGCGCTTGTCGGTCAGGCCCTTGTCGCTGACGAAGCGCACGAAGGCGCGCGAGCCGTTGCCGCACTGTTCGACCTCGCCGCCGTCGTTGTTGAAGATGCGGTAGCGGAAATCGCAGCCTGGATCGAGCGGACGTTCGACGATCAGGATCTGGTCGGCGCCGATGCCGAAGCGGCGGTCGGCCAGGCGGGCCCACTGCGCGGGGCTCAGCTCGACCTGCTGGTTGACGGCGTCGACGACGATGAAATCGTTGCCGGCGCCGTGCATCTTGGTGAATTTCAGTTTCATGATGGTTCCTGTTTATTCGTAGAGCGACGGCTCGCCGTTCGGCCGGGTCTTGAAGCGTTTATGGGTCCAGAAATACTCGGCCGGGCTTTCGCGCACCCGTTCCTCGATGAATTCGTTCATGCGGCGGGTGGCGTCGATCATGTCCTCGCCCGGGTAGTTTTCCCAGGACGGATAGAAGACGACACGATAGCCCTTGTAGTCGGGCAGGAAGGTGGCGATCACCGGGATCACTTTCGCTTTGGTGGCCGCCGCCAGCCGCGGCAGGGCGGTGAGCGTTGCCGCCGGGATGCCGAAGAAGGGCACGAAGGTGGCATCCTTTTCGCCGAAATCCATGTCCGGCAGCATGAAATAGGGCAGGCCGTCGCGCAGCGCGCGCAGGATCGGTTTGATGCCCTCCTCGCGGGTGAACAGGCGCACCGGGCCGAAGCGCTCGCGGCCGTAGCGCAGCAGGCGGTCGAAGGCCTCGTTCTTCTGCGGCGAATAGATCGTCGACACCGGGATCACGCGCGCCGCGACGCCGGCCACGTCGAGGCAGACGAAGTGCGGGCACAGCAGGATGGTCGGACCGCTTTCCATTTCGGCCTGGGGCACCGACGGCTCGATGTGGATCAGGCGGCGCAGGCGCGGGATCGGCGCCCACCAGAGCAGCGAGCGCTCCAGGATGCTGCGCGAATAGCCCTGGAAGTGGCGCCTGGCGATGGCGATCCGTTCCGCTTCGCTCAGTTCGGGCATGCACAGGCGCAGATTGGTCAGGGCGATCTTGCGGCGTTTCGGGATCGCGTAGTACATCAGCCAGCCGACGGCGTTACCGATGCGGCCCAGGATCGGCAGCGGCAGGAAATGCAGCAGCCACAGAAAAGCAATCAGGACCCTCATGCGACCGCCTCGGCTTCCGGGGCCGCCACGCCCTGGGGGCGCTTGTAGCGGTTATAACTCCAGAAATACTGGGACGGGCAACGCGCGATCAGCGCTTCCATCGCGCGGTTGATGCTGGCGGCCTGCTCGGTCGCGGTGCCGGACAGCTCGCCCTCGAAGGGCACGAAGCGGATCACGTAGCCGCGTCCGCCCGGCAGGCGCTCGGCATAGGTCAGCAGGATGTCGGCCTTGCCCAACTGGGCCAGCTTGGCCGGCAGCGTCATGGTGTAGGCCGGACGGCCGAAGAAGGGCGCCCACACGCCTTCGCCTTCCTGCGGCACCTGGTCCGGCAGCACGCCGACCGGCTGGCCGCCGCGCAGCGCCTTGACCAGCATGCGCACGCCCGACAGGTTGGCCGGGGCCAGGTGCATGTTCTGGCGCGCGCGCGCGCCTTCGACCAAGGGTTTCAGCGCGCTCTTGCGCGGCGGGCGATACATGACCGTCAACTCCTGGCGCAGCGACACTTGCTGGGCGGTCAGCTCGAAACAGCCGAGGTGTGGCGTCAGGAACACAATCCCGCGCCCGGAGTCGAGCTGGCGCTGGACCAGTTCCCAGTTCTCCATCGTGACGTGGCGGGTGACGCGCTCCTGTTGCGCGCACCACACAAACGGCAGTTCGACGATGGCTTTACCGGACTCGGCGATGGCGCTGCGCAGATGGGCGCCGTAGCCGGCCAGCTCGAGATTGCTGCGCAAACGCCGCCGGTAAGAGGGAGAAATGAGGTAAACGAGCCAGCCGAGCGCCGCGCCCAGCGCGTGCAGCACGGGGAGGGGAAACACCGACAGGAAGCGGAACAGGAAAACGAGCATTTATTGATTCAGGGTAGAGGTGATGCGGCTTGCTTCACCAAAATTTTTTAAGGAGCGTAAAATACCACTTTGAGCAGGATCCGCGGAGTTAATGACAACTTGCGAAGCGGAATATAAATATCGCTAAAGCGTCGCAGGGCCTTGGTACTGCGGCATTTATCTCAACAGTATCAGGAGCCTCAATGTCTTCCAACGACTACCTCTTCACTTCCGAGTCCGTCTCGGAAGGCCATCCGGACAAAGTTGCCGACCAGATTTCCGACGCCATCCTCGACGCCATCCTCGAGCAGGATCCGCGCGCACGCGTGGCCGCCGAAACCCTGTGCAACACGGGCCTGGTGGTGCTGGCAGGAGAGATCACGACGCACGCAAACGTCGATTATATTCAAGTTGCGCGCAACACCATCAAGCGCATCGGTTACGACAACACCGATTTCGGCATCGACTACAAGGGCTGCGCCGTGCTGGTCGCCTATGACAAGCAGTCGCCGGACATCGCCCAGGGCGTCGACGAAGGCGCCGGTATCGACCTCGACCAGGGCGCCGGCGACCAGGGCCTGATGTTCGGCTACGCCTGCGACGAAACCCCGGAACTGATGCCGGCCGCGATCTATTACGCACACCGCCTGGTCGAGCGCCAGTCGCAGCTGCGCAAGGACGGCCGCCTGCCGTGGCTGCGTCCGGACGCCAAGTCCCAGGTCACGCTGCGCTACGTGAACGGCCGTCCGGTCGCGGTCAACACCGTGGTGCTGTCGACCCAGCACGCGCCGGAAATCAGCCACAGCCAGATCGAAGAAGCCGTGATCGAAGAGATCATCAAGCCGGTGCTGCCGAAAGAATGGCTGCAGGACACCCGCTACCTGGTCAACCCGACCGGCCGCTTCGTCATCGGCGGCCCGCAGGGCGACTGCGGCCTGACCGGCCGCAAGATCATCGTCGACACCTACGGCGGCGCAGCCCCGCACGGCGGCGGCGCCTTCTCCGGCAAGGACCCGTCCAAGGTCGACCGCTCGGCCGCCTACGCCGCCCGCTACGTGGCCAAGAACGTGGTCGCCGCCGGCCTGGCGCGCCAGTGCCAGGTGCAGGTCAGCTACGCGATCGGCGTGGCCAAGCCGATCAACATCACCGTCTACACCGAAGGCACCGGCGTGATCTCCGACGAGAAGATCGCCGAACTGGTGATGGAACACTTCGACCTGCGCCCGAAAGGCATCGTGCAGATGCTGGACCTGCTGCGCCCGATCTACCAGAAATCGGCCGCCTACGGCCACTTCGGCCGCGAAGAGCCGGAGTTCACCTGGGAGCGCACCGACAAGGCGGCGGCACTGCGTGCTGCGGCTGGTTTGGCCTGACAGCGTAGCAAAAACAGCTTGGCGGGAATGACGGCTCAGCCAACGTCATTCCCGACCTGGCCGGCCGCCATGGCGGGAATCCAGGTTCTTCAGCACACCAGCGACATCCGCCCGTGCTAAACTAAGCAATTCCGAGGAGCGTTGCGACGAAAGTTTCGACTTTCGCCAGGCTCGGATATCAACACCGCGCTCACGTTACTTTTTTCTTAACTTGAAAGGAGGGCGTGATGAGCGCCGTACTCAAAGACACTTCCCAGGATTACCTCGTTGCCGACATCGGTCTTGCCTCGTGGGGCGAGAAGGAAATCCGCATTGCCGAAACCGAAATGCCGGGCCTGATGGCCATTCGCGAGGAATACGCCGCCAGCCAGCCGCTGAAGGGCGCGCGCATCGCCGGTTCGCTGCACATGACCATCCAGACCGCCGTGCTGATCCGCACGCTGGAAGCCCTCGGCGCGCAAGTGCGCTGGGCCTCGTGCAATATCTACTCGACCCAGGACCACGCCGCCGCCGCCATCGCTTCGGTCGGCACCCCGGTGTTCGCGATCAAGGGCGAAACCCTGGACGAGTACTGGGAATACACCCACCGCATCTTCGAATGGCCGGGCGACAACCATGCCAACATGATCCTGGACGACGGCGGCGACGCCACCCTGCTGCTGCATCTGGGCGTGCGCGCGGAGAAGGACGTCTCGGTGCTGGACAAGCCGGGTTCGGAAGAAGAGATCTGCCTGTTCAACGCGATCAAGGGCCGTCTGGCCGTCGATCCGCAGTGGTACTCGAAGCGCCTGCCGGAAATCAAGGGCGTGACCGAAGAGACCACCACCGGCGTGCACCGCCTGTACCAGATGCACCAGGAAGGCAAGCTGGCCTTCCCGGCAATCAACGTCAACGACTCCGTCACCAAGTCGAAGTTCGACAACCTGTACGGCTGCCGCGAATCGCTGGTGGACGGCATCAAGCGCGCGACCGACGTCATGATCGCCGGCAAGATCGCCGTGATCGCCGGCTACGGCGACGTGGGTAAAGGTTCGGCCCAGGCCATGCGCGCGCTGTCGGCCCAGGTCTGGGTCACCGAGATCGACCCGATCTGCGCCCTGCAGGCCGCGATGGAAGGCTACCGCGTCGTGACCATGGACTACGCCGCCGAACACGGCGACATCTTCGTCACCTGCACCGGCAACTACCACGTCATCACCGAGCAGCACATGCTCAAGATGAAGGACCAGGCGATCGTCTGCAACATCGGCCACTTCGACAACGAAATCGAAGTCGCCGCACTGAAGAAATATCAGTGGGAGAACATCAAACCGCAGGTCGATCATATTATTTTCCCGGACGGCAAGCGTATCATCCTGCTGGCCGAAGGCCGCCTGGTGAACCTGGGCTGCGGCACCGGTCACCCGTCCTATGTGATGAGCTCGTCGTTCGCGAACCAGACCATCGCCCAGATCGAGCTGTTCGCCAACACCGACAAGTACCCGGTCGGCGTGTACACGCTGCCGAAGCACCTGGACGAGAAGGTCGCGCGCCTGCAGCTCAAGAAGCTGAACGCCCAGCTGACCACGCTGACCGAGGAGCAGGCTGCGTACATTTCAGTGTCCAAGGAAGGTCCGTACAAGCCCGACCATTACCGTTATTAATTAATAACTGGTAATCTCTTCGGTGACATGGCGCCGCCCAAAGCGGGTGGCGCCCCGGATTCCTACGCCTTCACGAAAGACACCGACATGCGCCTGCTCCTGACCTGGTTGATCAACGCCGCAGCCCTGATGGCGCTGCCTTACCTGATGCATTCCGTGACCGTCACCAACATCGGCACCGCCCTCGTGGCCGCGCTGATCCTCGGCCTGGTCAACACCATCATCCGTCCCGTGCTGGTCGTCCTGACCCTGCCGGTGACCCTGGTGTCGCTCGGACTGTTCATCCTGGTGATCAACGCGCTGCTGTTCTGGCTGGTGGCGCATCTGGTCGACGGCTTCCATGTCGCCGGATTCTGGTCGGCCTTCCTGGCGGCCATCCTGTACAGCGTGATTTCGTGGGCGCTTTCTACCTTACTCCTGAATAAAGATGGAAACCCCTAATATCAGCATCGAGTTTTTCCCGCCCAAGACTCCCGAGGGCGCGGAAAAACTGCGCGCGGCGCGCCAGAAGCTGGCGGCGCTGCAGCCGAAATACTTTTCGGTGACCTTCGGCGCCGGCGGCAGCACCCAGCAGGGCACGCTCGACACCGTGCTCGAGATCCAGTCCGAAGGCCACGCCGCGGCGCCCCACCTGTCCTGTGTCGGCGGCACCCGCGAATCGATCCGCACCATCCTGCGCGAGTTCCAGTCGCACGGCATCCGCCGCCTGGTCGCCCTGCGCGGCGACTTGCCGAGCGGTTATGGCGGCGCCGGCGAGCTGCGCTATGCCAGCGACCTGGTCGAGTTCATCCGTGCCGAGACCGGCGACTGGTTCCACATCGAAGTCGCCGCCTATCCGGAGATGCATCCGCAGGCGCGCTCGCCGCAGGACGACCTGCAAGCCTTCGCCCGCAAGGTGCAGGCCGGCGCCAATGCGGCCATCACCCAGTACTTCTACAACGCCGACGCCTATTTCCAGTTCGTCGACAACGCGCAGAAGATGGGCCTGGACATCCCGGTCGTGGCCGGCATCATGCCGATCACCAACTTTACCCAGCTGATGCGTTTCTCGGATATGTGCGGCGCCGAGATCCCGCGCTGGATCCGCCTGAAGCTGGCCAGCTTCGGCGACGACAGCGCCTCGATCAAGGCCTTCGGCCTGGACGTGGTCAGCCAGCTGTGCGAACGCCTGCTGGCGGGCGGCGCGCCCGGCCTGCACTTCTACAGCATGAACCAGGCGGTGGCCACCACCGCCATCTGGCAGCGCCTGCAGGGAACGCAGACGGCGGCCTGATCCTTGCCGCCGATCGCATGCCCGCGCGCCGCAAGGCCGCGGGCATTTTCTTTAGGTCACCTTGCTGATCTCGGTGACGATCACGTCCAGCGGCACGTCGTGCGGCGCATGGCCGAACTGCGCTTCCTGGTTGCTGTAGGCAATGCCCAAGGTGCGCGGGCGCGGCGGCAATTCCAGGGTGCGGTCGTAGTAGCCGCCGCCATAGCCCAGCCGGTAAGCGTCGGCATTGAAGCCCAGGCAGGGAATCAAGAGGGCAGGGGGACGCTCGATGAAGCGCAGCTGGGCCGGCACCGCGACGCCCATCTCGTCCGCGATCATCGGCTCGCCCGGCGTCCACTCCGTGAACGTGAGGGGGGCGTTGCGTTCCATCACCACGGGCAGGGCCAGGCGCACGCCGGCCAGCGCCAGCTCCGCATAGGCGGCGCGCAGGTCGGGCTCGCCGGCCAGCGGCCAATACACCCCGAGGGTATCGATCTGGCGCAGGCGCCACCAGGCAATCACCTGGGCGCCGATGTGTGCGTCCCATTGGACCTTGATTGCCGGGTCGAGCGCCCCACGTGCAGTCTTGAGCGCCTTGCGCAGCGCCGCCTTTGCCGCCTGGCTGTCGCCCGCCACGCTTGAGGCGTCATCTGGCAAGCTCGAGAGGGGGCGTGTTATTCTTGATTCGCCGGTCATGAGTTAAATGAAGCGTACATTAAGGTTGGTTTGATGTTTCTTTTGAAATTGTTAGCCGGCGCAAGTGTTGCCGCCACGACCCTGCTGTCGTTCGCGACGGCGTCCGCCCAAACGGCTCCGCCGCCTGCCGCCGCACCTGCTGCATCCGCCTCACCCGCGATCGCTCCCGTGGCCGCGCTGCCGCAGGCTGCGACCGACGCCGCCCGCGAGCAGGATGCCATTTTCCTGCAATTGCGCGAGGCCGCGCGCCAGAACGATGCGGGCAAGGCCGCCGAGCTGGCGGCGCGCCTGCCCAACTACGCAATTCCCTCGTATGTCGACTATTATCGGCTCAAACCGCGTCTGAAGGACGCATCGAACGAGGAAGTCCTGGATTTCCTGAAGCATTACGAGGGCAGCGCCATCGCCGACCGCCTGCGCAACGACTGGCTGCTGGAACTCGGCCGCAAGCGCGACTGGGTCAATTTCGACCGCGAACTGCCGCTGTTCGTGAAGAACGACGACTACCAGGTCAAGTGCTATGCGCTGCTGTCGCGCGCCGTGAAAGGCCAGAACGTGGCCGGCGAGGCGCGCGCCCTGCTCGACAATCCGCCGCTGTACGGCGAAGCCTGCGCCGCCCTGGTCGCCCAGCTGGCGCAGTCCGGCCAGTTCACGCAGGCGGACCTGCTGGCCCAGCTGCGCCTGGCCGGCGAGATGCACGCCACCGGCCCCTCGCGCCGCACCGCGCTGCTGCTGGGCGCCTCCGACACCCGTGCCGCCCAGGCAGTCGACGTGCCGGCACTGGCGATGGCGCGCGGCATCGGCAGCAGCCGCGCCGATCACGAAATCTACCTGGTCGCGGTCAGCCGCATGGCGCGCACCAGCCTCAAGCTGGCCACGGTCGCCCTGAACAAGAACGCGTCCAAATTGTCCGCCGAGGAAAAGGCGATCGGCTGGTCGAACATCGCCCTGGCCGCTTCGCTGGTGCTGGCGCCGGAAGCCTACGATTACTGGCAGCGCGCCGCCGGCGCGCCCCTGTCGGAGTTCCAGGCCGAGTGGAAGACCCGGATCGCGCTGCGCCGCGGCGACTGGAAGATTGTGAAGGCGACCATCGACGCCATGCCGGCCGAGCAGCGCGCCGAGCCGGCCTGGGTCTACTGGCGCGGCCGCGCCGACCTGGCCCAGGGCCGCAAGGAGGATGCGCAGGCGCTGTTCCGCCGCATCGCCGACCAGAACAGTTTTTATGGGCAACTCGCGCTCGAGGAAATCGGCCAGCAGATCACGATCCCGCCCAGCGCAGTGGGACCAATCGCGCCCACCGCGGCCGAGCTGGCGCAGATGGCCGCCAATCCCGGCTTCAGGCGCGCCCTGAAATTCTTCGGCATGCGCCTGCGCTTCGAAGGCACGCGCGAGTGGAACTGGGCGCTGCGCGACTTTTCCGACCGCCAGCTGCTGGTCGCGGCCGAGTACGCGCGCCAGAACGAGATCCTGGACCGCATGGTGAACACCTCGGAGCGCACCCGCACCGAGTTCGACTATACCCAGCGCTTCCCGGCCCCGCACGACGACATCCTGCAACCCACCGCGCAGGGGCTGGGCCTGGACCAGGCCTGGGTCTACGGCCTGATCCGCCAGGAATCGCGCTTCATCTCCGATGCCCAGTCCGGCGTCGGCGCCTCCGGCCTGATGCAGGTGATGCCCTCGACCGGCAAGTGGGTGGCCGAGAAGATCGGCATGACCGATTACGGCCATGGCATGCTGAGCGATATCCGCACCAACATCCTGCTCGGCACCAATTACCTGAACATGGTGCTGAACCATGCGGAAGGCTCGCAGGTACTGGCCACCGCGTCGTACAACGCCGGCCCCGGCCGCACCCGCGCCTGGCGCGGCCTGCTGAACGCGCCGATGGAAGGGGCGGTGTTCGTCGAAACCATTCCTTTCGAGGAAACGCGCAACTACGTGCGCAACGTGATGTCGAACGCAACGAACTACGCCGCACTGTTCGAGAAACGTCCACAGTCGCTCAAGGCCCGCCTGGGGACGATCATGCCGCGTGGTGGTAGCATGGGCTTGCCATGATCGGCCTGCCTTAGGAGATTGCCATGCGCGATCTGTCGGTAGTGTTGTTCGGAGGAACAGGATTCATCGGCAGCCATCTCGCAGCGCGGCTGGCCGAGCACGACATGACCATCGTGGTGCCGACCCGCCACGAAGCGCATGCCATGCACCTGATGCCGCTGCCGGGCGTCGACATCGTCCAGGCGGATATTCACGACGATGCCGTCCTGCGGCGCCTGGTAACGGGCCGCGATGCCGTCATCAATCTGGTCGGCATCCTGCATTCGCGCCAGGGCATGCCCTACGGGCCGCAGTTCCGCCACGTCCACGTCGAGCTGCCGCGCCGCATCGCCAGTGCCTGCGCCGCCGCGGGCGTGCCGCGCCTGCTGCACATGAGCGCGCTGGGCGCGGCCCGCGACGGCCCCTCGATGTACCAGCGTTCGAAGGCCGACGGCGAACTGGCGGCCGCCAGCGAAGCGGGCGTGGCGGCGACCATCTTCCGTCCCTCGGTGGTGTTCGGCCCGGGCGACAATTTCATGAACATGTTCGCGCGCCTGCAGCGCCACCTGCCGGTGGTGCCGCTGGCCTGTGCCGATGCGCGCTTCCAGCCGGTGTACGTCGGCGACGTCGCCGAAGCCTATGTGCGCGCCCTGTTCGACGACGCCACCCGCAGGCAGACCTGCGAGCTGGGCGGTCCCGGCATCTATACCCTGGCCGAGCTGGTCAGGCTGGCCGGGCACTGGTCCGGCCATCCGCGCCCGGTGCTCAGGCTGCCCGACGCCCTGGCGCGGCTGCAGGCCGGCTTCTTCGAGCTCCTGCCCGGCACGCCGCTGATCACCCGCGACAACCTGGATTCCATGAAAGTCGATAATGTTGTCAATCCGTCCCATCAGGTCTTGACAGCGGAGGCGCTCGGAATCAAGCTCACGGCGCTCGAGTCCGTCGCGCCGTCCTACCTGGCGCCCACCGGACAACTCGACGAGCTGCGCTCCCGGGCGCGACATGCTCACACGGAACACCCCCATCCGAAATAGAAAGAGACCATGCAGACCATCGAACTCGATCCCACGCTTTCTCAGACCCTCGACCAGGCGCGCCAGGCCGGCCTGACCCTCGTCATCGGCAACAAGAACTATTCGTCGTGGTCGATGCGCCCCTGGGTGGCGGCGGTCGCGGCCGGGATCCCGTTCACCGAAGTCCGCGTGCTGCTCGACCAGCCGGACACCGCCGCCAACATCGCGCGCTTTTCGCACGCCGGCCGCGTTCCCGTGCTGCTGGCCGGCGAGATGACGATCTGGGACAGCCTCGCCATCTGCGAATACCTGGCCGAGCAGTTCCCCGATAAGCACCTGTGGCCGCAGGACGTGGCGGCGCGCGCGATGGCGCGTTCGGTGGCCGCCGAGATGCATTCGGGCTTTGCCGACCTGCGCACCTCGATGTCGATGAGCATCAAGGCGCGCCTGCCGGGCCGCGGCCGCACGCCGGGCACCCAGGCCGACATCGGCCGCATCTGCGAGATCTGGGAAGAGTGCCTGGCGCGCTTCGGCCACCACCGCTTCCTGTTCGGCGATTTCTCCATCGCCGACGCCTTCTACGCGCCGGTGGTGATGCGCTTCAAGACCTACGGCGTGGCGCTGGCGCCTGCCCTGCAGGCCTATTGCGACCGCATGCTGGCCCATCCGGCGGTGGCGCGCTGGGTCGAGGAAGCGATGGCGGAAACGGAAATCGCCGCCGTCCACGAAGACGAGCTGCCGGAGTGACTGGCTTGACGACGATGCAGGCCTATGTCGTCGGCGGCGCGGTGCGCGATGAACTGCTGGGGCTGCCGGTGCAGGACCACGACTGGGTCGTGGTCGGCGCCACGCCCGAGCAGATGGTGGCGCAAGGCTTCCGTCCGGTCGGCAAGGATTTCCCCGTCTTCCTGCACCCCGACACCCACGAGGAATACGCGCTGGCCCGCACCGAGCGCAAGACGGCGCCCGGTTACCACGGCTTCGTCTTCCACACCTCGCCCGACGTCAGGCTGGAAGACGACCTGATCCGGCGCGACCTGACCATCAACGCGATGGCGCGCGCCGCCGACGGCAGCATCGTCGACCCCTATGGCGGCCGCCAGGACCTGGAAAACCGCATCTTCCGCCACGTGTCGGAGGCCTTCGCCGAAGACCCGGTGCGGATCCTGAGACTGGCCCGCTTTGCCGCGCGCTTCCCGGCATTCCGCGTGGCCGAGGCCACCAATGCGCTGATGCGCAGGATGGTCGAGGAAGGCGAGGTCGATGCCCTGGTGCCGGAACGTGTGTGGCAGGAACTCTCGCGCGGCTTGATGGAGCAGAAGCCCTCGCGCATGTTCGCCGTGCTGGGCGACTGCGGCGCTTTGTCCCGCATCCTGCCGGAGCTCGATGCCGATACGCCGCTGATGCAGGCCATCGACCACGCCGCCGGACGCGGACTCGAGCTGCCGGTGCGTTTTGCCGTCCTGATGCACGGCCTCGGCAAGGAGATTCCCGACATTTGCAAGCGCCTGCGCGTGCCCGTCGACTGCCGCGACCTGGCCGTCATGACGGCGCGCGAGCGGGACATCATTGGTCGCGCACCGTCCCTGGACCCGGAAGCCGTCGTCAGCCTGTTCGAACGCAGCGACGGCTTCCGCAAGCCGGAGCGCTTTGCCCAGATGCTGCTGGCCGCCGAATGCGCGGCGCCCGGCCATGAGACGCACGCACCGCGCCTGCTGAAGGCCCTGGAGGCGGCGCGCGGGGTGAACGCCGGGGAGATTGCCGGGCGCTGCGCGGAGAACAAGGCGGGGATTCCGGCGGCTGTGCACGCGGCGCGGGTGGGGGCGGTGCAGGCGGCACTGGACGATTAGCCCGTCGCCGCACGTTACAAATCCTGCGCAGCAGTCTACTCAGCCAATCCGTTACAATGACGATTGGTGCAGTGCACAAAAATGAATAAACGATGCAGGATAACCCCCTACGCCGCTGGCTCAGCAACCTGACCGGCAAACACGGCCGCCAGCCGGTACTGGTCAAGGCCTTGAGCAAGCGCGACCACCGTCGCGTGCTGCGGCATTTCCTCGCCCTCGACAGCAACGACCGCCTGCTGCGCTTCGGCAGCATGCTGCGGGACGAGCAGGTCATTGCCTACGTCAACAAGATCGATTTCTCGAAAGACATCGTGTTCGGCGTGGTCAACCGCATGTTCCAGCTGGCCGGCGTCGGCCACCTGGCCTTCATCTCGCGCGAGGCGCATCCGGACAGCATCAATTACACCGACAAGGAAAAAGTGGCCGAGTTCGGGGTCTCGGTGGCGGCATCGGCGCGCGGGCAGGGCGTCGGCACGCGCCTGTTCGAGCGCGCCGCCATGCATTGCCGTAATTCGGACGTCGACACCCTGTACATGCAGTGCCTGTCCTCGAACCGTACCATGATGCACATCGCCAAGAAGGCCGGCATGGAAATCAAGCGGGAATATGGCGAGGCGGACGCCCACCTGCACCTGCCGCCGCCCAGCCCCTCGAGCGTGCTGGCCGAGGCGCTGGAAGAGCAGGTGGCGAAGATCGACTATGCGGTCAAGCGGAATACACGCGCCGCCTTGAAGTGGCTGTCGCCTAAAAAATAGGCGCTCTAAACGATGGGCAGCGCCGTCGTTTCCTTGATCTTCTGCAGCGCAAAGCTGGACTTCACGTCCAGCACCGCCGGGTGGCGCAGCAGCGTTGCCATCATGAAGCGCGAGAAATGCTCCATGTCTTCCACGTGGACGCGCAGCAGGAAATCCATCTCTCCCGTCATCGCATAGCAATCCACCACTTCCGGCCAGGTCGATACGGCCTGGGCGAATTCGAAGCGCGGCGAGGTCGCCGGCACGCGTGCGTTCGGCGCGCCCTCGGCATGCTTTTCCAGGCGCACGTTCACATAGGCCAGCAGGCCCAGGCCCAGCTTGTCGGCATCGAGCAGGGCCACGTACTGTCGGATCACCCCGGCCTCCTCGAGCCGCTTGATGCGGCGCAGGCAAGGCGATGGCGACAGGTTCACGCGCTCGGCCACGTCCTGGTTCGACAGGCGGCCATCGGCTTGCAGAATGGCAAGAATCTTCCGATCGGTTTTATCCAGCTCGATCTTTGACATGAATTTCCCTTGGTCTTCGGATGTTCCGCAATTTTATTGCGCAAATCACTCGGCGGGGGGAATTGATTGAAATTTTATGGCGAGCGCTCAGGCCTATACTCGCAGACAGACCGAAGTGGCCAGCGTGAACCGGCCGCGCGCATAAAAGATTACAACGGAGACACAATGAACGCACCCCTGGACCGCTCCCAGCTGGAGCCGGCGCAGCCGTCGCCTGCCCACGAGATCACGCTGGACGACAAATGGACGCTCGAACGCGGCCGCGCCTTCATGACCGGCACCCAGGCACTGATCCGCCTGCCGATGCTGCAGCACGAGCGCGACCTCAAAGACGGCCTGAACACTGCCGGCTACATCACCGGCTACCGCGGCTCGCCCGTCACCGCGGTCGACCAGACCGCCATGAAGGCGAAGAAGCACCTGCAAGCGCATAACGTTCACTTCCACCCGGGCATGAACGAAGACCTGGCGGCGACCGCCGTCTGGGGCACCCAGCAGACCAATCTGTTTGAAAACGCCAAGTACGACGGCGTGTTCGCCATGTGGTACGGCAAGGGCCCGGGCGTGGACCGCTGCGGCGACGTCTTCAAGCACGGCAACAACGCCGGCTCCGCCAGGCATGGTGGCGTGCTGGTGCTGGCCGGCGACGACCACGCGGCCAAATCCTCCTCGACCGCCCACCAGTCCGACCACATCCTGCACCACGTCGGCATGCCGGTGCTGTTCCCCTCTTCCGTTCAGGAATACATCGACTATGGCCTGCATGCCTGGGCGATGAGCCGCTACAGCGGCCTGTGGGTATCGATGAAGTGCGTGACCGACATCATCGAATCCGGCGCCGTGGTCGACCTCGATCCGGACCGCGTGCAGCCCGTGATCCCGAGCGATTTCGAGATGCCGCCAGGCGGCCTGAACATCCGCTGGCCGGACGCCGTGCTGGACCAGGAAGTGCGGATGAACAATTACAAGTGGTACGCGGCGCTGGCCTATGCGCGTGCCAACAAGCTGAACCAGATCGTCTGGGACAGCCCGAAGCCGAAGATCGGCATCATCACCGCCGGCAAGAGCTACCTGGATACCCGCCAGGCCCTGGCCGACCTCGGCATCGACGAGCAGGCGGCGGCCGACATCGGCCTGCGCGTCTATAAAGTCGGCATGACCTGGCCGCTGGATTCCGTCGGCGTGCACGAGTTCGCGCAAGGCCTGGACGAGATCATCGTGGTCGAAGAAAAGCGCCAGGTGCTGGAGTACGCGCTGAAGGAAGAGCTGTACAACCTGCCGGACGGCGAGCGTCCGCGCGTGGTCGGCAAGTTCGACGACAGCGGCGAATGGGATATCAAGAACCGCTCCGGCCAGGGCGACTGGCTGCTGCCGGGCACCTACGAGCTGAACCCGGCCCAGATCGCGCGCGCCATCGCTTCGCGCATTGGCCACTACTGCGCCGGCCATCCAGTGGCCGAGCGCGTCGCCCAGCGCATCGCCTACCTGGAAGCCAAGGAAGCCGTGCTGAAGGCGATTCCGGTGAAGGCCAATCCGGAAACCGACCGCATTCCCTTCTTCTGCTCGGGCTGCCCGCACAACAGCTCGACCAAGGTGCCGGAAGGTTCGCGCGCCCTGGCCGGCATCGGCTGCCACTACATGGTCTTGTGGATGGACCGCGAGACCTCGACCTTCACGCAGATGGGCGCGGAAGGCACGACCTGGATCGGCCAGGCCCCGTTCACGGATGAAAAGCACGTGTTCGCCAACCTGGGCGATGGCACCTATTTCCACTCGGGCGTGCTGGCGATCCGCGCCTCGGTCGCGGCCAAGGTCAACATCACCTACAAGATCCTCTATAACGACGCGGTCGCGATGACCGGCGGCCAGACCCACGACGGTCCGCTGGATCCGGCCAAGATCAGCCGCCAGCTGGCCGCCGAAGGCGTCAATCCCATCATCGTCGTCACCGACGAGCCGGAAAAATACCCGGCGGATTACCCCTGGGCCGAAGGCGTCACCGTGCGTCACCGCGCGGAGCTGATGGACGTGCAGCGCGAACTGCGCGAGATGAGCGGCGTGAGCGCGATGATCTACGACCAGACCTGCGCCTCCGAAAAACGCCGGCGTCGCAAGAAGGGCGAATTCCCCGACCCGGCCAAGCGCGCCGTGATCAACGAAGCCGTCTGCGAAGGCTGCGGCGACTGCTCGAAGCAGTCGAACTGCCTGTCGGTCGAGCCGCTGGAAACGGAACTGGGCCGCAAGCGTCAGATCAACCAGTCCTCGTGCAACAAGGATTTTTCTTGCGTCACCGGTTTCTGCCCGAGCTTTGTCACCGTCGAAGGTGGCGGCCTGAAGAAACCGAAGAAGGCCTCGTCCGCCGAGGCGACGCCGCCGGCATTGCCCGCGCCGCGCATCCCGGCGACATTGGCCCCCTTCGGTATCCTGGTGACCGGCATCGGCGGCACCGGCGTGGTGACGGTCGGCCAGATCCTGGCTGTCGCCGCCCACGTCGAGGGCAAGGGTGCGCTGGTGCTGGACATGAGCGGCCTGGCCCAGAAGGGCGGTCCGGTGATGTCGCACGTGCGCCTGGCCGATAAGCAGTCCGACCTGCACTCGACCCGCGTCGGCACCGGCAGCGCGGACCTGGTGATCGGCTGCGACCAGATCGTCACCGCCAGCCGCGACGCCCTGTCGCGCATGGGAGAAGGCCGCACCCGCGCCTTCGTCAACAACAGCGGCGCCACCACCGCGGCCTTCATCAAGAACCCGGACTGGCAGTTCCCGGCCGAAGGCTCGAAAGGCGCCATCGTCCAGGCTTGCGGCAAGGACAACGTCGATTTCGTCGACGCCGGCCAGATCGCCACCGCGCTGATGGGCGATGCCATCGCCACCAATATGTTCATGCTCGGCTATGCCTTCCAGAAGGGCCAGGTGCCGCTGCAGGAAGCCTCGATCATGAAGGCGATCGAACTGAACGGCGTGTCGATCCCGTTCAACAAGGCCGCCTTCAACTGGGGCCGTACCGCCGCCCACGACCTGGCCTCCGTCACCAGGCTGACGACCCCGGCCAAGGTGATCGAGTTCAAGCGCAGCCAGTCGCTCGAGGACATCGTCAAGCGCCGCGTCGAACTCTTGAGCGCCTACCAGAACGCTTCGTATGCCGCTCAGTACAAGGCCTTCGTGGACCAGGTCCTTGCCGCCGAAGCGAAGATTGGCAAAGGCACCCGCCTGAGCGAAGCCGTGGCGCGCTACCTGCACAAGCTGATGGCTTACAAGGACGAGTACGAAGTCGCGCGCCTGTACACCGACCCGGCCTTCATGCAGAAGATCGGCGCCATGTTCGAAGGCGACGTGAAACTGAAGTTCCACCTGGCGCCGCCGCTGCTGGCGAAGAAGGACAAGCAGGGCCATCTGATGAAGCAGGAATTCGGTCCGTGGATGATGAAGGCGTTCGGCGTGCTGGCGAAATTGAAAGGCCTGCGCGGCACCGCCTTCGACGTGTTCGGCTACACCGAGGAGCGCAAGATGGAGCGCGCCCTCATCCAGGAATACCGCCGCACCGTCGAGGCCCTGCTGCCGAAGCTGACTGCCGAGAACCTGGCCCAGGCCGTGGCGATCGCCAGCATCCCGGAAGACATCCGCGGCTTCGGCCATGTGAAGGAGCGGAACCTGGCTGCGGCCAAGCGCAAGGAGGCTGAGCTGTTGGCGGGATTTCATGCGGGTGATGCGGTCAAGCGCGTCGCTTGATTAGCCAGGCCGTCGTCCCCGCACTCACTACCGTCGTCCCCGCGAAGGCGGGGACCCAAGTTTGCTTGAGCAGTCGAGATGCATGCAAAACTTGGGGGAATAGCGCCAGTGGCGCTATTCCGCCTGCGCGGGAACGACGGAGTGGCGGCTTGGTGCTACATTGACGCCATGAGCACCATGTCGACCGCCTGCCACGAACTGCTGCTACAGTCGCGCCAACACGCTCCCCTGTACGGCAACCGGCTCGCCAACCACCTGCCGATGGCCCTGCTGGCACTGGACCGCCTCGGCGCCGATGCCGGCACCCTGCGCCGCTTCGCCGACAACTACGCACGCAAGCTGCTGCCCGCCGCGGTGTCGGGCAGCGAACTCGATCCCCACGACTACCTGGGCAGCAGCGGCGACTATCCGCGCTTCGTGAGTTTCTTCCAGGACCGCATCCGCGAGGCGGGTGTCGACGCCGTGCTGCACGACTGGGTGCCGACCCTGATTCCGGGCCTGGCGGCGTCCGCCTTCCACGCCATGATCCGCCTGGCCTATGCCATCGAGGGCGGGCTCGAGGACGAGATCGCGCTGGCGCTGGCTTACTGGGCCAGCGAATACGTCACCCTGCCGCTGTCGCTGGAGCCGGCCGAGGGCGGGCTCGAACAGATCGCCGACAGGCTGCGCCTGAAACTGGACCAGCACGTGTTCAAGCCGGGCATCATCATCGACAGGATGCTCGAGATCGCCTGGGACCCGGCGCTGGCGGGGGCGGTGGTGCAGCCGCTCGCTGCGCCCACCCTGCGCGAGGTGGCGGGCTTCGCCCTGCGGGCCTATGTGCAGCGCGAAGATTTCACCTTGCTGCACATCGTCACCGGCTGCCACGCCTTCCGCATCGTGCAGCGCTATGCCAACGACAAGGCGCTGGCCCTGCGCTACCTGTGGCAGGCGGCGCTGGCGGCCTGGCTCACGGTCGTGGTCGCTCCGGCAAGCCGGCGGGCATCCGGCGACAGCTGGCCCGAGATCGGCGAGCAGGCGATCGCGGAGCGGGCGCTGCTGTCCAGCGACGACCACGTCATCAAGCTCTGCTATTCCGCGCTGTGCGAATACCGGGAATACGGCGATCCCGCCTATCTCCGTGCGGCCGCCCGCAAGCTGGCGCTGGACAGTTAGATCGCAGCGAATGTCGCGCCGCCCCAACTGTTACAGTTGCTTGCAATTGACGGGCCCGGCGCGTCTATAATCGGGCGCATGAGCCCGTCATATGCACGCACCGGCCGTCCGGCCATCCTCTCCCGTTTCCTTGCGTCTGCCCTCGCGGCCCTCGTCCTGCTGTCCGGCTGCGGAGGAGGTGGCGGCGGAGGTGGCGCATCCCTGAGCACCCCGGTCGGCGGCACGCCAACGGATCCGGGCACCCCGGTCACCCCGACGATCCCGGGCACGCCGGCGGATCCGATCCCGACCGATTTCATGAACTACGCCAACATGTGCGCCGCGCCGCGCACGGGCGTGGATGCGCAGGGCCTGGCCTTCCCGGACCGCCAGGGCGCCCTGCAGGACGAAATGAAATTCCTGCGCGGCTGGGCCGACCGCTACTACCTGTGGTACGACGAGATCCCGTCGACCGTGCGGATGGCCGACTACGGCAACACCCTCGACTATTTCGCGGCGCTGAAGACGCCAGCGCTGACGGCCTCCGGCAAGCCGAAGGACCGTTTCCACTTCACCTATACGACCGCCGAGTGGGATGCCTTGACCACGGCCGGCGAGGAAGTCGGCTACGGCCTGACCTGGTCGCGCAATTCCGCCTCCGCGCCGCGCACCTGGCTGGCGTCCATCGTCGAGCCGGGCTCGCCGGCGGCGAACGCGGGCCTGCAGCGCGGCGACATGCTGGTGGCGGTCGACGGCATCGACTTCATCAATACCACCGGTACCAGCGCTGTCGCCACCATCAATGCCGGGCTGTTCCCGGACAATGCGGGCGAATCGCACCGCCTGCAGGTCCAGCGCGGCGGCACGACTTTCGAGGTGACCCTGGTCTCGCAGGTGGTCGCCAGCGCGTCCGTGAAGAACACCAAGGTGATCGATACCGCGACCGGCAAGGTCGGTTACCTGACCTTCGACGACCACAACGCGGTGGCCGAGAAGCAGCTGATCGACGCCTTCAACCTGTTCAAGAGCCAGGGCGTGAGCGACCTGGTGCTGGACATGCGCTACAACGGCGGCGGCCTGCTGTACGTCGCCAGCGAACTGGCCTACATGGTCGCGGGACCGGCCTCGGCCGGCAAGACCTTCGAGCGCCCGGTCTACAACAACAAGACGGCGCCGGACGCACCGATTCCCTTCCGTAACACGGCTTACGGCTTCTCGTCGCCGAACCCGGCGCCGGCGGGAGCCGCCTTGCCTTACCTGGGCCTGAAGCGCGTGACCGTGCTGACCACCGCGGGCACCTGCTCGGCCAGCGAAGCCGTGATCAACGGCCTGCGCGGCGTCGACGTCGAAGTCGACATCATCGGCGGCCAGACCTGCGGCAAGCCCTACGGCTTCACCCCGGTCGACAACTGCGGCACGACCTATTTCTCGATCGAGTTCCAGGGCGTGAACGCCAAGGGTTTCGGCGACTTCGCGGACGGCTTCGCACCGACCTGCAAGGTGGCCGACGACCTCAACCACGCCCTCGGCGACACGGCCGAAAGCCTGCTGTCCGCAGCCCTGGCCTACCGCGCCACGAATGCCTGCCCGGCATCCGGCACGGGACGCGCGAGCGCGGTGCCGATGGAGCTGGTGCGGCCGCAGGTCAAGGAGATTTCGATTTATCCGCCGCGGCAGCGGTAACCCATACCGGGTCGGCGGAAGACGCTCAGCATGGATCCCCGCTTTCGCGGGGATGACGTTAGCTAGCGGCCCATTCCACGTCTATAATTTCCGGATTGAATTTTCCCCAACTCTGCCGGAGCACTAGATGATTCGTTCTGCGTTACTGCTGGCCACGCTGGCTGCCGTTCCCCTTGCCCACGCCGCTCCCGACCTGGCCACCGTGTCGGAGCGCTCGGGCTTCACGGCCACCGGCCGCTACGACGAAGTCATCAAGCTGTGCGGCGCCTTCCAGCAGGCGTACCCGAAGCAGGTCAAGTGCTTCCAGTTCGGCACCACGCCGGAAGGCCGGCCGATGATGGCGCTGGCCGTCACCCGGGCCAACGCGTTCACGCCCGAGGCGGCGCGCAAGCAGAAGCTGCCGGTGACCCTGATCCAGGGCGGCATCCACGCCGGCGAGATCGACGGCAAGGACGCCGGCTTCCTGGCCGTGCGCGAGATGCTGGAAAACCGCATCGCCCAGGGTGCGCTCGACAAGCAGGTGCTGATCTTCGTGCCGGTGTTCAATGTCGACGGCCACGAGCGCTTCGCCAAATGGAACCGCCCGAACCAGCGTGGCCCGGTCGAGATGGGCTGGCGCACCACGGCCCAGAACTTCAACCTGAACCGCGACTACATGAAGGCCGACGCCCCCGAGATGCAGGCCATGCTGAAGCTGGTGAACGACTGGGATCCGCTGACCTATGTCGACCTGCACGTGACCGACGGCGCCATGTTCCAGCACGACGTCTCGATCCAGGTCGAGCCGGTCAACTCCGGCGACCTGGAGTTCCGCAAGGCCGGCCTGGCGCTGCGCACGAACGTCATCGCCGACATCACGAAGGAGGGCTCCTCGCCGCAGTCCTATTACATGTCCTTCGTGGAAAACGACAACCCGGCCTCGGGCTTCCGCAACACCGTCTACGAGCCGCGTTTTTCGACCGGCTATTTCCTGCTGCGTAACCGGATGTCCCTGCTGGTCGAGACCCATTCGTGGAAGGATTATCCGACCCGCGTGCGGATCACCCACAATGCCATCGTCTCGATCCTGAACCAGGTCGCGGCCCATGGCAAGGAATGGCAGCAGCTGGCCTTCGATGCCGACGCGCGCGCCACCCGCATTGCCGGCCAGCCGGTGGCCCTGAGCTATAAAACCACCGACAAGACCACGATGGTCGACTTCCAGGGCTATGCCTATACCCGCACCATGTCCGACGTATCCGGCATGATGATGACGCATTACGACGAGACCAGGCCGCAAGTCTGGCATGTGCCGCTGCGCGACGAGGTGGTCGACGACCTGCAGGTGAAGGCGCCGGGCGCCGGCTATGTGGTGCCGGCCGCGTTCGCGCAGATGGTCGCGGCCAGGCTGGTCCAGCACGGCATCGGCTTCCGCAAGCTGGACAGGGCGCTCGACCAGGTGAACGTAGAAACCTTCCGCGCCGACAAGGCGACCTTCTCCGCCGGCTCCTTCGAGTCGCACCAGCGCCTGACGGTACAGGGCACGTGGAAGCAGGAGCCGCGCGCGGTCGCCAAGGGATCCTTGTTCGTGCCCATCGCCCAGCCCAAGGCGCGCCTGGTGATGGCCCTGTTCGAACCGCAGGCGCCGGATTCGCTGCTGGCCTGGGGCGAGTTCAACAACGCCTTCGAGCGCAAGGAATACATGGAAGAGTACGTGGCCGAGGACGTCGCGCGCGAACAGATGGCGAAGGATCCGGCGCTGGCCGCGGAATTCCGCCGCAAGGTCGAGAGCGACGCCGCCTTCGCCAGGAATCCGCATGCGCGCCTGGAGTTCTTTGCGCGCCGCCATCCGTCCTGGGACGAGCGCCTGAACCTCTATCCGGTGATGCGTAGCGATACCGTTCTGTGATCTGATCTGTCGCAAGCGCCGGCCATTGCCCTGCAACTGCGGCCGGCGCGGCCGCTCTGATCCTGTATGGACGAGTCATCGATACGGGAGGCGGCAATGAATAAGGACATGAAGTGCTACCAGGACGCGGCAGGCTGGCGGGCGCGACGATCGTGAATCCGCCGGCCAGTTGCTCCATCGTCTGTTACCGCAGCCGGCGCGACCGGCTCGAGCGGCTACTGGCCAGCGTCACCACCGCCAGGCCGGAATTGCTGGTCTACCTGGTCGACAACGCGCCGTCCGATACACTGCGCGCGCTGGCCGGGCGCTTCGGCGTGCACTACCGCCACCAGCCCGACAATCCCGGCTATGCCCGCGCCCACAACCTGGCGCTGCGCGACGCCATCGCCGCCGGCAGCGCCTACCACTTCGTGCTGCATGCGGACATCCAGATCCCGCTCGACGCCATCGGCAAGCTGCTGGCCTGGATGGAGCAGCATCCCGACGTCGGCCTGCTGGCGCCGCGCGTGCACTATCCGGACGGCCGCCTGCAGCCGCTGTGCAAGCTGCTGCCGCATCCGCTCGAACTGCTGGTGCGCCGCTTCTTTCCGCTGCTGCACAGTTCCAGCGGGCGGCTGGCGCGCTACGAGCTGCATGGCAGCGGCTATACCCGGGTAATGGACGTGCCGGCGCTGTCCGGCTGCTTTCTGCTGATGCGGATCGAGACCCTGCGGCGCGTCGGCCTGTTCGACGAGCGCTTCTTCCTGTATTTCGAGGATGTCGACCTGTCGCGCCGGGTCGGCCGGGTGGCGCGTACGGTGTTCGTGCCGCACGTGGCGGTGGTGCACGATTTCGGGAGGGGGTCTTACCGCGACTGGCGGCTGTTCCGGCACCACCTGGTGTCGGCGGCGCGCTACTTCAACAAATGGGGCTGGCTGCGCGACGAGGAGCGCGCCCGGATCAACGCACGCGCGCTGCGCGCCGCCAATCCGGAGCGCGCCGGCCAGCCAGGCGGGCGCCCGGCCGGCACCGACTTGCGCCCGTGATCAGCAGTTCTGCAGCGGACGGCGCGCGTACCAGCCGAAGACCAGGATCAGGAGGTAGCAGACGGCGGGCACGGCCAGCGACATGCGCAGGCTCGACATGTCGGCCGCGAAGCCGGTAATCAGGGGCACGACGGCACCGCCGACGATGGCCATGCAGATCAGTCCCGAGCCCTCCGCGGTGCGCTCGCCCAGGCCTTCGGAGGCGAGGGTGAAGATGGTCGGGAACATGATCGAATTGACCAGGCCGATCGCCAGCAGGGCCCAGCCCGAGACCGCGCCGGTGCTGCCGGCGGACACCAGCAGCAGCAGGGCGGCCAGGCCGCCGGCCACCGCCAGCACCTTGCCCGGCGAGCAGATACGCAGTACGTAGGCGCCCAGGAAGCGGCCGACCATCGCACCGCCCCAGTACAGCGGCACGTGCTTGCCAGCAGCCTCGGCGCCCAGGCCCAGCACGTCGGTCTGCATCAGGTAGTTGACGATCAGCGAGCCGACCGCCACTTCGGCGCCGACGTAGAGGAAGATGCACAGGGTGCCGAAGGCGAAGCGCGGACGCTGCAGCAGGCCGAAGGCGTTCAGGATGCTGCCTTGCGGGCTGGTGTGCTCGGCCAGCTTCTTGCGGTTGGCCCAGACCATGGCCGCCACGAGGGCCAGCGCGATCGCCAGGCCGATATAGGTGTGGACCACGACCTGGCTCTCGGCCGCGCGGTAGGCCGCCAGCTGGATGGCGGACAGGGTCGCCTGGTCGACCTTGGCCAGCGAACCGAGGATCAGGATCGCGCCGACGTAGGGGAAGACGGTGGTGCCGAGCGAGTTGAAGGCCTGGGCGAAGGTCAGGCGGCTGCTGGCCGTCTGCGGTGCGCCCAGCATCGAGATCAGCGGATTGGCCACCACCTGCACGATGGTGATGCCGGAGGCCAGCACGAACAGGGCCAGCAGGAAGGCGCCGAACAGGCTCGACGAAGCCGCCGGGATGAACAGCAGGCAACCGGCCGTCATGGTCAGCAGGCCGACCACGGCGGTGCGCATATAGCCGATGCGGCGCACGATCGATGCCGCCGGCAGCGAGACGATGAAGTAGGCGGCAAAGAAGGCCGACTGCACCAGCATCGCCTGGGCATAGCTGAGGGTGAACAGGTCTTTCAGTTTCGGGATGATGACGTCGTTCAGGCTGGTGATGCCGCCGAAGATGAAGAACAGGGCGAACACGAAGACGCGCAGGCTGGCGACATTGGCGTTGACGGGGGCGTCGCTGTGCGCAGCGCCGGCAGGATGGCCGATTTGCATAAGAGTAGTCCAGGTGGGTTGATGCGGCAGGTAGGAATATTACATCGCATTCGCACGAAAAACCCGCCTGGGCGTATGAAAGCTACAGGTTTCCTGCATCTGGCTCGCATGCTAATCTGGCAATCTTAACGATGGAGAATGTCATGCCCATAATGAAGCGCCTTTTCCTTGCCGCCGCCCTGATGGGCGCACTGGGCCCCGCGGCCGCCCAGGACAAGCCTGCCGTGACCTACGATGCCGAACTGGCGAAATCGCTCGGCGCCAACGACATGGGCATGCGCAACTACGTGCTCGTCATCCTGAAGACCGGGCCGAACAAGATGACGGATGCGGAAGGCCGCAAGAAGATGTTCGCGGGGCACTTCGCGAACATCCAGCGCCTGGCTGCCGAGAAGAAGCTGGTGCTGGCCGGACCGCTGGACGGGGTCGAGGGACGGCGCGGCATCTTCGTCTTCAACACGCCGGACATCGAGGAGGCGAAGAAGCTCGTCGCCACCGATCCGGTGATCGTGAATGGCGAGATGGTGGCGGAGTACCACAAGTTCTTCGCCTCGGCGGCGCTGATGGCGGTAAACGATATCCACGCGAAAATCCAGAAACCGAAGGACTGAAGACATGAAAAAGCGCCGGCGGGACTAACCCGGCCGGCGCTTGCGTACGCGTTCCGCCGATGCGAATTACAGGAACTTGTATTTCGCGCGCAGGTAGAACATGCGGCCCAGCGGATTGCCGTACTGCGGATCGTAGCCGACCTGGAAGCCCTGGTCGTTACGTGAGCTTGGCGGGTCCTGGTTCAGCAGGTTCTTGATGCCGAACGCCACGTCCACGGCCTTGATCGGGCTCCAGACCAGCTGGGTGTCGAAGGTGCTGCTCGACGACACGTGGCGGACCGGGAGGTAGTCCGGACCGATCAGGTCGGCGTTCGTATAGTCCTGGTAGCCGGCCGTGTAGTTGTGCGTCAGGGACGCGGTCCATGCGCCATGCTTCAGGCTGAAGGTCAGGATGTGGCGCCAGCGCGGAGTCGCACCGAAGTCCTCATACTTGCCGAGATCGCTGACACTGGCCACGCCCGCATACTGGTAACCGTGCTTCAGATAGTAGGTGCCATCCATGTTGACGCCGAAGGTACCGATGTCGGCGAAGTTCTGCTTGTAGTTCAGGTTCAGGTCCAGGCCCGAAGCGAAGAAGCGCGACGAGTTGGCGTAAGGCAGATCGACAAAGGCCAGCGGGAAGTCCGGATTGGTGCTGCCCTGGATCGTGTTGCTCTTGTTGAGCAAGGTCGGATCGAGGAAAGGCTTGCCGGTCGAATCCAGCGGCAGGGTTTTCGGATCGACGCGCCAGTAATTGGCCTGGTACACCGCCGGATTGCCGAGCACGCCGATCTCCGAGGTCTGGACAATCGAATTGTTGATCTTGGTGTTCCAGTAGTCGAGCGAGCCGCTGATGTGCTGCGTCGGCTGGAACACCATACCCAGCGAGTACTGCTTCGATTTTTCCGGCTGCAGGTTTCGATTGCCGCCGCGCGCAGCGCTCAGCTGCACGTTGCACTCGTCCTCGAGCGCGCCGACCGGGTTGACGCTCTTGATCGGCTGGCCGCCCGGGCAGCGCACCGGATCGCTGAAGCTGCCGTTGGTGTTCTGGCCGTACGAGTACGGCAGCAGGTTCTGGTACAGGGTCGGCGCGCGGAAGCCTTCGGCGAAGGAGCTGCGCACCATGATTTCCTTGATCGGCTGCCAGCGCAGCGAGACCTTCGGGCTGACCTGGGAGAACGAGGTGCCGAAGTCGTTCTTGTACTTGTCGTAGCGCGCCGCCATGTCGAGGTCGAGATGGGTGTACAGCGGCACCGACACTTCGGAGTAGGCCGAGTAAACCTTGCGGCTGCCGGTCACGCCCGGCACCGGGCCGTTGCCGCCGACCTGGTCGCCGGAAGCGAGGGCATCGGACGACACCTGCTCCAGCTTTTCGTGGCGCATGTCGACGCCGACCGCGAAACCGAGCGCGCCGTACGGCAATTGCATCAGTTCCTTGGACACGCGGGCATCGAATTCCTGGGCGGTCGAGGTCGCGCTGTTTTCCAAGCCGGTCAGGCGCGCGCCCTGCAGCGCCGACAGGCTGTTCGCATCCTGATCGCCGAACACGTTGATGGAGCCGGCGGCGATCAGCGGGGTCAGCTTGACATAGCTGTACTGGCCGTCGCCGAACGAGATCACGCCTTCGTTCTTGGAGTACGAGATGGCAGTATCGTAGTCCCAACCGGCAATGGTGCCGCGCGCGCCGACCAGGAAACGGGTATTGGTGGTGTCGGTGATGTCGGCACGACCGCCGCCGGCCACGGTACGCCAGGTACCGCTCATCGGACCGACCGGGGTGACGGCGGTGTCGGCGGCGAGCACCGAGCCGTCCGGCATGGTCATGCCTTTCGGCAGCGTGATGCTCTTCGGATAGAAGCGGCCGTTCGCCGGGTAGATCATCGGCTTGGTGTAAGGCGCCGGCGAGTAGTGGGCCGTGGTCTCGTCCTTGGTGCGGATGGCTTCGGCGTACAGCTGGTTGTCGTCATTCAGCTGCAGCACGCCGCGCGCGACGACGTTGTCGTGCTTGGCCTTCGGGATCAGGTCGATGAAGCGCACATAATCGGTGCCGCACTTGGTCGGGCTGCCGATCGGGATCAGCGCGAAGGCAGCGTTGTCGCAGTTCTTGTAACGGAAAGGATTGACGTTGGTATAGCTGTTGCCGTTGCTATCCGTGAAGTTGAAGTTGGGGATACCGTTGCGTGGCGAATTCTTGATCAGGCCGAGGTCCGGACGCACGCCGGTGCTGGCGTAATCGCGCTGGGTAGCCTTGAGCGCCTCGTCGGTCTCGTGGTTCGCGCTCAGCAGGATGTTGAAGCCCTGGGTCGACAGGTCGCCGTAGCCGCCGGTGAAATTGAAGCTGCGGGTGTTGCCGCCGCCTTTCTGGACCTTGGTGTCGTAGGCTGAGACTTCCGCGCCCTGGTAGTCCTTCTTGAGGATGAAGTTGATCACGCCGGCGACCGCATCGGCGCCATAGATTGCCGATGCGCCGTCGCGCAGCACCTCGACGCGTTCGATCGCCGACAGCGGAATCGAGTTCAGGTCGACCGGGCTGCTGCCGAAGGCGTAGTTGGCCACGCGGCGGCCGTTGAGCAGCACCAGGGTATATTGCGGGCCGAGGCCGCGCAGGTTGGCGGTCGAGGGGTTACCGGTCGAGCCGACGTTCTGCGCCAACACGCCGCCGCCGAAGTTCGACGGAATCAGGCTTACGAGGTCCTGGGCCGTCGTGGCGCCGGTACGCTCGAGGTCGGCGCGGGTCAGCACCGAGATCGGCAGGGCGGTCTCGGATTCGGTACGCTTGATCGCCGAGCCGGTGACTTCCACGCGCTGCATGGCCGGTGCGGGAGTGCTTACCGTCGCATCCTGCGCCGCTGCCGGCAAGGCCAGCAGGCCAACGCCGGCGGCGATACCGCCTGAATAGATTACTCGCAGCGAGCGCGCGAGCATTGTCTCCTTGAACATTTTGTTCCTTTCTTTTTGTATGAAGATCTGCGCGAGCACCAGCATGTATACGAGCACCGGGCTCAGTGCAGTACACATCCGTTCCGGGTAGAAACAGAAGTGGAAGGCATCTGAACATATGCATATATGAGCGTCAATATGAGGAAAGGGTTATTACCAAGATGTAATCTGGCGACGGCAGACGCGCGCACCTGGCTGGGCAACAACTGCCATCAGGATCAGTGCCTGCGACACCTCGCATCTATGTTCGAAAATTTCGATTAAAAATCCGTAAATAATCCGTTTTTCATTGCAGATCCAATCACGCATACTCACTCCATCGCATCGAACACGCAGCAGCCAGGCGGAAGCGATGCAAGGACCGATATGTCGACGCAGTCGATGATCAACAAGGAGGAGCGAGCCATGTATCTGATTTCCCTGGGCGCCGGCATCCTGGCAGGCGTGCTCTACGGTTTGATCAATGTGCGTTCGCCGGCGCCGCCGGCCATCGCCCTGATCGGCCTGCTGGGCATGCTGGTCGGCGAGCAGATCGTACCGGTCGCCAAGCGCGTGATCGAAGGCGCACCGTTGACCCGCGCCTGGTTTGCCAGCGAATGCCAACCGAAGATTACCGGCCTGAACCCCAGCGCCGACAAGAATGCCGACGGCGAATCCCGCCAGGCCTGAACCATCATTCATACACAAAGGAGTACGACATGAACAACCCGAAACTGGAAGTCCTGACCCCGCAAAACTCGCAACTGATCATCATCGACCACCAGCCGCAGATGGCCTTCGGCGTGCAGTCGATCGACCGCCAGACCCTCAAGAACAACGTGGTCGGCCTGGCCAAGGCGGCCAAGGCCTTCGGCATCCCGACCGTGATCACCACTGTCGAATCCGATTCCTTCTCCGGCAAGACCTATCCGGAAATCCTGGACGTGTTCCCGGACCACCCCATCCTCGAGCGCAGCTCGATGAACTCCTGGGACGACCAGAAAGTGCGCGACGCTCTCGCTCGCAATGGCCGCAGGAAGATCATCGTGGCCGGCCTGTGGACCGAAGTCTGCAACACCACCTTCGCCCTGTCCGCCATGCTGGAAGGCGACTACGAGATCTACATGGTGGCCGATGCCTCGGGCGGCACCTCGAAGGATGCCCACGACTTCGCGATGCAGCGCATGGTGCAGGCCGGCGTGGTCCCGGTGACCTGGCAGCAGGTACTGCTGGAATGGCAGCGCGACTGGGCCCACCGCGACAGCTATGATGCGGTGATGAAGATCGTCACCGAGCACTCGGGTGCCTACGGCATGGGCGTCGACTATGCCTACACCATGGTGCACAAGGCGCCGGCGCGCAACCAGGGCCGCAACGACGTGCTGGCGCCCGTCCCGGCGGCAGTCCGCTGATCCCGATCCGCTAATTCGCCCAGGAGAAGAAGCATGCAAGCACAGTCCACCACCCGCAAGGCGCCGGCGCTCATCCTCGTCAACGGCAGGTTCGCCACCCTCGACCGCGAACGGCCCTCGGTGAGCGCGGTGGCGATCCGCGACGGCCGCTTCCTGGCCGTCGGCGATGCCGAAGAGGTGATGCGCTACCGGGAGCAGGGCAGCCAGGTGATCGATTTGAACGGCCGCACCGTGATCCCCGGCCTGAACGATTCGCACCTGCACCTGATCCGTGGTGGACTGAACTACAACCTCGAGCTGCGCTGGGAAGGCGTGCCGTCCCTGGCCGACGCACTGCGGATGCTGAAGGAGCAGGCCGAGCGCACCCCGAATCCGCAGTGGGTGCGGGTGGTGGGCGGCTGGAGCGAATTCCAGTTTGCCGAGCGCCGCATGCCGAGCCTCGACGAGATCAACGCCGCCGCGCCGGATACGCCGGTGTTCATCCTGCACCTGTACGACCGCGCGCTGCTGAACCGCGCCGCCCTGCGCGCCGTCGGCTACACCAGGGACACGCCGAATCCACCGGGCGGCGAGATCCAGCGCGACGCGGCCGGCAACCCGACCGGCATGCTGATCGCGCGGCCGAACGCGATGATCCTGTACGCGACTTTGGCCAAGGGGCCGAAGCTGCCCTACGACCTGCAGGTGAATTCGACGCGCCAGTTCATGCGCGAGCTGAATCGCCTCGGCATCACCAGCGCGATCGACGCCGGCGGCGGCTTCCAGAACTACCCCGAGGATTATTCCGTCATCGAGGAGCTCGACCGGAACGAGCAGCTCACCATCCGCATCGCCTACAACCTGTTCACCCAGAGCAAGGGCCAGGAGCTGGAAGACTTCCGGCGCTGGACGAAGATGGTGGCGCCGGGCCAGGGCAGCGACTACTACCGCCACAACGGCGCCGGCGAGATGCTGGTGTTTTCGGCGGCCGACTTCGAGGACTTCCTGGAACCGCGCCCGGAACTGGCGGCCGGCATGGAGGACGAGCTCGAAAAAGTGGTCCGCCACCTGGTGGCGAGTCGCTGGCCCTTCCGCCTGCACGCGACCTATGACGAATCGATCACCCGCATGCTGGACGTGTTCGAGAAGGTGAACCGCGAGATTCCCTTCGACGGCCTGCACTGGATGTTCGACCATTGCGAGACCATCAGCCAGAAGAATATCGAGCGCGTAAAAGCGCTGGGCGGCGGCATCGCGATCCAGCACCGCATGGCTTTCCAGGGCGAGTACTTCGTCGACCGCTACGGCAGCGAGGCCGCGAAAGCCACGCCGCCGGTGAGGCAGATGCTGGAGACGGGCGTGCCGGTGGGCGCCGGCACCGATGCGACCCGCGTCGCCAGCTACAACCCGTGGACGGCGCTGTACTGGCTGGTGTCGGGCCGCACCGTCGGCGGCCTGCAGCTGTACGGACCCGAGGGCCAGCTGCCGCGCGAAGTCGCGCTCGAACTGTGGACCTCGGGCAGCGCCTGGTTCTCGAACGAGCAGGGACGCAAGGGCAGGGTCCGGGAAGGCATGCTGGCCGACCTGGTGGCCTTGTCGGACGATTTCTTCAGCGTGCCGGAAGAGGACATCAAGGCGATCGAATCGGTGCTGACCGTGGTCGGCGGCAAGGTCGTGTATGGCGCCGCCGAGTTCACGAGCCTGGGACCGCCGCCGATTCCCGTGCTGCCCGAGTGGTCGCCGGTACAGAAGGTCACCGGCCACTGGCGCCGTGCCGCGCTCCAGCCGCAGCAATCGCACGCTGCGCTGGCCCACCAGTGCAGCGGTCCCTGCGGCGTGCACGCCCACCAGCACGACAAGGCGCGCAAGTCGAATGTGCCGGTATCAAGCTTCGGCGCATTCTGGGGCGCCTTCGGCTGCAGCTGCTTCGCGTTCTGAGGTCCGCCATGCAGACCCCACAATTCCAGCGCCTGCAGGGCGCCAGCCTGGGCTTCCTGGCGGGCTATGTCGATACCCTCGGCTTCATCGCCCTGTTCGGCCTCTTCACCGCCCACGTCACCGGCAACTTCGTGCTGATCGCGGTGTCGCTGGCCGACACCAGGCAGACGCCCTCGCTATTGAAGCTGCTGGCCTTCCCGGCCTTCATCCTGGGCGTGGCCGCCGCCAGGCTGCTGGTGGCGCGCTGCGAACGGCGCGGCGTGCCTGCTACCAGGCCGGTCTACCTGCTGCAACTGGTGCTGCTGCTGGGTTTCATGGTGTGCGGGATCCTGGCGGAGCCGGTCGGCAAGAGCGTCGGCGCGCTGGCGATGGCGGCGGGCCTGTTCGGCGCCGCGGCGATGGGCGCCCACAGCGCCGCCGGCAAGCTGCTGCTGACCCACCTGGCGCCGACCTCGATGATGACCGGGAACGTGACCCAGTTGGTGATCGATGCCGTCGACTCGCTGCGCGGCGCCGCCGACGCCACGGTCCGTACGCGCTGCGCCAAGTTCTTCTGGACCATCCTGGCCTTTGCGGTCGGCTGCTGCCTCGCCGCCTTCGCCTACCTGGCGGTGGGATTCATGGCACTGATCGTGCCGGTGGCGATTCTCTTCCTGCACCTGTGGCTGCCGGAGCCGGAGGCGACGGCGCAGAAGGCAGCTTAAGGCGTGCGCAGCAGGATGGTCCTGACCTGCCCATCGGCGCCGGGCAGCAGCTGGTACAGCCGGTCGAATTCGTCGTCGAGGATGTCGCTGCCGGGCGCGCCGCCGAACAGCTTCACCAGTTCCGGCAGCGTGTTCGAGTGGCCGACCACCAGCACCGCGCCGCCCAGACCGCGCACCTTCTCGACCAGCGCCTTGGGTGCGCGCGGATCATAGAGTTGAACCGTCAGGCCGGTCTGCTGCGCCAGCGGCGCCGCAGTCTGCTGGGTACGCGCGGTGGGCGTGCTGAAGATGGCCGTGATGCCGGCGTGGCGCAGGATGGCGGCGATGTGTTGCGCGCGCAGCCGGCCCTGCGGCGTCAGGTCGGGATCCTTGCCCTCAGCCATCTTCTCGGCGTGGCGCACGAGGTAGATGGCGGATGGTTCCGCCGCCGCCAGGCCGGGCAGCAGGGACAGGGCCGCCAGCGCGGCGCACAGCAAACGGCGGAACAGGGGCATGGTGAGCGCTTTCTTTTTTATAAGGGCTGCAGCGGAATGGTGCCGGGAACGCTGGTCGGTGTCGAGCACGGCTCCTCGTCGAAGGCGATGTCGCCGTCCGGATTGGCGATGCCGTCGGTCTTCAGGTCGACGAAGCCGAACATGTCCCTATCCATCAAGTGCGACGGTACCACCGTGCTCAGGGAGGAGAAGATGTTCTCGACCCGGCCCGGATGCTTCTTTTCCCACTCGCGCAGCATGGCCTTGATCTGCTTGCGCTGCAGGTTTTCCTGCGAGCCGCAGAGGTCGCAGGGAATGATCGGGAAGCCTTTGACTTCCGCATAGCGCTCGGTGTCCGCTTCCTTCACGTAGGCGAGCGGGCGGATCACCATGTGCTTGCCGTCGTCGGAGACCAGCTTGGCCGGCATGCCCTTGATCTTCGCGCCGAAGAACATGTTCAGGAAGAAGGTCTCGAGGATGTCGTCGCGGTGGTGGCCGAGGGCGATCTTGTTGCAGCCGAGCTCGTCCGCCACGCGATACAGGATGCCACGCCGCAGGCGCGAGCACAGCGAACAGGTGGTCTTGCCCTCCGGGATCAGGCGCTTGACGATGCTGTAGGTGTCCTGGTTCTCGATGTGGTACGGGACGCCCAGCTTGTCCAGGTAGGCCGGCAGCACCTCGGCCGGGAAGTTCGGCTGTTTCTGGTCGAGGTTCACCGCGACGATCTCGAAATTGATCGGCGCGCGCTCGCGCAGGGTCATCAGGATGTCGAGCAGGGCATAACTGTCCTTGCCGCCGGACAGGCAGACCATCACCTTGTCGCCGTCCTCGATCATGTTGAAATCGCCGATCGCCTGGCCGACCAGGCGGCACAGGCGCTTGTGCAGCTTGTTGTTCTCGTACGCTTGCTTTTCGGCCTGCTTGTCGGCCACTTCCAATACTTCACTCATGCTTCATCCTTGATCTGGAATACTTCGACGCCGACGCCTTCGCAGTCGGGGTACACGTCCGGCTTCATCGTCGACACGCCGGCGGCGCGCACGCGCGGGTGGGCCAGCATGGCCTTGACCACGTCGTCGCACAGGGTTTCCTGCAGGTGGACGTGGCCTTGCGCGATGCGCCTGGCGATGGTTTCGCGCATGAAGTCGTAGTCGACCACTTCGTGCAGCTGGTCGTCCTTCGGGGTCGACATCGCCAGCGGAATGTACAGCTCGACGTTGATCAGGACGCGCTGCTCGCCCTTCTTCTCGAAGTCGTGCACGCCGATGTTGATCATGACTTCGTAATTGCGCAGGAACAGGCGGCGGCAATCGCGCAGCTGCGGGTGGGACAGGGCGGACAACATAGAAACCTTTTATTTAGTTAAAAACATCACGTCGCGGTTCAGTGGCATCAGGTGCTGGCCGCCATCGACCAGCAGGGTGGTGCCGGTCAGGGCGCGCGCATTCGCCGCATAGCAGACGGCGTCGACGATGTCCTGCGGGGTGGACGAGCGCCCCAGCGGCGTGATGGCATGGGCGCGCTCGAAGCCGTCCCCGGTCTGGTCGCCGGACACCATCGTGATGCCGGGGGCGACGCCGACCACGCGCAGCTTCGGCGCCAGGGCCTGGGCCAGCATCGTCGTCGCCGTGAGCAGTGCCGATTTGGACAGCGTGTACGACAAAAAATCCGGGTTGAGATTGTACAGTTTCTGGTCGAGCAGGTTGACCACCACGGCCTGGCCGCCTTCCGGCACCAGCGCATGCAGTTCCTGCGCCAGCAGCAGCGGCGCGGCCACATTGCACTGCATGTGGACGGCCAGCAGGCTCGGCGAGAAGGCGTCGGGCTTGTCGTATTCGAACAACGAAGCGTTGTTCACGATGCAATCCAGGCCGCCCAGCAGGTGGACCGTTTCGCGCGGCAGTTCGCGCACGGCATGCTCGTTCGCCAGGTCGGCATGCAGCGCCACGGCGCGCCGGCCCAGTGCGCGGATCGCGTGCACGACTTCTTCGGCCTCGGCCTGCGAAGTGCGGTAATGGACGGCCACGTCCCAGCCGGCACCCGCCATGCCGAGCGCGATTTCGCGCCCGATGCGGCGTCCGGCGCCCGTCACCAGGGCCACGCGGGCGCGGCCGGCGTGAGGCGGAAGGTCCTTGGAAGCGGTGTCTGTCATGTTCTACGTGATATGTCCTACAATGACCGGATGTCTCTACCCGTACCGAATAGCGACGCGCTGGCCGCGTCCGAAGCCCTGCAGCGCCTGATCGCTGCCGAGATCGCCGAACAAGGCGGCGCCATCCCGTTTTCGCGTTTCATGGAACTCGCGCTGTATGCGCCCGGCCTGGGTTACTACAGCGGCGGCGCGGCCAAGCTGGGCAGGGACGGCGACTTTACCACCGCGCCCGAGATCAGTCCGCTGTTCGGCGCCACGCTGGCGCGGGCAAGCGCCGCTATTATGGCCCAAAGTGGCCCCAACATCATCGAATTCGGCGCCGGCACCGGCAAGCTGGCGCGCGACGTGCTCACCGCGCTGGGCGAGATGGGCGTGGCCGTCGACAGCTATACGATCATCGAACTGTCCGGCGAGCTGCGGGCGCGCCAGCAGGACGCCTTGAAGGATTTCCCCCAGGTGCGCTGGCTGAACGGTTTCCCGGATAGTTTCCACGGCGTGGTGCTGGCCAACGAGGTGCTGGACGCCATGCCGGTCGAGCTGGTCGTGAAGGAGGGCACGGGCTGGGCCCGCCAGTACGTCACCATCGCCGACGGCGCCTTCACCCTGATTCCGGGCCGGATCGATGCCGCGCTGCAGGAGCAGATCGCGCGCCAGATTCCCGGTGCCGATCTCCTGCAGGACGGTTACCTGACCGAAATCCATCCGGTCGCCTGCGGCTTCATGCGCTCGCTGGCGCAGATGTTCGAGAACGGGAAGGGCGCGGCGCTGCTGTTCGACTACGGCTTCCCGGCCCACGAATATTATTTCGACGAGCGTACCGGCGGCACCCTGATGTGTCACTACCGCCACCATGCGCACCCGGATCCCTTCTACCTGCCGGGCCTGCAGGACATCACCGCCCACGTCGACTTCACCGCCATGGCCCTGGCCGCGCAGGATGCCGGCCTGGACGTGCTCGGCTACATGAACCAGGCCTCCTTCCTGCTGGCGGCCGGCATCGGCGAACTGCTGCTGCGCACCGATCCCGAGGATGCGCTGCGCTACCTGCCGCAGTCGAAGGCGGTGCAGAAACTGGTGTCGCCGGCCGAGATGGGTGAACTGTTCAAGGTGCTGCTGGTCGGTAAAGGTGTGGAACTCGATCAAGCGATCGTCCGCAGCGACCGCTCGCATAAGCTGTAATTTTGACATCTTGCGCTCAGGATACAAACCCGGCTATGCTGTGCTGCCGCTTTGTTTGGCATACTCCGACCTATGGCCAAGATCCACACACACTATGACAACCTGAAGGTGTCGCGTCATGCGCCGCAGGAAGTCATTCGTGCGGCCTACAAGGCGCTGAGCCAGAAATACCATCCCGACAAGAATCCTGACGACGAGCGCGCCGCCCGCATCATGGCGATCGTCAATACCGCCTACAACGCCCTGTCCGACCCCGTGCGCCGCAAGGAGCACGACGACTGGATCGCCTCGGAAGAGTGGGAAGTCGAGTGGCTGGAAAGCAGCCATGGCGAAGACGGCCGCGAAAGGCCGCGTGGCGAAGCGCAGTGGGAGCCGCGCCAGGTCGCGGCGCCGGCGCGCTGGCGCTTCCTGCTGGCGCCGCGCTGGTGGGGCGGGATGCTGGCCTTCTTCGCGGCCGGCGTCGGGCTGACCGCGCTGATGGTCGATCCGCCCAAGGTATTGCCCGCGGCCCTGGCCTGGGCCGGCAAGCCCCCCGCGGCCGCCGCCGTCACGCCGAATTCGCCGCCCGACCCACTGGGCGCCGATGCCAGCAACGACGGTTGGGCCCGTCCCGCCGGCCAGTCCGACGTCCCGCCCGACATCAAGGCCCTCGGCGTGACCCAGCTGGTGGTGCCGGCGCGCGCGCCCGACTGCGATACCGATCTGCAGAGCCAGGTCTCGCCGAACGGCGATCCGTGGCCCGCCCAGTCCGGCTACATCGACAGTTTCCCGGTCGGCAACCAGGGCGAGGAAATGCAGATCCTCATCGACAACAGCAACAATCCCTCGCCGGTGCTGGTCAAGGTCTACGACCTGGACCGCCGCTCGAACGTGCGCCATGCCTATGTGCTGGGACGCGCCAGGTTCCTGGTCGACAAGCTCTCGGCCGGCAAGTACGAGGTGCGCTACCAGAACATCCTGGTGGGCGGTTCGCGCGCCGAATGCGTGAACGGCCGCCGTTCCTCGATCCGCCAGGCCGCCACGAATCGATAAGTGTGGTTTTCTGAGACAGTTCATGCGGCTGCTCAGCCGTGAGTAAGTATTTTGTTCCCTGGACGTAATATACTCGGACAAGCACGGGCCCATGCAGCCCACCCGCCCAACGCAGGCAGACACGGAAAAAAACCGGGATATGAACGAACTAGACGGGCTGACCGCCCTGATCATCGAGCCGCATGCCGGGATGCGCGCGACGATCCATAACATGCTGACAATGTGCGGCCTGAACAAGGTCGACCACGCGGGCAGCTCCAACCAGGCGGTCAAGCATCTCGGCCTCAAGCAGTACGACCTGGTGCTGTGCGAATACGCGCTGGAGGGCGGCCAGGACGGCCAGCAGCTGCTGGAAGACGTGCGCCACCACAAGCTGATGCCGCTGGCGACCATGTTCTTCATGGTGACCGCCGAAGGCGACTACGGCAAGGTCGTCAGCGCCRCCGAACTCGGCCCCACCGACTACATCCTCAAACCCTTCACCGCCGACCGCCTGCTCGAGCGCATCGCCCGCGCCCTGGACAAACGCAACGTCTTCCTGCCGGTGTACGAGCTGATGGAATCCGGCAGCCAGCGCGAAGCGATCGAGGCCTGCATCGAGGGCGAGGAAAAGCATCCGCGCCACGCGATCGACTTCATGCGCCTGCGCGCCGAGCTGCACATGTTCCTGGGCGAGGCCGAGCTGGCCGAACCGATCTACCGCCGCCTGGTCGAGGCCAAGGCGATCGCCTGGGCGCGGCTGGGCCTGGCCAAGACTTTGTACCTGCGCGAGCGCTTCCACGAAGCCCAGGAGCTTCTCGAGGACCTGGTCGAGACCAACAAGAACTTCGTCGACGCCTACGACTGGCTGGCCCGCACCCACGAGGCGGTCGGCGCGCTGGACAAGGCGCAGTCGGTGCTGAGCGATGCGGTGGCGGTGTCGCCGCATGCGGTGCGGCGCCTGCGCAAGCTGGGCGAGACGGCCCTCGAGGCGGGTGACACCGACACCGCCGAGAAGGTGCTCAAGCAGGTGGTCAGCAAGGCCAAGTATTCCGAATTCCGCGACCCCCAGGACCATGTGCGCCTGGTGCAGACCCTGGTGCGCAAGGGCGATCCGGTGCAGGCGGCGGCCGTGATCCGCGACCTCGACAAGTCGATGGCCTTCCAGAAGGGCACTGCGCTGTGCAGCGCGATCGCGTCCAGCATGGTGCATGAATACACCGGTAACGAGCCGCGCCTGAACGAGTCGCTGCTGGCCGCGCTGGCCGCCAGCAAGGACGCGCCGACGCTGGCGTCGGACCTGAAGCTGGAACTGGCGCGGGTGGCGATCGAGAACGACATGGAAGAGGGCGCGGCCGAGGTGATGCGCGAGGTGATGCGCAATGCCCAGAACGGCGACGCCATGGGCCGCGCGATGGCGGTGTTCGAGAAAGCCGGCCGCGCCGACCTGGCCCAGCAGCTGGCGCGCGAGAGCCGCCAGCAGGTGGTCGACCTGGTCGCCGGCGGCGCCTCCAAGGCGAAGGAGGGCGACTTCAAGGGCGCGGTGGCGCTGATGCAGGAGGCGGTCGCCAAGCTGCCGGACAATCCGCAGGTGGTGTTCAACGCGGCGCTGGCGGTGCTCAAATGCCTCGACAACGGCGGCTGGGACGAGCGCCTCGGCCAGCAGGCGATCGCCTACATCGCCGGCGTGCGCCGCCTCGATCCGGTCAACCCGAAGCTGCCGGCCCTGGCCGGCCTGCACCAGCAGGTGCTGAGGAAATACAACAAGGGGCCGCGCGCCTCGCAGCAAAAGAAAGCCGGATAAGTTTCCATGAAAGCAGTACCCCTTGCGCCACTGGCGCCGGACGACATCCCCGATGGCCGCCGGGTCCGCGCCGCCCTCCTGAACAAGGTCTGCGGCGACGAAGACATGTTCGCGCTCGGCAGCTCGGTCGCGCGCGTGGTGCAGATGGCCTCCTCGGACGACGAAGGCACCCATGCGCTGGCCTATTACGTGCTGTCCGACGTCGCCCTCACCCAGCGCATCCTGCGCCTGGCGAATACGGTCAAGTACCGCACCGCTTCCGGCACCGCCGTCACCACGATCTCGCGCGCCATCTCCCTGCTGGGCTTCGACAACGTCAAGACCACCGCCCTGGCCATGCTGCTGGTGGACGCCCTCGCCAGCAGCGAGCATGCCTGGAGCGTGCGGGTGGAGCTGGAAGCCTCGCTGTGCGCCAGCCTGGTCGGGCGCGAGATGGCGCGCCACAGCTTTTACCAGGGCGCCGAGGAAGCCTCGATCGGCGCCCTGTTCAAGAACCTGGGTCCGCTGCTGGTGGCCTCCCATGAGCATGAGCGCTACCGCGAGATCAAGGCCCTGGTGGCCTCGGGCAAGCACAGGCTGGCGCAGGCGGCCCAGATGATCATCGGCTGCAGCTACGACGCGCTGTCGGAGGCGGTGCTGGGCGAGTGGAAGATCCCGGACGTGATCATGCGCGCCCAGCGCCCGCTGCCGGAGGGCACGCTGAAGGTGGCGCTCAACCGCGGCGAATGGATGCGCCAGGTGGCTTCGTTCAGCCTGGACGTGGCGCGCCTGCTGGCGGCGCCCGGCGAACCGGCCGGGACGCCGGAGGCCCAGGCCCTGCTGGCGCGCTACGGCCATGCGCTGAACATCGACGCCACCCAGCTCGGCGAGCTGTTCGCCGCGGTGGCCCAGGAGATGACCGCCCTGCTGGAGAGCATGAACCTGGAGCCGGTGCGCCGCCGCGAAGAGCCGGAAGGCGACGGCCTGCCCAACGTGCTGCTGCTGGCGACCCTGGGCGCCGGCGAGGAAGCGCAGGGCAGCTACCCGAGCGGCAAGCCGAAGAACGCGCGCGAGCTGCTGCTGGCCGGGGTCCAGGACGTGACCCAGATGCGCGCCTCCGGCCAGCACAAGGTCAACGACGTGGTCCTGGCCGTGCTGGAGACGCTGTACACGGCGCTGGGCTTCCGCTTCGCCACCGTGGTCCTGAAGGACGCTCGGCTCGGCCAGTACCGCGCCCGCGTGTCCTTCGGCGCCGACAAGGCCGCCACCCAGGCCGGCTTTGCCTTCCCGGCGGCGCCGGCCAGCGGCAGCGCCAGCCGGGATCTGTTCTTTCTGGCGATGGCGAACGACGCCGACCTGATGATCTCGGATGCCTCCAGCCCGAAGATCCGCGACCTGCTGCCGGCCTGGCACCGCCAGTTGCTGCCGGATGCGAAAAGCTTCATCGTGCTGCCGCTGGTGGTGGGACAGGCCCAGCTCGGCCTGTTCTATGCCGACCGCACCCAGACCGCGCCGGAAGGCGTGCCGCCGGACGAGACTTCGCTGATCAAGGCGCTCAAGGGCCAGGTACTGGCTGCGCTTGCGCCCTGACGAAGTCGCCGAATTCGCGCGCCGGCATCGGCCGTCCGAACAGGAAACCCTGGGCTTCGTCGCTGCGCTTGTCGCGCAGGAAGCCCCATTGCGCCGGCGTCTCCACCCCTTCCGCCACCACCGATAGCCCGAGCGAGTGCGCCAGCCCGATGGTCGCGCCGACGATCGCGGCGTCGTTCGGGTCGTGCTCGATGTCCTTCACGAAGCCGCGGTCGATCTTGATGCGGTCGATCGCGAACAGCTTCAGGTAGGCCAGCGAGGAATAGCCGGTGCCGAAATCGTCGATCGCCAGCTTGAAGCCGCGCGCACGCAGCTGGCGCAGCAGGGCGCGGGTGTTTTCCGGGTCGAGCATGGCGGCCGTCTCGGTGATCTCCAGTTCCAGCCGCGACGGGTCGATCGGGTGCTCGATCAGCAGCTGGTCGAGGCGCGCCAGCAGGGCGCCGCCGCCGAACTGGCGCGCCGACAGGTTGACCGCCAGGCGCAGCCCGCCCAGGCCCTCGCGCTGCCATTCCATCAGCAGGGCCATGGCGCGTCCCAGCACCCAGTCGCCGAGCGGCAGGATCAGGCCGCACTCCTCGGCGATCGGGATGAAGCGGGCCGGCTCGATGCTGCCCAGCTCCGGATCGTGCCAGCGCAGCAGCGCCTCGGCGCCGATCACGCGCCCGGTGTCGAGCGCGACCTGGGCCTGCAGGTGGACCTCGAAGCCGCCGTGCTCGAGCGCCGCCCACATCCGGTTTTCCAGCATCAGGTGCTCATGGGTGGCGGCGTTCATGGCCGGCGAGAAGAAGCGGAAATTGCCGCGGCCGTCGCGCTTGGCGGCGTACATCGCCATGTCGGCGTGGCGCACCAGGGTCTCGGCATCCAGGCCGTCGTCCGGGAACAGGGCCACGCCCACGCTGGCGCCGCTGTGCGCGGTGATGCCGTTCAGGTAGTAGGGCTGCTGCAGCGATTCGACCAGGCGCACCGCCACCGTCGTCACGCTGTCCGGGCTCAGGGGGCCGCCCAGCACGATGATGAATTCGTCGCCGCCCAGACGGGCCAGGGTGTCGACGTCGCGCAGCAGGTCCTTCATGCGTGCGCTGGCGCCCACCAGCAGCTGGTCGCCGGCCTGGTGGCCGAGCGAATCGTTGATCTTCTTGAAGTGGTCGAGGTCGATGAACAGCACCGCCAGCGGCAGGTTCGAGCGGCGCGCCTGGGCCAGCTGCTGCTCCAGCCGCATGCCGAGCGCGGCGCGGTTTTCCAGGCCGGTGAGCGGGTCGTGGTGGGCCAGGCGGTGGATATGGGCCTGCGAGCGGTGCTGTTCGGTCAGGTCGCGCAACATGCAGACGTACAGCCGCTCGGCCGGCAGCTCCACCTGCGACACCGTGACCGCCAGCGGAAAAGGTTCGGCGCGCGCATTGATGCCGTCGAGTTCGCGCTCATCAAGCGGCGCCCGGGCCAGGCGCGTCAGCAGCGCGGCGCCGTCCTCGCCGTCGGTGCCCGGCACCAGGGTGGTGAAGTCCAGGCCCTGCAGGTGGGCCTGCGGATAGCCGAACAGCGCCGCCGTGGCCGGATTCGCCGACACCACCACGCCGCCGGCATCGACGGTGACGATGGCGTCGCCCGCGTTGTCGAGGATGGCCTGCAGGCGCGCCTCGCGGTCGCGCAGGCGGGTGGTGCGGTCCCGTACCTGGGCGTCGACCGCGGCGCGCTCGCCGCTGATCAGCAGCAGCAGCGCGCCCAGCAGCGCGGTCAGCAGCAGGCCCGAGGTCAGCACCGTCCAGCTGACCAGGCCGCGCTGCTCTTCGAGGTAGGCGATGGTCGGCGAAAAGCGCAGCATGTAGCTGCGTCCGCCGAAGCCCAGCTTGACCGGATAGTCGAACGGACGGAACGGCCGCCGCATGTCGCCCAGCAGCGGGTGCGGCGTGGCGTCGGTGACGTCGGTCAGGCTGAGCTGGAAGCCGCCGAAGCCGCTGCGCCGCACTTCTTGTGTGACGAAGGCGGGCACGTCGAGCACCAGGGCCAGCAGCCCGACCGGCGACCGGCCCGGCTCGCCCACCGAACGGAACAGGGTGATGCCGGGGTTGCCGTTGCGGACCAGTTCGAGCGGCGCCGTCGCTACCGCCTGATTGCTCTGCAGGGCGCGCTCGGCCGCGTCGGCACGTCCGGGCGCGGTCAGGTAGTCGATGCCGCGAAAGCCGTTGTTTGCGGGTGGCCAGGTGTACAGCACCGGCAGGTACTGATCGCGTTCGCCGGCCGGATACATCGCCCGGCCGAGGCCGAGATCGCGCAGACCCGGGAAACCGGGGTCGACCTCGGCGCGCACCCAGGCTTCGAAGGCGCTGCGTTCGGCCCGGGCCACCGGCACGATCCAGTTGATCGCAAGGATGTCGCTGCGTCCACCCACATAGCCGCTGGCGATGCGCAGGAACTTGTCGCGCGCCATGTATTTTTCGTCGGCGCCGAGAGTGCGGGCGAAGGTGCCGACGAAGCGCTCGTGTTCGTTCATCTCGGCCTGCAGGCCGTCGGCCACCTCCTGGGCTTTCACCCGGTAGGGCTGCAGGTGCTGCTGGGTTTCCCAGTGCACGGCCTGCTCGTAGACCGCCACCACGGCGCCGGCCGCCAGCACCAGCGGAATGCCCACCAGCGGCGCCCGCTGGCGCCACAGCGGCCGCGGGCGCCCGCAGGCGATCCAGACCAGGGGCGCGGCCAGCAGCACGCCGATGGTGTCGCCGGCCCACCAGTTGATCCAGTTCGCCGCGCGTTCGGCGGGCGGAATCAGGCCCAGCAAATAAAGGGCGGAGACGCTGAGGGTGGCGTTGATGAGGCTCATGACCGGGGCCAGCATCAGGAAGCGGCCGACGTCGCGCGCCGAGTCGAGGCCAGGGCGTATCAGGCGCCGGAACCAGAGCGCGCCGAGCCAGGCCTGCAGCACCGAGCCGAAGGTGGTGACGGCCATCGCCGCCCATGCGGCGGCCGGCGCCGCCTCCGGGGACAGCCAGGCGCCGGGCAGGTGCAGCAGGGCAGCGCCCAGCGCGATGGCCGGCAGCACCCGCCAGCCTCCGGTGACCGCCAGCGCGAGGCCGACGCCGGCCGGCAGGAAGACCGGCGTGGCATAGCCGGGAGGAAGGGCGAGCAGGTCGGTGAGGAAGCGCGCGGCCCCGTACACACCGACGGTCACCAGCCCGGCCAGCAGGAGTTGCGGCCAGTACCACCGTGCTTTGCTTGCTGCTGAGCGCGCCATGTTCGTCCTCGCCGATGAAGCCAGTCTAGCGCCGTGGACGAGGGCAGGGCGCTAATTTGCAAAACAGCCCTTGCAGACTTGCACTTGGGTCGCTACAATCACGCCCCGAAGCAACGACACTATGTGAGTCGGATCAGTTCTGATAAAACAATAGTTGACAGTAGTTTGTCCGTGCTTCATACTCTGCGGTTCTTCGCGGGTGGGGTGGCCGAGTGGTTAAAGGCAGCAGACTGTAAATCTGCCCTCTCTGAGTACGCTGGTTCGAATCCAGCCCCCACCACCAAAAAAGCGTTGATCGTGTTGTGAATCGAAAGCAGTTGAGTTGAGAAGTGCCTCGTGCGGGTGTAGCTCAATGGTAGAGCTGAAGCCTTCCAAGCTTATGACGAGGGTTCGATTCCCTTCACCCGCTCCAGTTTCAAATCAGCCCTTGTAGCTCAGTGGTAGAGCACTCCCTTGGTAAGGGAGAGGCCACGTGTTCAATCCACGTCAAGGGCACCAGAATTTAGTACGGCAGTCGTAGTCTTCGACCGTCAGGCGTGCCTGGTAATTTCAAACATCGTTAGGATCTTAGGAGTCAAGAATGGCAAAAGGTAAATTCGAACGGACCAAGCCGCACGTCAACGTCGGCACCATTGGTCACGTTGACCACGGCAAAACCACCCTGACGGCTGCAATCGCAACCGTTCTGTCGAAGAAATTCGGCGGCGAAGCCAAGGCCTACGACC